>SHZD01000078.1 GCA_009692465.1 Myxococcales bacterium
ATCTATTACGATCCGACAGTCTCCTAGCCAGTCAACTATTCTCAACTGTCCGAGAACTGCCCCGAGTGAATCCGTGCAGTTTCGGACAGTTGCCGCCGTCTAGCCAGACGGCGCTAGGAGCGAGTCGGAATACTCCGACACGCTCCTAGCCGCCCAAACTTGTGCATAAGGAACTGTCCCAGAGTGGGTCATTCTGAGACTGGTTCCATTTGCTTGCTTTGTGGGTCGCTAAGCTCGCGGCCTCAAAGGGCGACTCGCCGCTCCAGTGTTGCGCGAGTCGATCGAGTCATTTAAGGACACATCCTAAGGCTCAGTTCTGCGTACAGTCGCGCAGGGTTGCGAGCGAGCACAAACGCTACTTGTCCGGCGTTTGGCCAATGGTCTGACCATCGGCGCCGACTTCGGTGACCAGCGCGCCGTAACCCGGATGGTCGCACGGCCCGCCGCCATGCCGCAGCACCGCATTGCCTAACACCGCCGTGCGCAGGCTCTCGGTGTGCTCCAGCCACACTTTCACAATGTCAGCGGGCACTTGATGGTCGGCCAAGGTCTGCCGCAACACGGTGGTCCGGCGCGCAAACTGGCCGTCGCTGATCGGATGGCGAGCGTGGGCAGCCGCAATCGGTCGCCCTTGGTAGACCACATCGGCACCGAGCATTTGCGCGGCGAATTGCAGTTCCAGTTCAACCAAGCGGTCCTGATCGACATCGCGAAAATGAAAGCCAATCATGGTGTCGCGGCACAGCCGACCGACAAAATCGGCGACGATTGGTCGCAGACCTTCAAGCCCACCGAGCCGGTCAATCATCGCGAAAGGTCAATCATGGTGCGGGGTCATTCAACCTTCGCTGCGGCTAGGAGCGTGTCGGAGTATTCCCACTCGCTCCTAGAGACCCGACCAATTAACGCCGAAGCTCAAAGAATTCCCAAACAAAACGGAGCGGCCTGACGCCAACCCGCAGGCCCCTGAATAAGTGCCGCAGGCTCGCGACCCACAAAGCAAGCACTGAGACGCCGAGCAAATCTCATTTGTTCGGCTCTCTAGGCGAAACGCCGACGCAAGGCCAGTGCGCCTACCAAGGCCAATAGGCTGACCAGCCAGCTGGCATTGCCGCTGCTGCTGCCGGAGGTGCAACCCGAGGAGCTAGAAGTGCTACCGCTGGAGTTGCTCGTTCCGGTGGTGCCGGTGGTGCCGGCGGCTTCAGCCTTGGCGGAGTCCGGGCCGCTATCGGCCAATCCAGCGGCGACCGAATCTGCGCCACCGCCGGTGCTGGTGTCGCCTGCATTTGCGGTGTCGGCGCCGCCGCCGCCAATGGCCTTGCACGCCTTCTTCTTGGTGGCCGGGTCGGTGGTGCAAAAGTCCGTAGCGTTGGCGCACTTGCCGCCGCATTGACCGCCACAACCGTCGTCGTCGCCGCACAGCTTGCCGGCGCAGTTTGGCGCGCACGTACCCGCGTCCGTGGTGGTGCTGGTATCGCCGCCGCCGCCACTGGGGCAGAATTGGGCCTTGTCTTTGCAACAATCGCCGCTGCCGTCACATTCGTCATCGCAGTAGCACGCGCCTTCTTTGCCGTCCTTGAACTTACCTTTGCCGCCGCAAGCATTTGCGCACGAGGCCTCGTTATCCCCGCAGACTTCTTTGAGATCGGCGCAGCAATCGTTGTATTGCACGCAGGCGTCGTCACAGTTGCACTTGGCAGTCGCGCCTAAGTATTTGCCGCAATTGCCTTTGCAGGTGCCGGCATTGGGATCGGCGCACGCCTTCCAGCCGCAGGCCTCCAAGGGCTTCATGACCGCTTTGAGGGCGTCATCGATGGCCTTGGTCGTCACGATCTTTTGAATGCATTCTGCCACGCCTTTGCAGGCAACAAACGCCGAGCAGACTTTGTCATTCTTGCAAGCATTTGTTTCTTTGACGCATTTCGCGTCCCAGCACGGATTCTCGTTGAAGCTGGTCGGGCCCGTATCCGTGGGAGCGACATCGGTCTGCGAGACCGCATCGGGCGTGCTGACGGCGTCGGGGCCGGTGTCTGTTGCCGTGTCGGCAGCAGTGTCGGCTGGCGCAGGCGCATCCGCAGCGGTGACGTCCGCTGGCGTCGCTACAGCGTCGCTGGTCGACCCGGCGTCGGCAACCGTGGCGGTGGCGTCGTCAGCTGTGCCCGCATCCGGCTCAGCAAAAGCGGTAGAAGCAACGCTGGTCAGCGCAACAGCGGCAACGCAGGACAAAAGACGGCGAAGGGCGAGAGTCATGGGCGATTGCTCCTATTGGACAGCGATTCTTCGGTGTTCAGCACGTTACTGACCGTGGGCTTGGAGATAAAGACAAGGAATTTCAACCGGATAAAGCGAGGATGTGATAGCGTGCTTCTCCCAGCAGGACGGAGCACAAGGGCAGGTACGGTAGCGGAAACAAGCCATGTTGCGCAAGCACGACTAGAGACCAGACCCGACCAATTACCGCCGAACCTCAACGAATTCCCAAACAAAACGGAGCGGCCTGACGCCCTGGGGCGCAGGCTCGCGACCCACAAAGCAAGCACTGAGACGCCGAGCAAATCTTAGTTGATCGGCTCTCTAGAGACCCGACCAATTAACGCCGAACCTCAACGAATTCCCAAACAAAACGGAGCGGCCTGACGCCAACCCGCAGGCCACTGAATAAGTGCCGCAGGCTCGCGACCCACAAAGCAAGCACTGAGACGCCGAGCAAATCCTAGTTGATCGGCTCTCTAGCTCGGAACATGCACAATCACGGTCACGATTTGGCGGCAATGGTGGAAGCTAGTTTTGCCAGAAGGATCAAGGCGTCATCGATCGCCCCTGCGGAATCGACATTGGCCTTGTCCACTTCGTCCTGCATACGGTGGGCAAATGCGATAGCAGAATTGAGGACTTGACTGGCGGTCACCTTAGCGCCGTTTTTGGCCAGCGCGCACGCCGACTTCATCGCCTCGCCGGCGCGGACAATGGCTGCGGTGCGGCGCGCCACCGGATGCGAATAGTGTTCCCATCCGCCATCCGGAATCGCAAAAAGTCCATCCACATCCACAAGTTTTTCATGCTGCTTCGACTCGCCCGACGCCGTCAGCGTATAGCTCCACTTGGCTTTGGCCAGCGTCAGCGCCAGCGCTTGTTCGACCGCCAACGTCGTCGGCGGCTGCAGGCGTATCGCCACCAAGCCATTGCGCTGGGACGGAAACAACTGACCAAGCAGCGTGGTCGGCTCTGGCGATTGCACCGCACTGTCGGCCGCGCTGCCGCTTTGATCCACTGGAGCAGCTGCGTCAACCGTCGCCATCACGTCGCCAGAAACCGCCACACTGGCTTTGCCCAAAAGCAGCACCGTCCCAAATTGGTCCACGGGCAGGCCAAATGAATCGCGCACCCCCCAACCGGCCGGCAATTCAAGCGTCACCGTCAGTTTCGAAGCGACTGGCACCAGCAGCGTCATCAAATCTTGGCCAAAAGCCTTTTGCAGGCTCGGCAAATCGGGGGCCTCATAGTAGGTTCCTTGAGTAAGTTTTGCCAAATTACCAAGCAGTTGCGAGTTGGCCTGCAGGCCCACGCCGATCGTCGAGATGGATATGCCGCCTTTTTTGCCCAAATCGACAAAATCCGCCGGGCCGTGCTCGCCAGCGGTCGCCGCGCCATCCGTCACCAATAAGATTCGCTGTTGCTTGGCGGCACTCTTGATTTTTTTGAAATACTTGATGCTGGTGTCGAGCCCAACATACAAATCGGTGCCGCCTTGGGCTTTCAGATCGGTCAAATTGGCAGCTAGTTGACTGCGCAGGGCGCCAGTGTAAGGTTGCGCGGCAAACAATTCTTCGGCGCCCGTATCAATCGCCAGCACCGCTAGCGAACTCTGGGCAGGCAGGCTGTCCGCTACATCCAACACACCAGACACGATGCTTGCCAGTGTGGCCTGACCCAGCGACGCCGATCGATCAATAGCGATGACCAAGTCGATCTTGGGCTGCAGTGCTTGCAACGATGCCGCGGTATTGAAGCCAATTTGCAGCAAGATCTCAGGATCTTCGCCCTTTTCAGCGACGATCGACGCCAGCGCGTGCAAATCGACCGGCCGTTCTGGCGCGGCTGGCGGCAGCGCCGAATCGTGCTCGTTGAGCCAACCCTCCATCGGCAGATCTTCGGGCCCAGGCAAGGCGCCGCTCATTACCAATGCTCTAAACTTATTAGCATTTAACGCGCCAGACAGCACCAGACCTAGACCCGAACCTGTGCTGGGGGGTGCAGGCACGCTGAAGTCTGTCGGGCTCCCATCGTCGATTTTGGCGGCCGTTGTTTCGCTGCGCAGCGCCGGTGCATTCCCATCGCCGCCGCCCACGCGCACCCAACTGTCGCCGTCCGGTTGAGCCATGGACATCGGCGAGTTTTCAGTGGCCGCGCAACCGATCGGTCCGAAAACGGCGACGATTAAGAGGGTGTATTTAAATATGCCGTTGCGAGGTTCAGGAGGCGCCCGGAAGGCAAGGCGGCGGTTGCCTGACGACCGAAACGCACTCGCAGTGCGTTGCAGGGAGCAAGACAATCGCCAACGCAGCATGCCGGGACGCATCCTGAACCGCAGTAGGCGTTTTTTGAATAAGCCCTCTAAGGCAATGAAACAAAACAAGATTATGTTCATGGACATGTCCACCCCACGGCCAAGTCGTCGATCCAGGCCCCTTGGCCATTGTTCTGGCTGGTGTTGGCGATGAACACCATGTCGATCTTGACGGTTTGGCCCAAGAACTGCGTCAGCGGCACGCTCACCGGCACAAATCCGGCCGTCAACACGCACATTTGGCTGATCATTTGGCCATTAACGCGGAATTCAATGCGATCGGTCGCGCACGACGGCGTTTCGCCGACCGCCTTGGCAAAGAACACGTTGGCGGTGAAGGCGGCGTTCGACACTCCAGCCGGGATCGCCTGATTGGCGAGCGACGCCGTCCCCGTGATGGCTGCCTGCAATTGCGGCAAATTGTAGCTGTGTTGCCCATTGAAAGGATTGATGAAACCAAAATACAGCGACTGCGAAGGCGATTTGGACTGCGAATTGTCGATCGCCCACTTCATGACTGGATGCGGATTGGTCAGCTCCAAAGGTGACACTGTGCCGTCATCAAAGTTCTTTTTGAACCCAGTGGGCGAGATGTGGGTGCAAGCGCCGGTGGCAGGTTCGCAGGCGTCCACCGTGCAGGCGATGCCGTCGGAACAGTTCTTTGGGGTTATTTTGCAAACACCCGCGTTGCAGGCTTCGGTAGTACAGCTATTGCCGTCGCTGCAGGCATTGGTGTTGGGCGCAAACGCGCAGGTGCCGGACGCACTGGCGCAGGAGTCGGTGGTGCAGTCGTTGCCGTCGTCGCAGATCTTGGCGGTGCCCGTGCATTGTTTGTTGACGCAGGCATCGCTGCTGGTGCACTGGTTGCCGTCGTTGCAGGCGCCGGTGACCGCGGTGTTGCTGCAACCGGTCAGTGCGGCGCAAGAGTCGGAGGTACAGGGGTTGGCGTCGTCGCAGTTGACCTTGCCGGCGCCGATGCACTGGCCAACCACGCAGGAATCGCCGGTGGTGCACGCGTTGTTATCGTTGCAATTGTTGCCGTTTTGCACAAACTGGCAGCCCTTAACGGGGTCGCACGAATCGGTCGTACACGGATTGCTGTCGGTGCACACGACCGCAGTGCCATTGCAGGCGCTGGCTGCACAGGCATCGGGGCCGGTACACGCGTTGTTGTCCGAGCAAATCTGCCCATCCAGTGACTTGAATACACAGCCTAATTTTGCGTCGCAACTGTCTTGGGTGCAAGCATTGTTGTCGTTGCAGGGGAGGCTGGCCCCGCCGACGCACGCCGGTTTGCCGCCGCTGACGCCGCACACGTCACCGCTGGTGCAGGCGCTGCCATCGTCGCATTTTTGGCCGAGCGCCGGTTGAGTCAAGCAGCCGGCCACCACATCGCAACTGTCCGTAGTACAAACGTTATTGTCGTTGCATAGGGCGCCCTGGCCGCTGTGGGTGCAGCCGGTCTTGGGGTCACAACTGTCTAGGGTGCAGGCAACGCCGTCGTCGCAATTGGCGGGCACGCCGATGCACGTTCCTGCCGAACAGACGTCTCCGCCGGTGCAGGTATTGCCGTCGGTGCAGCTCGTCCCGGCTGGTTTGGGCAGTAACAGGCATTGGCCGCTGAGGTTTTGGCACGAACTGGCCAAGCACGCGGTGTCTTTGGTCGCATCGCAGACCACGACGCTGCCCGGTTTGACCTTACAGGTGCCGCCCTGGCAGCTGTTGCTGCCGTTGCACAGGTTGTTGTCCTGCTGACATTGACTGTCGTTTTGGCAGAAACAATTGTTGAACGGCCCTTGGCACACCCCATTTTGGCAGATATCGATCGGGGTGCACGGGTTGCCGTCGTTGCAGGTCGTCGGCGGGTTAAATCCGCCTAACTTGACGTACACACAACCAGTTTTGGTATTGCAACTATCCGAAGTGCATGAGTTATTGTCATTGCATGCGGTTTGCCCGACCAAGCAGGCGCCGCCAAAGCACTGACCGCTGGTGGTGCAGGCGTCGCTGTCGTCACACGGGGTGCCATTGGCCTTGCTGGCCAGCGCGCAGACGCCTGTTTGTGGGTTGCATTGGTTGTTTTGGCAGGTGCCAGCTGACGGCGCGCACACCACTACTGAGTTGGGTTTGGGCACGCACAGGCTGTTGCTGCACATCAGCACGCCGTCGCAGGCGTTGCCGTTGTCCAAGGCGGCGCAGTCGGCGTCCACTTTGCACTGGCACTGGTTGGCGCCGGATTTGCACGCGCCGGCACTGCAGGCGTCGCCGACAGTACACACGTTGCCGTCGTCGCAGCTGCCGCTGGAGTTGGTTTGCGAGCAGGTGCCGGTGGAACTGCAGGCGGCAGTCGTACACGGATTGCCGTCGTCGCTGCAGCCATTGGGCCCAGAACAGACCCCGACCACGCATTTGCCAACACCACCGCACAGTTCAGCGCCGCCGCAGGGAGTGCCGTCGCCGGCGTTGCTGACCACGCATTGGCCAGTGGCGGGGGCACAGGTGCTGGTGCTGCACGCCTTGCCGGTGGCCGCGCAGGTTACGATGGTCTTGGCATCGATAACGCAGGCGTTGTTGGAGCACACCAGGGTGCCGTTGCAGACGTTGCCGTCTTCCACTTTGGCGCAATCGGCGGTGGTAGTGCATTGGCAGGTGTTGGCGCCGCCGGTGCAGACTCCGCTTTGGCAGGCATCAGCGCCGGTGCACTTGTTGCCGTCGTCGCAGCCGGTGCCTGCCGGGCTGGGCGGGTGAGTGCAGCCTTGGCTGGCGTCGCAATTGTCTTGCGTACACACGTTGTTATCGGTGCAGTTGAGCGCGGCGCCGCTGCACAGGCCGTTTTGGCAGGCGTCGCCGCTGGTGCACAACGTCTTGTCGTCACAAGTGGTGCCGTTGACTTTGGCCTTGGTGACGCATTGGCCCGTTTTGGCTTCGCAGGTGTTGGTGGCGCAGGCGCCGCCATCGGTGCACGCAACGGTAGTGCCAGCCTTGACCACGCACTTGTTAGCGGTGCATATCAGCGTGCCGTTGCACAAGTCGCCGTCCTCAAACTTGCCGCATTCGCCATCGCTGGTGCACTGGCACTGGTTGACGCCCGCCACGCACTGGCCGCCCGCCGAGCACGCATCGCCGATGGTACAGGCGTTGCCGTCGTCGCAAGCGCCAGCGATGGGCGTGGTTGTGCAGCCGATCTTGCCGTCGCAACTGTTCAGGGTGCACACGTTTTTATCGTCGCAGTTCAGCGGACTAGAGCCCACGCACTGGCCGCCAAAACACGCCGAACTGCCGGTGCACGCGCTGCCGTCATCGCAGCCCTGGCCGTCAGGTTTGGTCGCTTTGAGGCACTGGCCGCTGCTGGCTTGGCAGGCAATGGTGGTGCAGGCATCGCCCGCAGGACAGACGACCGTGCTGTTCGGTTTGCTGATGCACTGACCGTTGTTGCACTGCAAAGTGCCGTTGCACAAGTCGCCGTCGTCTTTGCAGTCGCTGTCGATCTTGCACAGGCCGCACACGTTGGGTCCGGGGGCGCAACCGCCCTTGTTGCAGGTGTCGGGCGCGCTGCAGGCATTGCCATCGTCGCAGCCGATCGCATTGGCGGTGTTGGTGCAACCGGCGTTGGCATCGCAACTGTCGGTCGTGCACACGTTTTTGTCGTCGCAATCGGCTGCGGTGCCCTTGCAAGTGCCACTTACGCACTGGTCCTTGCCGGTGCAGATGCTGCTGTCGTTGCATTGGGTGCCGTCAGGTACCGGCGTCAATCCGCATACGCCGGTTTTGGGTTCGCAGGCGTTCAGCGCACAGCTGCTGGACGGGCCTGTACTGCAAGTGACCACCGTTTTGGGGTCGGTCTGGCATACGAAATTGGCGCATTTGACTACGCCATTGCACAGGTTGTCGTCGTTTTTGCAGTCGCTGTCGCCTTTACACTCGCAGGCGCCCGTTCCTACGCATTTGCCGTCGGTGCACGCGTCGGTGGTGGTGCACGGGTTGCCGTCGTCGCAGCCGACCTTGGTGTTGGTGTGGCTGCAGCCACCGATCGGGCTGCAGGCGTCGGCGGTGCAGACGACGCCATCGTCGCAACTGAGCGCCGAACCGCCGGCGCAGCTGCCTTTGCCACAGGCCTCCGATTGAGTGCAGGCGTCGCCGTCACTGCAGGCGGTGCCGTCGGGCTGCAACACCATGGCACAAGTGCCTAATTTGACGGCGCAACTGTTGGTTCCGCACGGCCCGTCGCCAGCCTTACCGCACACGACGACGGAGCCAACTTTGGGTTGGCACTGATTGCCTTGGCACGCAAACACTCCGTTGCATAAGTTGCCGTCATCAAAGGCCACGCAGTCCGCATCGCTCTTGCAGGTGCACACATTGGTGCCGCCGCCGCAGGTGCCGCCCGCGTTGCACGCCTCGCCGCTGGTGCAGGTGTTGCCGTCATCGCAAATGGAGCCGACCGCAACGCTGTGAACGCAGCCACTCGGCTCGCAACTATCCTTGGTACAAGGATTGCTATCTTCGCAGCCACTCACGACCGCACCTTGGCACGCGCCTTGCTTACAAGCGCCACCGGTTGTGCAACTGCCAGAATTGCTGCACAAAGTCCCCTCCGGTGCGGCAAAGCTGACACACAAGCCTGATTTGGGGTCGCACATGCTGGTGACGCAAGCGCTGGCCGCAGGAGCGCAGACCACCGCTTTGCCGTCATTGATACAGGCGCCCTGCTTGCACACCAAGCTGCCGTCGCAGGTATTGCCGTCGTCTTTGATGCCGCAATCGAGGTCGGTGAGGCACTCGCACACGTTTTTGCCGGCGGTGCACTGGCCGCTGTTGCACACGTCGCCAAAGGTGCACGGGTTGCCGTCGTCACACTGAGACACTTCGGTGGCAGCGTAGGGCAAGTACACGCAACCCTTGACCGGATCGCACGCATCTGAAGTGCACACATTGCTGTCATCGCACAGTTGCGCGGGGCCGGGTAAGCACACTCCGCCGATCCCGCATTTGTCGGCGACGGTGCAAGTGTTGCCGTCGGTGCAAGCTGGCGGAGAAACATCTACCGGCATCGGCACTTGCATGCACAAGCCCACATTCGGCTGGCAGGCAATAGCCACGCACGGATTGTCGGACAGGCTGCAACTGACCACCGTCGCGGCGTCGATTTCGCACTTAGTGGCCACGCAAATGAGCGTGCCGTTGCACAAATTGGCGTCCTCTTTGCCGGCACAGTCCTTGCTGACTTCACACTCACAACCGCCTGATTTTCCTACACATTTTCCAGAAGCGCAGCCGTCGGCTACCGTGCAGGCGTTGCCGTCGCTACACACGATGGTCGGGCTATCGGCCATGGCCGCGTGGGCGCAACCGTTAGTCACACAAGTATCGACGGTACACGGATTGACATCGTCGCAATCGAGGATTTGGGCGGGTATACACTTGCCATTGGCGCAGGCGCCGCCCAGAGTACAGTCGTCGCCGTCTGCGCACGAGGTGCCGTTGCCGGTGGCGATGTGGGTACACCCGCCGTTAGTCGGGTCGCAGATGTCCAAGGTACAGCTGTCGTTGTCGTCGCAATTGCCTTTGCCACCGCCACATACGCCGGCTGCACAGGCTTCTGCGCTGCTGCATAGATTGCCGTCGTCGCAAGTCAAGCCATTCTGGGCGGCAGTATGACCGCATCCAGTGGCCGAAACGCAATTATCTAAAGTACACGGGTTGTTGTCGTCGCAATTGGCGAATTGGCTGCCCTTGCAGAGGTTGGCGCTACAGGCGTCGACTAGGGTGCACGCATCGCCGTCCGCGCAGGCTGTGCCGTTCGGTACTTTGACCTTGACGCATCCAGTGGCTACACACACCGCGACTTCACAGGCGCCGACGTCGGTCAGGGCGCACGGTAATGCTTTGCCCACATCGATCTGGCACGCTCCGGCTACGCAAGCGATTTCTCCGGCACAGACCGGTGCGGCGACCCCGGTACAGTCGCTGGCGAGTTGGCAGCCGCAAGTCGGCTTGCCCACGCAGGCACCTTGAATGCAAGTATCGCCGCCGGTACACGAATTGCCGTCGTCGCAGGTCTGGCCACTGGCAGTGCTCGCCGTGCAGCCCAGCTTGGAGTCACACGTCGTCGGACAGGCGCCGACCGCGGTCGAGCACGCGATAAAGCTGCCACCTTTGCAGCTCAAGCCTTGGCAGGTTTCACTGAGCGTACAGACGTCGCCGTCGTCGCACGGCACGCCACTGGGGCCGGCGCTGTGCTTGCAAGCCCCGGTTTTGGGGTCGCAACCGTCGACGGTACAGGGATTGCTATCGGTGCACTCGGTTTTGGCCGCTGGATTGGCCTTGCATTCACCTTGCGAGCACTGCAGCGGACCCGCACACAAATCTGTGGAAAATGGTGTGCAATCGGCATCGGACTGACATACGCAAGCATTCGTCGCGGCCAAACACGCTCCGGCTTCGCAATGGTCACCCAACGTACACGGGTTGCCATCGCTGCACGCCGCTAACAGGGCGGGAGTATGAATGCAGCCAGCGGCCGGCGCGCAAACATCCGCAGTGCAAGGGTTATTGTCGGTGCAGTCGGTCGTCTTGCTCGCTTTGCACACGCCGGTTTGGCACATCGATTCGGCGCTGCAGGGCAGGGCGTCGTCACAGACCGCAAAGTCCGGTCGCGGCACAACAACGCAGCGTTTTGATTGCGGTTCGCACAATGCCAAGGTACACGGTCCGCCAGCCAACGCCGCACAGTCCGAGTCGACTAGGCACACGGGCTGCGGTCCAGCGGTGACTTGGGTGACTTCGGACGAAGCGTCGACCCCAGCGAGCGGGACACCGGCATTGACGAGGCCCACGTCGGCGCCAGTGCAGGCGGCGAAACCAAGCAGGGTGGCGAAACCAAGCAGTGTGGCGAAAACAATCAGTAATCTAAACGGTTTATAGCCGGAGTTCATGCACGCTCCCATAGGCAAATCGCGTCGTCGCGTCCAAATCGACGCTAACAGCACGCCCACAGCGTAGGCGATTCCGCCTCGGGCTGCCAGTTCAAAGCGATGTGACCACCATTGCCCGCTTTGAGCCCACCATGCTTGGAGCAGGCGGCAACCGTCGAAGCAAGTCAGCGCTGTCGGCGCCGCGGTTCCCAGTTGCGTCCGCCAGGGCTCGGGCAAAATCAAGTCGATTTTGCCGTCCGACCCATTGCTTGCTTGGGGGGTCGCTAACTGGCGGCTTTGCAAGCCGACTCGACGCTCCGTTCCCATCCCGGATCCATCGATTAATTCTTACTTGGGCCCTTTAATGACCGCGAAAATGGCCCGGCTCAGCGCCTCCGGGCGTTCGCTCGCGACCCACGCAGCAAGCAAACGGGCACGCTAAATGAATGATTTATTCATTTACGAGCCCTAAACAATCAACGAAACGCGAAACACATTTGCTTGGCGCGGTTTTCTAGCGCAAGAACTCTTTAACTGCCGTCACCGCAGCGTCAGGCTGTTCGACCAATGGCATCGCTCCGCAGCCTTCCATCCGCACCAACTTGAGCTGCTTGCGTACCCCTGCCGGCAACTTTTCGATGGTCTGCATCGACGACTGCGACCACGGCGCCTTGGTGCCATGCAGAACCAACATCGGCACTTGCGCTTTGGCGGGATCATAGGTCGCGGCGTCGGCAATGGCGCGGTCGCGGGCTTCCAAGGCAAAACCGTCGTCAAACAGCTGGCTAGGTCGAACCGCACGGCCAAATTCCGGGTCGCCCAAGATTGCGGACAACAGTGCGCGTGACAACACTTTTTGCTGCACTGCCGGAACCAGCAGGCTGTGTTGCTGGATGGCCCACTGCGAGTCCTGCAGCCACGGTTGGGGCATCGCGGCGCCAATCTCAGCGGGAAGATTGGCAATTGCTTGCCGCGTCGGCCACGGCCCGCCGTGCAGGATCACCGCCGCCACCTGCGTCGGATGCTCGTTGGCGTACCGGAGCACAAAGTGAGCCGTCGTCCAATCGCCGAGCAGCGCCACCTGTTTTTTGCCAAGCGCCTGCAGCAGGTTAGTCAATTCTTGACCCAGCACGGACTCGGACAGGGTCGCCGCGGTGTAGGGGCTGATTCCGCGCTGGAGCAGCACCACATGGTAGCTGCCGGCCAACCGCCACACATGCGGCGCTAAGTGGGTGGCATCGCGATACGGAGCGCCGGCGACCACCACAATCGTCTTGTCATCCTCATCGCCAGCGGACAGCCAACCCATCTCACGGCCGTCGGCGCTAAAGCGGTGCAACACGGCCTCGGTTTCTTCAAAGGCCTCCGGTTTGCGTTGTTTTTCCGCTTCCAGCCACCCCAGCCATTCTGCTTCGCGGCGCGGCCCACTGTGAAAAGTCAGCCGTTTCAGGCTGTTCAGGGCGGCGCGAAAAATTTCATCATTGGGATCAGACAGTTGAGTGGCCAAAACTTGGGCGCCGCTCCAATCGTCGATGCGGCCGAGCGTTTTCAGCACTTCCAGACGCTCGTCGACATTGTTCACCACCGCCAATTTGCGCATATAATCGACGCCTTTTGGATCGCCGACCCCGACCATCGCCCGCATCCCCATGATGCGAACACGCACATCGTCGTCGCGGGTAGCCAGCAAGCGCAGCGCCGGCCACGTCTCTGGATCCGCCAAGCGCCACACCAAGTCCAACGCCATCAGGCGGGTAGATGGATCGCGGTCAGCCAGCAATTCCAGCAACAATTGACGCACTTGACCGTCATACAGCGTCAAAGCCAGCAGCAGTCCCTGTTTGAGATCGGGAAATTTGCGCTCGCGTACCAACCGTAACACTTCGACGCGGACCTCCGGCACCGCCAGCAACGCCAGCACGTCCGCAATCAGGGCGCGCGTGGTGTCGTCGCGGGCATTGGCCAGGATCGGCACCAGTTCGGGCGCCGCCTGAATCCGCAAATGACTGAGCACAATCAAGGCGGACTCAATGCGACTGCGCTCCGCGGTTTGCAGCAAATACGCGGCTGCCCGCACCGACGGCGCCCCGACCACTTGCAAGGCGTCGAGCACGGCTTCGCGCTGGTCCGCAAGCTCTAGGGCCTCCATCAGCGGCGGCACGGGCGCGTCGGTATCGGCGCCAATATGCGCGACAGCATTGATGAGTTTGGTCCGTAGTGTCAGGTTTTCGGCAGTCGGGCGCAACCGTTCCGCTCCCAAGCGCCGCACCAACGCCGGCAGCGCCGGAGTGTGCTTTTTGGCGACCAGCGTGTCTATGGCAAAATTGCGCACACCGGTGCGCTGATCGTCGACCAATTCGATCAAGCGCGGCAGCACGGAGGGCCGATTGCGCCCCACTAACTCTGGTAAAGCCAACAGCAGGACTGGTTCGTCGGTACGGACCAGGAGCAACTCCAAAAGTTGGGCTTGACGGTCATCAGCGGCAAACCGCAGCACTTGCCGGGCTACCCGCAGCGCGCGGCCATCGGCCATTTTGGGGGTGCGGGCCAAGATTTCGTCCCAAGCAGTGGCCCCAAAACCGAGCAACACATCGACGATGACGTCTTCGCCATTGGGGCTGGCAAGGAGCGCATCCAGAGCCGCGCGCACTTCTGGCCACGCCGCTTCGCCGTACTCCAGCAGGTCATCGACAGCGGCGTCGCGATCCTTGCTCGGCGATAGCGCGATGATTTGCTTAATCAAAAGCGCGGGCGTTTGCTTGAAGGGCTTTTTGCCCGCCGCCGCGACTTCGACTGGCCAGCCGCCAGCGATGGCCACGATGCCAAGGGCTGTTGCGCCGAAAATAAGGGCTCGTGTAAGAATAACTCGATCGATCCGCGTTTGGAACGGAGCGCACAGTCGGCTGGCAAAGCCGCGAGTTAGCGACCCACCCAACAAGCAATGGGCCGGAGCGCAAAATCGACTTGATTTTGCATGGGCATTAAGAGCAATGCGGGCAGTTAACAATTGTTTTGTCATGAGGTTATCACGCACGGCGCTGCAAGGGGCGGCAACGCGCTGGCAAGTGTACATGGTTGTTGGTGCCGAGTCATACGCGCAGGCGACTGCGATTCCCCGCTTTCGGCGCAACTCTGCGTCCGCACTCCAGTCCCCAGCTCCGTGCTTGGCTGGTGCTCAACGGCCCTGAAAGGCCGTTTCCGTGGCGCGGCAAATCAGTTCGCAGGACTGATTTCTTGATCCGCGCCCATTGGGCTTCGCTTCTCTTTGATTTGCATCCGAAATCGGGGTTCGAGGTGATTCCGGTGGTGAATTGGGGCGGCTAGGAGCCTGCCGGTGTATTCCGACTCGCTCCTAGCGCCGTCTGGCTAGACCGCGGCAACTATCTGAAACTGCACGAATTTGATTGGGCCAGTTCTCCGGGCAGTTCTTGGACAGTTGAGAATATCTGAATGGCTAGGAGACTGTCGGATCGTATGTGGGTTCATTGTGTATAACCGGATAGACATTCAAAATGCGTTTGATTTCCGACAGGCTCTTGGGTCGGCACTACCCCGTTCACTACGCGTTTTAGCCGACCTGACGCGCCAAGCGCCTGTCGTCGCGGGCCATGCGGTAGCGCAGGACGTCCTCGCGGGCCAGCACCCACAGCTTGCCGTGTTGTTCACCGCGAATGCGGCCGGCTCGTACGGCGTTGATCACGGCTTGCCGAGTAATATCAAGAATTTCCATCGCTTCGCCGACTGTAACGATGGGCTCGGTTGTCAGTTTGCCGTCGCGACCGCCACCCCCTGCTAACCCTGCCAAGCGCGAGCCCGTCGGCAACATCCGCAGCACGTTGTCGGTCGACGCGGTCGCAATGTGACCTTCCGCTACCCCGGCGCGATACACCATGTCGCGCGCCGCGCGCAGGGCAGCCAGATCGAGGGCAGCTGGCGCCAACGGGCTTTGACCTTCGTATAGTGGCGAATCGGGGCGCTGCACACGCAGTAAAAGCTCTGTATATCCTTCACCTTGAGCGAGCCGCAGCGCCAAATCGGCCAAAAACTGGCGAGCCGCCGGTGTCGCCACCCGCAAATCGACGGCCACCCCATTGAGGAGTCGATAACTATCAAGGGAGTCGATGGGTTCGACCTTCAAACGCCTTTGCCTTTGCCCGCTTTGGGCCGCCGCGTGCAGCTACGCCGCGTAGCGATCGATCTACCTGCTGCTAGACAGTTGTCAAGCATTTTCGCTGGTTGCAAATAATCACCTGTATTATTAAATGGTTACGGTGCGGCGTGCGAAACCTGCGGCTGAGTAACTCGGCTTGTCAAAACGCAGTCAACTGCCCCTACAATCCGGCGTCCGCCCCTCGCGGCAGTCGTCAAGGTAGCTATGCCGCCCCAATCGCCAGCAGTGCAGCCAACCAACATCGACCGCGGTCGGCAACGCCTAATCGCCTGGCGCGACGCCGACGCTGGCAATTGGTACTGGGACAACAGTGTGTTGCGCGCACTGGTTGGCCTGCACTCGCCGCCAGACGACACTGAACTTGAGGATCGACTGCGCGACTACGGTCAGCGCATCGCTGCCGCGGAACCGCTGGTGCATCGCTGTTCACACGACCCCTATTTGCCGACTCTAGAGCGTTTCGATGCGTTGGGGCGCCGCCATGAGCGGGTGCGATTTGATGGCTCGTACCACGAACTGGGCAAAATTATTTATGGTTCTGGTGTAATGGCGTTGACGGGCCAGCGCGGTCGAGCCGCCGAGCAAGCGGCCTTGATGATCCTGACCGCCCACCATGGCGAGGGTGGACACACGTGTCCGTTGGCGTGTACAGCAGGCCTGATCAAGTCGATTCAACAAGTTGGGCATCCCCAGTTGCAACGCCAGTTGCTGCCTGGGCTGACCGATCCCCAGTACGCCACGCGCCTGCACGGCTCGCAGTTTTTGACCGAAATTCAAGGTGGTAGCGATGTGGGCGCCAATGCCACGGCGGCGCAGCTGCTGCAACCAGAGACCGCGGATCAGCCAGCGCTGTGGGCGTTAACCGGCGAAAAGTGGTTCTGCTCGGTGATTGATTCACCGCTTTACGTGTTGACCGCTCGGCCTGCAGGCGCGCCTGAAGGGACCCGTGGCTTGGGCCTGTTTTTGGTCCCGCACGATCTGCCGGCTGACGGCGCCGTCGTGGCCAAGGCCTTGGCGCATCAGGGTGGTACGCCTCCAGATCCGGTAAATCACTTTTCAATACGAAGACTTAAGCACAAGTTGGGCACTCGGGCCATGGCGTCAGGCGAAGTAGATTGGCAAGGTGCGCACGGCTGGCAATTAGGGGCCATCGACCGCGGGTTTGCCAACGCCGTCGAGATCGTTTTGAACACTTCACGTGTTTTCAACGCGATGGCCTGTGCGGGCGTCATGTGGCGCGCCTACTGGGAAGCCAGTGGTTTTGCCCGTCATCGGCAAGCCTTTGGGGCGACAATCGCTGATTTTCCGTCGGTAGATCAAGCGATTGCCCAGTTGTTTGCCGAGGCGTCAGCGGCATCGGCGAGCACGATCGATCTGGCTGCCCGCGCCGACAGCGGTGAGCACGCTCTGGCCGTTCGCATTGGCATCAACATGAACAAGTACTGGACCAGCGTGCGCGCGACCCAAATGGTGCGCCAAGCCATGGAAGTGCTGGCTGGCAACGCCGCCATCGAAGATTTTACGCCACTGGGTCGGCTGTACCGCGATTGCATGGTGACTGAGGCGTGGGAGGGCACGCACAACGTGCTGGCGGCGCAGACGTGGCGCGACATGCACAAGCTGCGCCTACATAGCGAGTGGCTGGTGTGGATGACGCCGCGCGCCCAGGCTGTGTCAGGACCACTAGGTTCGCTAATTGGCCAGCGCCTGCAGCTACTTGACGCGCAAGCCGCCGAGGTGTTGGCGATTGCCGACGGCGGCAAGGCGGTGCTGCCGACGCGGGCGTGGATGGAAAACGCCATGATTGCGCATCAGGCCGTGTGCCTAGCCGAGCTCGCGGCTCTGGATCCTTCGCCGATCCCAGTTGAAGTCGGCTTGCATTGGTTGGCGCTGCATCCGCCACGCGCGGCCATTGCCGAGCGCGGCTGGTGGCCCCAGCGGTCGAACTAGTGGATTAGGCGCGCAATTCGTCGCCCAAGTCTAAGTGCCAGTTCAGCTGTGAATTTTCACGGTACGCGACCCGTGCTACTGTTAGGCCGATGTCTGAGTCGGAAACTCACAAATCAGTCCCAAATTGCGCGACGGGTAGGCCCACTCACGCTGGCTGGCCTACGCTTAGAGCGGCGCGAAATGCGCTGCTCGTCGCATCCGTGCTGTTTTTCGGGCAGCTGTTTGGGCCAGTGTTCGGGCCAGTGTTCGGGCCAGTGTTCGGGCCAGTGTTCGGGGCAGTGTTCGGGCCGGTGTTCGGGGCAGTGTTCGGGGCAGTGGCGATGGCTGCCGCCGACGGCGCTGATCCGGCGGCAAAACGGCGCGCTGAAGCCATTGCTACCGAGGCCAAGTTGCTGTTTCAGCAGAAAGAATTCGCCCAAGCGGCCGAACGTTTTATGGAAGCCTACACCTTAGCCAACCGGCCAACCTTGATTTACAACGCCGCCCGCTCCTACGAGGAAGCAGGCAACATCGAAAAAGCCCTAGCGTTGTATCGCGCCTACCATGCCCTACCCGACGTCAACCAAGCCGGTCGCGCCGATGCAGACAGCCGCATCGAGCGCCTCGGCAAGATCATCGACGCCAAGAAACAGGCAGAGCAGGCCGTGCGCGCCGCTCAAGAGGCGCAAGAGCGCGAGCGTTTGGCCAAGATCGCTGCGGCCAAGGACCAAGAAGCCAAAGATCGGGCGGCCGCCGAGGCCAAAGAGCGCCAAGCCAAAGATCTGGAAGCCAAAGTAAGGCTGGCAAAAGCCGCCGAAGACGCCAAGCGCGCCGCACCGCGACCGTTTCCAACGCTAGCCGCAAGCACGACCGCTGGGATGACGTTAGTCTCAGCTAGCCTGTATGGGTTTGCGCTGTCTGAGGCCGCTGCGGCCAAGGCTCTGGAGGCCAAGCTGCATAACTCGTCGGATGGTAACGCTTATTTTGAGCACGTGTCGCGGGCGACGGCCATGCGAAATGCCGCAATCGCGACCGGCGTATTGGCAACCGGCTGCGCCGCTTGGTTAGTGTGGGAGTTGTTTGCGGAGCGCAGTGGCCCGGCCGCGCCGACCACCACGATTATCCGCCACGGCCTCAATCGTTCGGCCACTGACCCTGACATTGATGTCACAATTGGTCTGCAGTCCTTCGGCGTCGGGGTGCGATTTTGATACTGCCAAAGGCGCAATGGGATGCTGTTTCAACCCGTTGTTTGCTCCTGCGCGCCTGCTTTGGCCACTTGAGGGCACCGCCTTGCGACTGCTGCCGGTGGCGCACTTGCGGTGCCGTTGCTTGACATGCCAGCACGGAAACTCATGATGTCGCGCGCAATTTTCGACAAAATGCCCTGCAGCGCTGCCGCTGCTGTCCGCGTGGGTCTGGCGATGGTGATCGCGTTCAATGCCACTGGCTGCCTCGACGAATTCATGACCGAGGCGCAAGTCAGGGCGCGCATTGAAGCGTTTCAGTTGTCGTTTGACGTGGCGCAATCGCAAACTGACACCCCAGCGACCGACGTCGCCGATCAGAGTTCGGCAGTCGACAGCGAAGTGGTGTCGGCGGCCGAAGTGGAAACCGCGCTTGATTCTGACGGCAACGGCAACGGCAGCGGCGACGGCGGCGCAGATGTGGACGGCAGCGACCAATCCACCCTCGACAGCGACGCCTCCATCGACGCGGTGGTGGACGGCGCTTGCTTGCCCACCTCCGCCACGGCGGATAGTTGCAATGGCCTGGACGATGACTGCGATGGCCAGACCGACGAAGACACCTGTGACGACGGCAACGCTTGCACCAAAGAGGATAGTTGTTCAGGCGGAAAATGCGCTGGAAAATCAACAAATTGTGATGACAAGGATCCTTGCACCTTGGACGGCTGCGCCACCAGCGGCCCCAGCGCCGGCATTTGCACCCACAATCCCGCCGACGGCAGTCCATGCGATGACGAAGATCTGTGCAGTTTTGGCGACATCTGCAAGGGCGGCAATTGCGCCGGAGTGGCCAAAACCTGTTTCAACAGCAACTTTTGCTACAAGGCGTACTGCGCGCCGACCGGCGGCAAGTGCGTATCGGCCAAGAAGAACGCTGGCACCGGCTGCGATGACGGCAACGCCTGCACCAACGAAGACGTCTGCGACGGCGACTCCGTTTGCAACGGTAAAGTAGTCAACTGCGATGACGCCAACCCGTGTACGCTCAACGCCTGCAACCTAGCCAACGGTTGCACCGCCACCGACGCCAGCGCCCCGTGCGACGACGGCAATCTGTGTACCCAAGGCGATCTGTGCAAAGCCGGCAAGTGCCAATCAGGTCAAGTCGTCGTGTGCAACGACAGCAATTCGTGCACCACTGAATCGTGCGATGGCGGCAAATGCAAAATCACCAAGAACAGCCAACCGTGTGACGATGGCACCGCTTGCACCAGCGGCGACGCCTGCGCTGACGGCCAGTGCACCGGCGCCGCTGTGGATTGCGACGACAAGAAGCCTTGCACCAACGACGCTTGCAACTCGCAGACCGGCTGCCTGCATAATCCCGCTACTATCCTGTGCGACGACAGCAACGCTTGCACCACCTTGGATCAGTGCAAAGACAGCAACTGTACCGGTGTCGACCAGTCGGCCTCTCTGTGCGACGACGGTTTGCCGTGCACCAAGGACACCTGCGACGCCAAGGCCGGCTGCGGTCACTCCGATAGTGTCGGTGACTGCGACGACGGCAATCCGTGCACCACTGGCGATAGTTGTGCCAATGGCAAGTGCACGACCGGGGACCCGCTTGCCAGTTGCAAGTGCACCACCAACGCCGATTGCGCGGCCAAAGAGGACGGCAGCCTGTGCAATGGCACTTTGTTTTGCGACAAGTCCAATGCATCGCCGACGTGCAAGGTCAACCCGACCACGGTGGTAGTCTGCGATGACAGTGCCGATAGCGGCTGCGCCAAGAACACCTGCGCCGACAAACTGGGCAGTTGCTCGATGGTCGCCGTCGCCGATGGCAAGGCGTGCAACGCCGATAACAACGCGTGCACCAGCGGTGACCAATGCAAGGTCGGCAGTTGTGCAGCGGGCACCGTACAGGTGTGCGACGACAAGAATCCGTGCACCGACGATTCGTGCGATCCAGCGACCGGCTGCGTCGGCTTGGCCAATCAGGCGACTTGCGACGCCGACACTAATCCCTGTACGCCTATCGACTTATGCGCAAGCAAGGGCTGCACCCCAGGCCAAGCCAAAGCGTGCGATGACGGCAATCCGTGCACAGCGGACGCCTGTGATCCCCAAAGCGGGCAGTGTACCACGACCGCCCAAAGCGGCAGCTGTAGCGATGGTAATCCGTGTACTCTCAACGATGTCTGCGCCGCTGCGGCGTGCAAGGCTGGGGCAGCTCAGGTGTGCGACGACGGCAACATCTGCACCACCGACAGCTGCGACACCACCGGCGGCACCTGCACTGCCGCGGCCAAAACCGGGCCGTGCAGCGATGGCAACGCCTGTACCAGCAGTGACAGTTGCGCCAATGGCAGTTGCCAACCGGGCAAAGCCACGCTGTGCGACGACGCGTCGGTCTGCACCAACGACAGTTGCAACCCGACTACCGGCACTTGCTCTTTTGCTGCCATCAGCGGAGCGTGCAGCGACAACAATGCGTGTACTGTCGGCGACTCTTGCGTGGCGGGCGGTTGCCAACCGGGCGCCAATTCGGTGTGTAGCGACAATAACGGCTGCACCTCCGACTCGTGCAATCCGGCCGATGGCCTGTGCGTGTACGCGCCCACAAAAGCGCAATGTGACGACAAAAATGAGTGTACTGCAGGCGAAGCGTGCAACGGTGGCGTGTGCAAGAACGGTCAATGGACCTGCGCCTGCACCGCGGCCACGGAAGCGAAAACATGTAATGATAACAACGTGTGCACCGCCGACAAATGCCTAGCCAGCGGCGGAAAGCTGGAATGCAAGAATGTGCCCAAGAGCAACGGGGCCTGTTCGGATAATAATCCGTGTACAATCAATGACTCGTGCAGTAGCGACGCCTGCCAAGGCAACGGCTCGCTGAACTGTGACGACAAGTTGCCCTGCACCATCGATGCCTGCAACCCAGCCAACGGTTCCTGTAGCCATACCCCCGGCGGCGACATGTGCAATGACGGCAACCCGTGCACCACGGTCGATAAGTGCGTCGACGGCACCTGCGCCGGCTCCGCCCCCAAAGTCTGCGACGACGGCAAGCAGTGCACGACCGACACCTGCGACTCGGACGACGGTCTATGCTATTTCAAGAATAACAGTTTTCCTTGTGATGACGGCAACTTGTGCACCAGCGGTGACACCTGCAAAGACAGTACCTGCAAACCTGGTGCGCCCAAAGCGTGCACCGACGCCAATCCCTGCACCGACGACAAGTGCGCTGCGACCACCGGCCAGTGCGCTTTTGCCGCCAATGTCGCCACCTGCGACGATTTCGACAGTTGTACCGTTGGCGACGCCTGCGCCAATACGACGTGCAAAGGCACGCCGGTGGTGTGCAATGACAACAATCCATGCACCAACGAGGCTTGCGACCCGGCTAACGGCAGCGGCGCGTGCAAGACCCTAGCCAACACCGTCAATTGCGATGACTACAACAAATGCACGGTTGGCGACGTGTGCAGCGCTGGCGCTTGCAAGCCAGGCACGCTAAAAAGCTGCGCCGACAACACGGTGTGCACCGACGACAGCTGCCAAGCCAGCAGCGGCATCTGCATCAACACTCAAAACACCAAACCCTGCGACGACGGCACCAAGTGCACCAACAATGACGTGTGCGCCAGCGGACTGTGCAAATCGGGTGCCGTCGTGGTGTGCAACGACAGCAAAGTCTGCACGGACGACCTGTGCGACCCCGCGACCGGCGCTTGCGGGTACACGCCCAACGCCAAGATCTGCGATGACGGCAATGCGTGCACGGAGGTCGACGCGTGTCAGGGCGGCAACTGCGTCGGTGGCAAGTTCACTTGTGTGTGCCAAGTGGCCAGCGAAAAGGCCGACTGCGACGACAAGCAAGCGTGCACCAATGACACCTGCACCACCGTCAATGGCACCCTAGTGTGCTCCAACAGCCCGTTGACGGGCTCACAGTGTGACGACGGCAATGTGTGCACCTTGGGTGACAGTTGCGCGTCCGGGCTGTGCAAGTCGACTTCGTCCAAGGCTTGCGACGACGCCAACACCTGCACCGCCGACTCGTGCAATCCGACCAGCGCCTGTGGCAACTCGCCGGTTTCGGGCAATTGCTCGGACGGCAATCCCTGCACGTTGAATGACTTGTGCAGCGCCGGGACCTGTCAAGCCGGCGCCCAGCGCGACTGCAACGATGCCAACCCTTGCACCAATGACGCCTGCACTACAAACAACGGCCTATGCACAAATCTCAGCAATTTCGCGACGTGTACCGACGGAAATTCCTGTACGCTCAGCGACTTTTGCACCGCAGGTGCTTGCAATGCCGGTACAGCCAAGGTGTGCAACGACAACAAAGCGTGCACCGACGACGCTTGCGACAAGTTGAGCGGGGCCTGCTCGGCGAAGTCAGACGACACCAACACCTGCAACGACCACAATCAGTGTACTTTGACAGACGTCTGCGACGCGGGCACTTGCGTCGGCAAAAGCGCCAAGTCCTGCGAAGACGGCAACTTGTGCACCACCGACGGGCCGTGCAATCCGACCTCGGGCCAGTGCGCTTATGCTAATAATTCGGTTACTTGCGATGACTTAAACAAGTGCACTGAAAACGACAAATGCACTGGCGGTGGTTGTTCGGGTAGCTCAGTCAGTTGCAATGACAACGAAGTGTGCACCATCGATTCGTGCAACAAAACGGTCGGTTGCGGCTACGTTAATAACACCATTTCGTGCAATGACAACAGTAAGTGTACGTCCAATGACCAATGCAAGGGCGGCAAGTGCAGTGGCACCACGGTTGTGTGCAACGATTCCAATACGTGCACATCGGAAACCTGCGTGCAGGCCCTCGGTTGCCTGTTCACCGGCGACACCAATGAAGAATGCAAGCTAACCAATCCGTGCCTGATCAAGTCGACCTGTACCGAATTTGGCGCCTGCGTGGGCGTGCCAGCCTGCGGCTATTTCAATGAAAGTGTTTGCAAAATTAACAGTTGCACCTACGCTTCCCCCATGGGCATGCTCATCTGTGGCGCCGACAAGACCGGCGTGCCACGCGATTGTAACGACCACAACTCCTGCACACTGGACGCCTGCGGCAAGGATGGCTGTCAATGGAGCGCGACCAATGAAGGCTTCACCTGCAGCAGCAACGGCCATGTGTGCAAGTCCGGGTTGTGCGTGCCCAAGTCGTAGTGGCGTTGCGCGTGGAAACCGTCGCTGCAGCTGCAAAGCGCAAACAGCTAGTCCTGCGGTTGGCCTAGTTTCTGCCTCACTGTGCCGTACCGTTCAGTCCAAGTCTGGTGCTAGACCAGCTTGTGGGCTGACGATTGCCGCGGAGCTGACGAAAAAACCCTACACTTAACCCTTGCCACTGGGGTGACGATCCGCTACCTTCGCGGCGCATTTTCGCAAGTGGCACCGGCCGTGGCCACCGACAAATACGGCTCTCCCCAAAATCAAGCGCGGCCCGTCGCAACTAGAAATTCTGGGCTTGCTCCGCAATCATGAGGAAACTATGAAGCAACTGATCTCCAAGGCGCTGGCGCTCGCCACTGCGCTTACTCTCGCGATGGCCTCTGGCTGCGCTACCGGTGGCGGTGGCGGTGGCGGCGGCGGTTCTGGCACGGGCACGGGCACGGGCACGGGCACGGGCACCGCAGCCGGCGGGACCATGACCATTGCTGGCAAGGTCGATCCTGCGAAATCAAAGCGCAAGATCACCACTGTCTCCTTTGTGCAGCAAACCAAAAAGGGCGTCAAGCCGGTCAACAAGACGGTCAAGGTCGGCGCTGATGGCAAATTCTCCGCGGTTGTCGACCGCAACCACAAGTACGTCGGCTTTTTGGGCGCGGGCGGCAAGCAGGTTGCCCAGATCAAATTCAAGGCCAACGCCGCCGACACCAAAAAGACCAGTGGCATTCCGGTGCCGCCGGCCAAAAAAGCGGCATTGGAAGGCGAAATTAACCTCGGCGACTTCTTCGACGACGGTGACTGGGACTGCGACGCCGGCACCAATCCGCTGGAACTGGTGGACTGGGACGGCGACGGCCAAATGGACTACGCCGATGCCGACGATGACGGCGACAACAGCAATGACGATGTGGACGACGACGACGACAACGACGGCACCAAAGACGCCGACGAAGACTGGGACATCGACAATGACGGCATCTGCGACTTCTTGGACGACGACGACGACGGCGACGGCATTTTCGACGTGGCCGATGATGACGACGACGGCGACGGCACCAAAGACGGCACCGAGACCGATGTGGACGGCGACGGCATTGCCAACGCCGCCGACGACGACGACGACGGCGACGGCTTGCTTGACGCCGAAGACGCTGACGACGACGGCAATGGCATCTCGGACAAGCCCGACGACGATGACGGCGACGGCGTTGCCGACAAAGACGACGACGACGACGACAACGACGGCATCGCCGACG
>SHZD01000079.1 GCA_009692465.1 Myxococcales bacterium
ATTGCGATCCGACAGTCTCCTAGCTTCACAGATATTCTCAACTGTCCAAGAACTGCCCGGAGTGAATCCGTGCAGTTTCGGACAGTTGCCGCCGTCTAGGCAGACGGCGCTAGGAGCGAGTCGGAATACTCCGACACGCTCCTAGGGCCCGTGCAAAATCAGGTCGATTTTGCACTTCGGCCCATTGCTTGTTGGGTGGGTCGCTAACTCGCGGCTTTTCAAGCCGACTCGACGCTCCATTGCTGTCGACGATCGATCGAGTAATTCTTGGTCAGACTCTTAAAGGGTGTTTACATTCATTGCCCAAGCGAGCGGAAACAGGCGCCCGCAAGGCGAGGCGGAGGCACTCTGACGACTGAGGCGCACTTGTAGTGCGTCGCAAGGAGGAAGAGGGCTAACAACAAAGCATGGCGGGGGCGATGAGTCCAGCGAACTCATCGACGGGTTACGCGCAGCAGGCGTTTGAAGATAAACACCCTCTTAGGCCACCGCTCGCACAATCCTGTCCAGATGCAGCACAGCTTGCGGCGAAACCGCCATAAAGCCATTAGTTTCAATAAGCTCCACCCCAAGCAAGCCTGTTTTGGCGGCGCTACTGCGCAGTCGATCAGCGGCGCCGGCGCCAGCATACTGGTCTAGAGTGTGCAGGTTCACGCCAGCCGCTAGGCGCAAGCCGGTCATGACCAACTCGGTGTAGTGCTCGATCGGGCCTATCGTTTCGGTAAATTCCTGGGCCAATCGGCTGCCCTGCAGCGCGCGCATGTACGCGGAGGCGCTGCGTCGATTCCCGTAGCGCATTCCACAGCTGCCGTCCTGCGGCACAAAACCGTGGGCGCCGACGCCAACGGCCAAATAGTGAGCACCGGTCCAATAGGCCCAATTGTGGCGACTGCGGTGCTGCGCGCGCGCAAAATTGGACACTTCATAGCGCTGCAGCCCGGCGCTTGCCACCATCGCTGGCAGCGCTTCCAGCATGGTGGCGCTCAATTCTTCATCGGGGGCAGGCACTTGCTGACGCGCTACCCGCTGGGCCAACGGCGTGTTCGGCTCCACAGTGAGCGAATAGGCCGAAAGGTGAGGGATACCGGTCGCCAGCACCGTATCGACATCCGCTTGCAGCTCAGCGAGTGACTGACCGGGCACGCCGAAAATCAGGTCGCAGCTTGCCGATCGCAAGGCGCCTGAGCCGACCATGGCGGCCAACCGCTCGATGGTTGCACGGGCCTGATCGGCATCGTGAACGCGATCGAGCCAGCGCAGGCGCTCCGCGTTCAAACTCTGAATGCCGGCCGACACCCGGTTGATCCCAGCATGGGCATAGGCTTGCAAGTCACCGACTTCCGCAGCACCTGGGTTGGCCTCCAAGGTGATTTCCGCGTCCGCAGCCAAGCCACCCCAGCGATCCAGCCAGTGCAAGATCTGACTGACGGCAGCGGCTCCCCATAAGGACGGTGTGCCCCCGCCAAAAAATACCGTGGCGATGGGTGCTGGCTGAAGCTGCGCGGTGCGAATCTCCAATTCTTTGATAACACTAGCTAAGTAGGCTTGGCGTGGGATCTCAATCGCTACCGACGTCGCAAAGTCGCAGTAGGCGCACCGTTTGAGACACCACGGAAAATGGACATAAACGGACCACACGCCATTGCGCGGACCAAGACTGGCTGTTTCGGACAATTGACGCGTACTTAGAGATAGTTGTGGACTCACCGCCGCACCTTGCCCGCTTCGGCTGGCAGATCCCGGTCAGCGATGACTGTTGAGAATTCAGGCCCTTGCAAATGCCAAACCCGAAAACGCCGCTTGTCGCTGACCTCCACCACCGTAATACTGGCAGGCTGACAACGCTCAGCGCCGATCAGGCGCACGCAACCGGTCATGGCCACTGCGCCGATGCCAACGACGCCCAAGCCACCGAAGCGACCGTCGTAAAACACTTCGGACTGAGCCGACAGGGCGACCGTCACTTGATGGCGTAGCGCATATTCGTACAAGCGATAGGCGCGATCGGCAATCAATTCGCCATCCCGAAGCGGCGTCAACGGCCGCGCGCTCAGCGCAATCACGTTGCTGTACGCCGAAGCGGACGCCAATGCAGCGCGAATTTGACTCAAGCTGGGCTCACTCATCACTTCGGCGCGGGTGTCGAGCGGTACGATGGCCAAGTCGCCTAGTGCCCACACCCCGGTCGATCGCTCGCCCACTCGAACCTCGGTCAGCCGTTTGCCTGGATCGCTGACCACCTGCAAAAAGGACTGCTCGGCCTGGTTGTGGTCAGTCGTCAAACGCCAGCGCAGCAACACCGTCGCCGGCACCTTGTTGCGCAGGGCATCGCCTAGCGCCGACATCGCGACGTCATCGCCGTCAGCAACGACCACATCGGCATGCATGTTGGCAGCGGCAACTGCAACCGCGGCGACGTGGTCATCTGGCGGGACAGCACCGGCCGCCAACAACCGCACACCGCGAACGCGCGGCAGCGTTTCTGGCGCCATGTCACCGGCGTCTACAGCCTCAATGGGCAACCGCTCGACCGGCAGACGCCGCGACACCACCACCGCTGGGCTGCCGTGGCGCAAGCCTTGCACCGTCACATGGCGATCGCGCACCGACTCGGCGAAGGTGTGCTCAACGGCCTTGCCCTTGATCGGCTCACTGCCATCTTCAAAATGCCACAGGTAAGCGTCGAATTCAGGCTGCCCCGCACCCACTTCGGCGCTCACCCGCACGGTCGTATTGGCCCACACCCGCAACTGCTCTGGCTCACACACAATTCGCAGGGGCGCATCGACGTCCGTCACTGCCCGGCTCAGGTCCGCGGTTCGCGAACTGGCCACGGCAATTTCGACCGCTGGCGACGCTGAACCCGCGCTGACGTCATGGGCCAATGCAACTGCAGAATCGGTCGCCAACGCGGCAGCCGCGAGCGACGGCGGGATTTGGACCGTGGCAATTGGCCAACCAACTACACCCAAAACCGCTGCGGCCACCGCCGCGCCCACGGCGGCACTGACGGCCCACGGGGCCACTGCCGTCCATGGTGACGGTGGTGACGCAGAAGGGGGCTGGTCAGGAGGCTGGGCGGGGGCGCTGGGCAAGTTTACCACTTTCCTTACACTTTCTTAGCGTTGCCGGCCACGGGCGTCGTACGGCTACACAGTGAATTGCCCTGCCGCCCGCGCCTGCGTAGTATCGGCGCCCTGCTTGGGCGCTGCAAATCGCGGTGTAGCTGCCGATGAAGCGACCGCCGCCACTTGAAGATCAGGCGGGGGTATGTGCGTCCAAGCCCTTGCGCCGGCCCGACCGCCGCGCTCTGGGAGAAGCCAATGCGAAAACCACATCTACTATTTCCGGTTTGCCGCACGCTGACCGTGGCCGCTGCGACTTGGATTGCCGCCGCCCTTGCCTCGCCAGCGGCGATGGCCGCCGATCGCCAGCCTTGGAAGGCCATCTCTCTCGACTGTATGGCCACTTTCGCCGCGCCTGACAAGGCCGATGAGGCCAAGCTTTTCACCTGCGCCGATGGCTTTGCCGCCGAGGCCGTGCTGGAATCGCTCACCGCCAACGACAAGACTGCGGCAGAAAAAGGCTTGCGTCACCTGTACGACAAGGGCTCGGACAAGAGCGCCAAAACCGCGCGCTTAGGCCTGCAGCGCTTGGGGATCAACCTGCCGTTCCGGGCAGCGCGGCCTGCCGGCGAAAAAGCGACCGCGACGCCGGATCGCGCCAAATACGATCCACCGGAGGCCAAAGACGCCGACAAAAAGGCCGCAGAAAAGCTGTACAAAGACGGCCTAGCCCTGCTCAAGAAAAAGAAGTGGAAAGAGGGCGTGGCGATTCTGACCAAGGGCCTGGAAAAGAACCCGCGCTCCGAGAAGATTCTGTACAACATGGCCTGTGGCGAAGCGAATCTGCCCGGCGACAAGAAGCCGTGCTGGACCAATCTGCAGCACCTGAGCGATCTGGGGTCAGACTATGCGGCCGAGTTGCTGATCAAAGCCCGCACCGACGCCGACTATGAGGGCGTGCGCGAGGAAGCGGATTTCAAACGCATGACTGGCTACATGCGGGTGCAAGTGGTCAACACTGTCGGCGACGTTGGCGATCCAGGCGTCGAGAACATCCTCAAACTCTTTGATAAACTTGGTCACCGCAAACCGGACAAGAAGGACGATGAATCCGCGCCGCAGCCAGCGCCGACCATCCAATTCAAAGCGCACGCCAAGGCCCAAGTTGCGGTGATCGCTGAGTTGCTCAACGACCAGGAAACCAAGCTCGACCCAATCCAAATGGGTGATTCCAAATACGATATGGTCATTCGCTGGGGCACCAAGATTGACGAAAAGGGTAAACCCATCAACCTGGGCCCCGATACCGCCGACGAGGCGATGGCCGGGGCGCGCAAGAAACAAAACAAAGCCCTTGCGCAACCCGAACAGGCGATCGGCAAGGTCAATAAGGTCATCGACACCCCCAACCGGGTGATTTCTGAGGCTGGAAAGATGAAGGATCGCGTGCTCGGAGTCGGCGACAAAGCCAAAGGCGCCGCGGATAAAGTCAAAGATCTCGGTAGTATTGGCGACAAAGCCAAAGACGCCGTCAAGATCAAGGGCCTGTGACAGCGGCGATGGGCTGGTACGAGTCGGTGGCCGGCGTCGGTCCGCTCGACCTGTTTGTGGTCGGCATCGCCACTGCCGTCAGCCTGCTCGGCATGCTGCTGCCCAAAATTGGCAATTTCATCGGCCGGTTGGTGCTCGGTGAAGATCCGCTGCTGCAACGCTGGCAGCAAGCGCGGTCAGCGCGACGTGAACGAATCGCCGCGCTTCGCCAGATCAAGCGCGCCACGCGCGGCACCAAAAAGGCCAATGCGGACTCGAACGCCGGTCAACCGTCCGAGGCTCAGCGACCTTAAGCCCGCGCAAAATCAAGGTGATTTTGCGCCGCGACCCATTGCTTGTGTGGTGGGTTGCACACCCGCGGCTTGGCAAGGCGACTCGCCGATCCGCTTGTACCGCAAGTCGAACTTGCAGCGTCGAGCGGCCCGTGCGCGGACTGGGCGGCATCCACTAATGCGGCATCCACTAATGAGGGCTTCATGACCGCACCGCTGGCGTTGGCCTCAGGTTCGCCGCGCCGCAAAGAACTGCTTGAACGGCTCGGCTTCGTCGTGCGGGTGATGCCCGCGGACATCGACGAAAGTCAGCTGGGGAGCGAGTTGCCCGAGGATTACGTCAAGCGAGTGGCGCGCGCCAAGGTTTTGGCCGCGGTCCGCCGCATCGAAGCCACCCTGTACGCCAGTGATTCCGAGGCGCGGCGCCATTTTGCCCATGGATCATCACCCCTTGCCGGTCGCGACGACGGCTTGCGCTGGGTGTTGGGCGCGGACACCGTGGTAGTGGTCGACGATATTATCTTCGGCAAGCCCCAAGACGCCCAAGAGGCCCGCGAGATGCTCAGCCGGTTGTCTGCCCGCGAACACTTGGTGATTACGGCGTTTTGCCTGTTCGATCTGCGCCGCAGCCGCGAAGGGATCGAGGCCGTCCGCACCGTGGTTCGCTTCAAGAATCTGAGCCGTGGAGAAGTGGATGCCTACGTTTCTGCGGGAGAATCGATGGACAAGGCCGGCGCATACGCGGTGCAAGGAGTGGGCAGCTATCTCGTGGAGTCGATGCACGGCAGTTACACCAATGTCGTCGGGCTGCCCCTCTGTCAAGTTATTGAAATGATGGAAGCTATGGGTGCCCGTGATATCTTGCCGTGGACGGCCTGAGCCGTGGTCGATCCGCAAGTGATTGCAGCAAACCTAGCGACCGTGCGCGACCAGATCGCTCAGGCGGCGCTGGCTTGTGCCCGAGATCCGCTGTTGATCAACTTGGTTGCGGTGAGCAAGTCGCAACCGGCGGCCGCGATCCGTGCCGCCTATGCCTGTGGTCAGCGCGATTTTGGCGAAAACTACGTCCAAGAATGGCAGCAAAAAGCCAACGATCTTGCGGATCTGACCGATTTGCGCTGGCATTTCTTGGGCCACCTACAGCGCAACAAGGTCAAACAGGTGATCGGCAAAGTGCACTTGCTGCACTGCGTCGACGATATGCAGGGCGCGGACGAGATGGCCCGCTGCGCCTGGCAGAATCAAACGAACCAAGACGTGTTGCTGCAAGTCAATTTGGCCGACGAGAGCAGCAAGCGCGGCTGTACCGAGGCCGATGCTGATCTGTTCGTCGAAGTGCTGGCGCGGTCGCCAGGGCTCAAGCTGCGCGGCCTGATGCTGCTGCCTCCTTACGATCTCGATGTAGAGGCGGTGCGGCCCTGGTTTGGCCGTCTGCGAGCACTTAGCGAGCGACTCGGGCGTGACCACGGCAGAGCAGGCAATCTGCCCAAGGCGGGCCAATGGTGGCTGTCGATGGGCATGAGCCACGACTTTGCCGCCGCGATCGCGCAGGGTGCCACCCATGTTCGGGTCGGCACAGCCATTTTCGGCGAACGGCAGGCCTTGACCGGCTAGAAACCCGACCAATTAACGCCGAACCTCAAAGAATTCCCAAACAAAACGGAGCGGCCTGACGCCAACCGGCAGGCCACTGAATAAGTGCCGCAGGCTCGCGACCCACAAAGCAAGCACTGAGACGCCGAGCAAATCTTATTTGATCGGCTCTCTAGGAGCGTGTCGGAGTATTCCGACTCGCTCCTAGCGCCGTCTGCCTAGACGGCGGCAACTGTCCGAAACTGCACGGATTCACTCCGGACAGTTCTTGGACAGTTGAGAATATCTGAGAAGCTAGGAGACTGTCGGATCGCAATAGATTCATTGTGTATAACCGCAAAGATATTTCATAACCGATTGATTTCCGACAGGCTTCTAGCTCACGGCTAGCAACACCTGTTCGATCGCGCGGGCTTGATCACGCAGACTGGCCGCCCGCTCAAACTCGAGCGCCGCCGCCGCCGCTTTCATCTGTTTGCGCAGATCGGTCAGTTCTTTTTCCAGTTTGCGCAGATCACCAACGCCTTCTTTACCGTCGCGAACCGCAATGCGGCCGTTGACCACTTCGATTCGCTGCAGCGCTTTTTGAATGGTTTGCGGGGTGATGCCGTGCGCGAGATTGTGAGCCGCCTGGCGCTCCCGTCGTCGATCCGTTTCGTCAATCGCCGCGCGCATCGAGTCGGTCATGCGGTCGCCGTACAGGATCACCCGGCCGCGGCTATTGCGCGCCGCCCGGCCAATGGTCTGGATTAGCGATCGTTTTGATCGCAAAAAGCCTTCTTTATCGGCATCGAGGATAGCGACCAGAGTAACCTCTGGAATATCCAAGCCTTCTCGCAGCAAGTTGATTCCAACTAGCACATCAAAATCCCCAGCGCGCAGACCGCGCAGCAGCTCGATGCGCTCCAAAGTGTCGACGTCTGAGTGCATGTAACGCACCCGAACCCCAAGTTCATCCAGGTATTCAGTCAGGTGCTCCGCCATCCGCTTGGTCAAAGTGGTGACCAGCACGCGCTCGGCAAGATCGGCGCGAATGCGAATTTCCGCTAACAGATCATCGACTTGTGTTGCCGCCGACCGTACCTCGATTTCGGGATCCACTAACCCAGTCGGCCGCACGACCTGCTCGACAAACACCCCTTGGGTTTCATTAAGTTCCCAGTCGCCCGGCGTAGCCGAGACGTACACAGTCTGACCAGTGCGCTGCAAAAACTCCTCAAACCGCAGCGGACGGTTGTCCAGCGCCGACGGCAAGCGAAAGCCGTGATTGACCAAAACTTCTTTGCGCGATCGATCGGCGCGAAACATCGCCCCGACTTGACCGATCGTGACATGCGATTCGTCGATAATCATTAGAAAATTCTTGGCAAAATAGTCGATCAAAGTCGGCGGCGGCTCGCCAGCGCCACGGCCCGATAAATGCCGACTGTAGTTTTCGATCCCCGCGCAAGTGCCGCGGGTTTGCAGGTTCTCCAAATCGAAAACCGTGCGCTGTTCCAGTCTCTGGGCCTCTAACAGCTTGCCTTCATTGCGCAATTGCACCAGCTGCACATCCAACTCTTTGGCGATCCCTTCGCGGGCCGTGATCAAAACCGACTCTGGCGTCGCGTAGTGCGACGCTGGATACAGCGCCGTGCGCTCCACCGTTTCCAACGTGGTGCCGCGCAGTGGGTCAATCCAGCGCATTTCTTCAATTTCGTCGCCCCACAGCGAAATTCGCAGCGCGCGATCGTCGTGATAGGCCGGGTGAATCTCGATGACATCGCCGCGCACCCGAAAACTGCCGCGGGCCAAGTCCAGATCGTTGCGATCGTACTGGATGTCCACGAGTTTGCGCAGTAATTCGTCGCGACGAATGCGCTGACCGACTTCTAGGCCAATCCGCATCGCCAAATAGGTCTCGGCGGCGCCAATGCCGTAAATACACGACACGGAAGACACGATGATCACGTCACTTCGCTCCAAAAGAGCGTAGGTGGCCGCGTGGCGCATCCGATCGATCTCGTCGTTGATCAGCGAGTCTTTCTCAATGTAGGTGTCGGAGCTGGCAATGTAGGCTTCTGGCTGGTAGTAGTCGTAATAACTAACGAAATACTCCACCGCATTGCGCGGAAACAGCCCTTTAAGTTCCTGATGGAGCTGGGCAGCCAGAATCTTGTTGGGCGCCAAAACCAACGCCGGCCGCTGGGTGCGTGCGATGACATGCGCCATCGTAAAGGTCTTGCCCGAACCGGTAACCCCGAGCAGTACCTGCTTGGGCTCGCCGCGCTCCAGCCCCGCAACCAATGCGTCGATTGCGGCCGGTTGGTCACCTGCTGGCGAAAATGGCGAGTCTAAATCAAACGCAATCATGCAATTACTCGTCTTGGCCACCCAGAATACGCCGGGCGAGGGTGGAGGGATGGCGATTGTGCGGCGCGGCAGTCATCGGCGCAACCTTGCTCATTTAATACCTATTTTCAATGTGTTACGCTTTTCGCCGTGTTCCATTTGCAGGCATGTAGGAAAAGTGGTTGACACCTAGGCAGATCGGTCTAGCATGCGCCGCCTTGGTGGGCACTTCCCGTCGGGCGCATCGGTGTAGCCCAACGGGAATGTCACAACTCCAAAGCTCGAACTTCACTGCTGCCAAATCGGCAGCCGAGACAGGACGGCACCCGCACGATTCGTCGGTCGGATTTCATAGCCGTTACAGAGTTGGAACGCCCAAAACAGGAGAAACAAGCAATGCGTCTGAATCGATTGATGATTATCGTCGCCTCGCTCGGCCTGTCGGCGGGTCTCGTAGGCTGTGAGAAGAAGCCAGCAGAAGCCCCGAAGACTGAGGGTGCGACTGGTGAAGCTCCGAAGGCTGAAGAGAAAAAGGCGGAAGAAAAAGCCCCTGAAGCTCCCAAAGCCCCTGAAGCCCCGAAAGCTCCGGCAGTTGCGCCTGGCGCCGCTGCTCCGGCGCCTGCGGCAGTTCCGGGTGCGGAAGCCCCGAAGGCTCCTGAAGCACCTGCAGCGGGTGCGGCTCCGGCCGCAGCTCCGGCTGCTGGCGCTCCGGCTGCAGCGGCTCCGGCCGCTCCGGCTGGCGAGGCTCCTAAGGCCCCGTAAGCATTTGGCAAGAACGCTGAGTGCGGCGAATCGGCCCGCAGTGCCCTGAAGTCTAGGAATTCGTTCCAACACCTTTCAAGCGCACGACGAGTCGACCAAGCCGCAGTTCAGGTCTTCCATGCAGTATTGGCGACGGCGAGTTTCGATGGAATGGTGGGTACAACCTGTCCACCACCCATTGAACTCGCCGTCGCTGTTTTTGCTCATTGTGGCCCTGTCGATGGTGTTCACTGCCTGCGAGCGGGCGGCGCCGACTCCGGTGGCGAGCACTGCGCCTTTGCTGTCACAAGCTGCGGGTGCGGACAAGCTGGCGGCCGCGCGTGCTCAAATTGACGCCGTGGCCGATCGTCTGGAAGCGCTTGCGCTGCGGGCTGCGGCTGTGGGCGACGATCAGCAGGCGTTAGTACCTATTTCCGCTGAGCTTTCGGCACTTTTGAGTGGCGAACGGCAGCGGCTCGCTCTGCTCCAGGCTGGGCTGCGTGCCGAAGACCTGCGAGCGCTGCAACACCACTACGGCTTGCGAATTGGTCCGCCGCTGTCTCGCTTGCAAGTGCTTCTTTTTCCAGTACATCGATTGCAACTGCCGCAAGGAGTCACGCCAAGTCAGCTGGCAACGGCGACTAGCGCGGGGCCTTGAGAACTGAACAGTAGTTCCGCGATCTTGTTCGCGACCCGTGTTTGCCGCGCGCGTCACCAAGCCGCAGCTCGCGCGCTGAACTGCTCACTTGACCCCTGCCCGCTCGATCTGGCCCGCTCGATCTGGCCCGCTGTGGTGGCTGTTGGCTGGGCAGATCACAAGGTTCACCATGAATTTCCGGACTTTAATGGCATTGGCCGCTTTGAGTTGCGCCTGTCGGACGGCCCCGGTGGCGGTCGGCGAGTCGGCCAATTTGGCGCAGGCAAAAAAGTTGGTTGGCGCCACCGCTGCCGATATGGAGCAACTCGCCGTCGAATTGGAGGGCGCAGACGCCGACAAGAAGCGTCAAGCCGGGGCACGCTTGCGCCGAGCCTTGGAAGTCAGACGTCAAGAAGGCGAGACGGTCCAGCGAGCGCTGAGCGAGGAAGAGCGGGTCAAGTTGCGCGAGTTTGGTCAGCAGCGCCTCAGACCGGCGGTTCTCGCCGTGGAGCGCAAACTTGGGTTGGCACCTCAAGCCAGCTCGGCTCCGGCACCTGAACCTGCTCCTGCACCTACCGCTGTCACTACGAGCGGGCAGTGACAGGGCGACAGGGCTGCGACCGCGATCCCCCGCTTTGGGCGCATCTCGGCGTCACTGCGTCACTTTTCTGTCAGGGACGGGCGAGAGTACGCCCCTGACAGAAAAGCTCCTTGCTCCTTGTCGAGCGACAGCGAGCGACGGAGCACTGGCATCCCAAATCGGGGGCCGCGGGGAATTTCGGTGGGGAATCCTGAGCGGCGGGGCGTTGACCGCTTGCCACCTCGCGTGGTATCGCGCTTGCGGTCCTCGCGGCCGGTGAGAATGGACATGAACAAGGTCTTTGCCGATGCGGATGCGGCGCTTTTTGACTTTCGCGACGGCGCAAGCGTGCTGTGCGCTGGCTTCGGATTGTGCGGCAACCCGGAAAACTTGATCGCCGCCGTCCATCGCCGCGGTTTTGTCGGTTTGACGGTCATATCCAACAATTGCGGCACGACCCATCAAGGCCTTGGCGTGCTGCTGCAGGCACGGCAAGTCTCCAAGATGATCTCCAGCTATGTTGGTGAAAATAAAGAGTTTGAGCGCCAGTTCTTGGCCGGCGAGTTGCAGGTTGAACTGTGCCCTCAAGGGACGCTGGTCGAGCGCATTCGGGCTGCGGGCGCTGGAATTGCAGCATTTTTCACGCCAACAGGCTATGGCACCCAGATCGCCGACGGCAAAGAAACCCGCTTGTTTGGCGACAAGCACTACGTGATGGAGCGGGCACTTTCTGCCGACTATGCCTTCGTCAAAGCGTGGAAAGGCGATCGCTGGGGAAACCTAGTCTTTCGCAAGACCGCACGCAATTTCGGGCCGGCGATGGCCACAGCTGGGCGCATCACGATCGCTGAGGTCGAAGAACTCGTCGATGTAGGTGAGCTGGACCCCGATCAAATTCACACCCCGTCGATTTACGTGCAACGCATTTTTCAGGGCCGGGATTACCAAAAGCCGATCGAACAGCGCACCGTTCGTCCGCGCCCAACGCCTTAGCCTGTGAACACCAGCACTCCAATTGGGCGCCTACGGCCGGTGAAGGCCGGTGCAAGATCAAGTCGATTTTGCACCTCGGCCCAGTGCCTGCTTGGTGGGTCGCGTACTGGCGGCTTTTCGAGCCGACTCGCCGCTCCGTTCGTTTCGCAGATCGATCGACTGATTGACGCACTCGGCCTTACTAGTCGGCTTCATGGCCCAGCGCAGCCAGCAGGCGGGCTGCAGCGATCGCGAGCTCATGCCGTTGTGACCGACTCGCGCAAGCGCGCCTGTTTCTGGCCGATAGCGTCGGCTGATTGCACGCTGCACCGGCTGGGATTGGCGTTGTGCTTGGTTGCGCTGGTCACCTGCGGCAAGTCGGTCGAATCGCCCACCGTCGCTCAACTGCCCAAGGTTGCGGTGGCTTGGCAGCGGCCGGCTGTGATCGACTTTCACGCCCATTTGTCATTGGACGGCGTCGACCGCGTGCGCCAGATCATGGCCGACAACGGCATCGAACTGATGATTAATCTTTCGGGCGGTTCGGGTCGGCGCGGCGGCCAAAGCTGGTATCTGGCCAAAGCGCTGTCGGATCAACTAGGTGGTAAAATACTCAATTTTGCCTCGCCGGATTGGCGCGACTTTGGCGAACCACAGTGGGCCGCTCGCGAAGCCGCAGCGCTGGAGCAAGCTGTGGTCCAGTTCGGGTTTCGCGGCGTAAAGATCTCCAAGGGGCTGGGATTGGGCCACACCGACGAGCGTGATCAACTGGTGGCGGTGGACGACATTCGCTTGGATCCGTTGTGGCAAAAAGCGGCCCAATTGGGCATTGCCGTGTGCATTCATGTTGCCGATCCGCGTGCGTTTTGGTGGCCACTGACCGAAAAAAATGAGCGCTGGGACGAGTTGGGCGTGCATCCGTATTGGGCCTACGGGCCCGTCTCGGCCGAAGTGTTGGCGACTTTTCCGCCGCAAGCTCAAGAACTGGTGAACCAGCGGACTGCGGTGCCGTCGTGGCCTCAGTTGCTGCAATCTGCTGAACGCCTGTACCGGCGCAATCCCAAAACCACGTTTGTAGCCGTCCATTTTGGTAATGCTGCCGAAGATTTGGCGTACGTCGACGGCCTGTTGCTGCGCAACTCCAACTTGTCGATCGACATTGCCGCCCGCGTCGGCGAATTTGGCCGTCACCCAGCCGATGCCGTCAAAGCCTTTTTTGAAAAGTGGCAAGATCGCATCGTTTTTGGCACCGACATTGGAATCGGCGGCGACTATCTGATGCTGGGATCCAACGGCGAAATCGAACCAGAACTTAAAGATGTCAAACCGTTTTACGACGCTCATTGGCAGTATTTGCAAACCGCCGCGCGCCAGATCGCCCATCCAAGCCCGATCCAAGGTCGGTGGAAAGTGGACGCCATTGGCCTATCGGCGGCGGTGCTCGATAAGCTCTACCGGCGCAACGCCTTGCGCCTGCTTGATCGCGCGGTGCTAGTGGAGCGCGCCAACAAAGCACCGCCGGCCCAAGCCATGCCCAGCACGCCGCCACCGGCCGATCCAACCCCCGCTTGGGCACTGCCGCCTGCCGCCAAGTCCACGCCGCCTGGCCATTAGCCACGGTCCAGGATTAGGCCAATCATGGCCAGATTCCGTTTGCTTGCTTGGTGGGTCGCGCGGACGTGGCCCGAAAAGCCGACTCGCTGCTGCTTGTAAGGGCTCGTAAATGAATAAGTCATTCATTTACCGTGCCCGTTTGCTTGCTGCGTGGGTCGCAAGCTCGCGTCTTTACGGCCGACTCGCTGCTCCGTTCTTTTCGCAGATCGATCGAGTTATCCTTTTACACGCCCTAAGCGCAAGTGTGCGGGTCTTTGCTTGACGGTTCTTTAGCTTGATCGCAACCCACCCGGGATCACCAGCCGAAATCACCAGCGGGTAGGCCCAATCAGTTCGCCTCCACGAGTTCGGCCAACCGGTCCTCAAACAGCTCCGCCAAATCGTCGATTTCAGCCTCACCGGTCAATTCGCGCTCGAGGTTGCGCAAATAAACGATCAAGGTCTTTTCGTCCTTCAACTCCAGCTGCCGACTCAGCAACTTATTGGCGGCGCCGCGGGCTGGCACTTCTTCAATCACCGCGGTCAACTTGAGCCCGGACTTGGCAACTTGACGCAATACGCCGTTGATCGCCTGCTTGGCCTTGCCGCGATCAAACCGGACCGGCGCCTCCTCAGACGGATCCATCTCGGCCGCTTTGTCATACAAACTGTCAGCTTCCTTCAACTTTCCTTGAAGTTCGCAACAAATCGCCTCGGCTCGCACCAATCGCGGACTGGCGCTGTCGAGCGCGCGTCCCACTTCGAGTTCGACACTTGCAGCGTCAAAACGCCCAAGTTCACTGAGTAAACCTGCGCGCAATGCGTAGGCCTCTACCCAGTCCGGATCGCGACGAACGTACTCTGCCAGCGCTCGCAAAGCCGATTCGAAGTCACCATTGGCGATATGGGCATCAGCCAACCAACCCCAGGCGTCGGCATCGCCAGCGATCTCAGCGGTGATTTTCTTGGCCAAAGCCACGGCTTCGGCTGGATCGCCGTCGATCAGAACCTCTAACTCGTCCATATCGCTACGTCTCACGCTGCACTCCACTCCGCTTGGTGCGGCAATCGGTGCCTAAAATTTGCGCACGCTAGCGCCACTGCGTCAATCGCCCGACGCCGCTTGGCAAGTGGCCGCCAGCCGATGCCACGCGAACTCTAAGTCGGATAATCCGGTGCTGACGCTCCACCCTGAGCGTACCGGGCCTGAACAAGCGTCGGCGCCTAAGCAACTGTCCCAGAATAAGTCATTGTGGGACTGGTTCCGTTTGCTTGCTCTGTTGGTCGCTAAGCTCGCGTCCTGAAAGGCCGACTCGCCGCTCTTGTGTTGCCCAGGTCGATCGAGTTAGTTGTGGACAGTTCCTAACTGGCTGCCGCGGTGTACTTTTCACAAACGCACACCAAAAGTTCAGCAGGGCCGGCGCAGGTCGCGCTCGACTCCGATTTGTCGGACTCGCCAAAACTACCGGCGACCCCAAGTCCATATTGACAAACAACAATTACCCCAGTCGTTGCGGCCTGAGCCCAACTGGCAAAAGCCAGACTGAAGGACGGCGCAAGGTCGCCGCGCCGCTTATCATCTTGGGATTACATCTAATTCTGCGGTCGACGGTCTGGGAGCGGCGGCGGCAGGAATTGTGGCCGACTTCTTGACCATAAGTTGGCTGCAATGCTACAACCGCTGCCGTTCGGCCTTGGTGCCGGGCGTCCTCTCGCGTGTCAGGTAGCGGCCCGAGCGGCCAAGCACAGCCAAACGGTGTAATAACCCAAGCTTGGATGTGCATCTGGCCCGCAGGGTAGCGATTGAGTGAGGTCGCGTGAGTGACGTCCGACATCGAGTGAATGATGTCTAAGATCGAGTGAGAGACGTCGGCGCAGTCGTGAATTCACCTGATACCGCACAACGTTGTGCGCGACAGATTGAGTTCATTTTGCGCAGGCGCACCAAGACCGTAGGGCGGCGTGGCAAAGCCGCCAACCGGACGCTGGACATCGCACCGCACTTGGTGCAGCCTTGCGCACTCGGAGAGCCTGCGAGGCTGTCCAAGTTGGCCGCACGTGGATTGCGTCAGCATTTTGCGCTCTAGCGTGGCCATGCGTCACGCCCGAGCTTGGTCGAAACGAATTCGACTGAGGCGGCAACGGGCAACCACAACGCGATAGGCATGGCGCGAAGTTCATGCACGACACCAACGCGGCTGCGGCCGCACGATAGGGAGCAGGCAAGCAATGTTTCAATCGATTTCTACCGCCTTCGAGGAAGGCGGCATCGGTATGTACTTCATCCTCGTCCACTTGATCTTCATTTTGGCGATCGCGTTTGAGCGCATTTTCGTGCTCTACATTCGGTCCAGCGTGAAGAAAGAGGAATTCATCAAACTGTTGCAGGTGCCGATTCTCAAAGGCGATCTGAACCGTGTGCTTAAGGTGTGCTCGACGTACCAGTACCCACTGGCGCGCATCGTTCATGCTGGCGTGCTCAAGGTGAAGCGCTCCGACGAAGAAGTTCAGGCAGCGATGGACGAAGCGTACTTGCGTGAAATCCCGCAGATCGAAAAGCGCGTCGATTACTTGAACTTGCTCGGCAACACCGCGACTTTGGCCGGTTTGCTCGGCACGGTGTTCGGCTTGATTCACACCTTCGCCGCCATCGGTCGGCCAGAAGTCGACGCCTCGCAGCGTTCGACCTTGCTTTCCAAGGGCATCTCGGAAGCCATGCTCTGCACGGCGTTCGGCCTGGGCACCGGCATCATCGGTGTGCTTTTCTTCGCTGTCTTGGCGTCGAAGGGCAAAGAAATCAAGGCCGACATCGACGAAGGCACGGTCCGCGTCCTCAATCTGATTGTGGCCAACCGCAATAAGATGGGCGACATCAAGGAAGACGCCGCGGCGTAGTTCTTGCTGGTCGCGGTGCGATTCTGCTGCGGCGTCGGTACACCGTTTGTCAGGCGCAGGACCGCATTGAGGTTCATCGCTTGCCCACGGGCACGGCTAGTCGGTTCGCCACAGTTTCGGTTCGCGACAGTTTCGGTTCGCGACAGTTTCGGTTCGTGTCAAATCGCCAGCTCCACGCATTCCGCGCCGGGGCATTGAGGCATAGTTCAGGCCGCGTCCAGTAACGTGGCGGAAATTATGGCAATGCCCCGCCGGAACGCTGTGATCAGCTTGGGCATGACTTGAGTTGGCGATTTGAGTTAGCAGTTCATCGAGTCTGGCCGATTCAACCGGGCCGGGCGTCAAGGAGTACCCGATGAGTGGTGGTAGTACAGGAAAGGGTGGCGTAGCGGACGCGAATCTAAACGTCGTGCCGTTTATTGACCTGTTGGCGTGCATTATTTGCTTTCTGCTCATTTCGGCGGCGTGGACGCAAATGGCGCGCATTGACGTCGATCAAGCTTTGCCGAAGGCTTCGCCGAAACCGCCACCGACGCCGCCACTGCCGGAAGGCAAGATCAATGTGGTCATTACCCCCACTGGCCACATGGTCAACCTGTGGAATGCCGATAAGATTGCCAATCCGCACCCAGAGCACATCACCGTTACCAAAATTTCGGCGACGGGCGATTTTCGGCTGTGCCGCGGCAAGGGCACAGGGGCAGATTGCGCCGGTCCCAACGTCGAGTCGTTCAAGAAGTATGACTACGCCAAGCTTCGCGAGAAGCTGGCCACCTATTTGCGCGACTGCAACCTGCCAACGGACAACAAAGTCGGTGGCAAGAACACCAAAGTCATGGTCGCAGCCATCGATTCGGTGCAATACCTGCACTTGATTCGGACGCTGGACCAAATTCTTTTGGCGTGCAAAGAAGCCGACAAGAAGGAAACGTGCCTCAATAGCCCCAGCGTCGGCGACGTTAACTTGCTGCGCACTGAGGGCTTCACGTCGTTCGAGTAGATCGCGCGGTTGCTTTCGTCGCCCAGTACCCAAGTCCTTCGTCGCCCAGTACCCAAGTCCTTCGTCGCCCAGTACCCAAGTCCTCTGCCGTAATCCAATTCCTCTGCCGTCAGGGCAACGTTCGCTCACTGAGGTACCATGTCCGTTCACCATCCCGGATCACGCGCCGGCTCAGGCGTATCCCTCAAAGCCATTCGCGAGTCCGTCATGCATGGCGGCAGTAAGAGCTTGTTCGCCACGCTCAACGTGGTGCCGATGATCGACTTGTTCACCATGCTCGTGATCTTTTTGATCATGCAGTTCAGCGCATCCGGTGAATTGATGTTGGTCAATCCCAATGTGGCGATGCCCAAGGCCGGCGCCAAGAGAGAATTGGACCGGGCACCGATCGTGGCGCTGACCAAATGGCAGGGCAAAGACGCGGGCGATTTGCTATTTGAAAACAACAAGGTGCTGTCGCAAAAGGACATCAACGAAGTCAAATTTCCGACTTGGGACATCAAGCCGTTGGCCGAAGTGCTCAAGAAGAACTGGCAAAATCAGCAGAAGGCGACCGGACACGACGCCCAAAAGACCAAAGAGCTGCGCAGCAACCGAAAAATCATCATTCAGGCTGACCGCACCGTGCCGTTTGGCGTGGTCAAGATGGTGATGGCGACCTGCGGCCGCAACGAGTACCGCGAGCCCAATTTTGCCATCATGGTTTCACCCGCTGGCGATGAAGGCGGGGCTGCCAAGTAGCCCGCGGCTGATCGCGCTTTTAGCGATGCCAATTCGGCCTGCCCGCCCTGCGCCACAACTGCGGTTGTCGACTGCAGTACTGGCGGGCCGATTGCTTTTTGCCGATCGAAAAGCTGGGCTGGGCGTGGCGGCCAGACGCCTAGCAGTCGCGACGATCTGCCTATTGGCGGCAAGCGCATTGCCGTTGTCGACTACCGAAGCCGTAGCGCGCCCGATGTCGCGGGTGTTTCTCAATGGGGTGCTGGCGCCGGTTTACTTCAACGATGGCGACAGCTTTACGGTGCTTGGCGGCCCGATGGATGGCACCAAAGCGCGCTTGGCGGGCTACAATACCCTAGAGAGCTTTGGTCCGGTGCACCGCTGGGGCAAGTGGTCGGCGCACGAATTGTACGTCCAGTCCAAGATGGCGACGCTGAACGCTCGCCGCGGGGTGTGGCACTGCCACTCGGAACTGAACCGCGACGGCTACGGGCGCATTCTGTGGACGTGTCCCGATTTGATCTTGGATCAAATTCGCAAAGGGATGGCGCATGCGATGACTGTAACCGAGGAACCGTCGCCTCTTGACCAGTTGGAGGCGATGCGCAGTGCGCAAGCCGAGAAGCGCGGAATTTGGGCGCACGGCATCCCAGAGTACATTTTGACCTCGACACATTCCAACGACGAGGGCTACGCCGGCGCCACTTACAATCGGCTGGTATCGACCAAGACCGGGGCGTCGCGAAAGTGGCTGCATGGCGATATTTACAAGGACTGTCAGGAGGTTTGCCACGAGACCGGCTCGTGCATGGTGCATGTGGCATTCAACAAGCGCTATGGCCCACAACGCGCCGGGTGCCTGAGCCATTGATGATATTACCGCTGATTTCATTACGGTTGTTGGCGAAATTGGCGACGGTGGGACTGGGCGTTGCCGCCGCTGTTGGCTGCTACGAGAAACCAGACGGTCCGGTGCTGGGCTACGAGACGGGCCAGCAGTACTGCAAAGACGGCATCGACAACGATCAGGACGGCCTAGTCGACTGCGAGGACAAGGACTGCTTGTGGACCGCGACGCTGTGCGGCCAGTGGATCCCGCTGGTTGAGCAGTTTCAAGCCGAAAACACGGCGGTTTTATGCCATGATTTCATGGACAACGACGACGACGGCAACTTCGACTGCAACGACAAGAATTGCCAAAACGTGATGGAAGCCTGCTGCAGCCGCGAGTTCGACAACGGATTGTGCACCGACGGCAAAGACAACGATGGCAACGGCTACGTCGATTGTGCCGATTACGGTTGCCGAAACGGAATCTATGTCACTGTTTGCGTTGAGGATACTGAAGCCGCTTGCAGCGACAAGAAGGACAACGACGGCGACAAGGCCATCGATTGCTTTGATGGCGATTGCGCCAACTCGCCCGCATGTAAGCCCAAGGCCAGCGGCGCCAAGGAAGTGACGCTGGAACTGTGCAGCAACGGCATTGACGACGACGGCAACAAGTACACGGACTGCAATGATTTTTCTTGCACTAAGGCCGGGGTGACCGCCATTACCGACTATTGCGCGGCCAAGGTTGAAAACACCCTGGCCAGCTGCAAAAACGGGGTGGACGACGACGGTGACGGCTATTTAGATTGCGCCGATCGCTCCTGCAGCGACGTGCTCAACGGGGCGCCAGCAGACGCCGCCGCGTGGTGTGCGTCGATCGCCGAGGACTCCTACGAAAAGTGCAGCAACAAGGTCGACGACGATGGCGACGGCTACCCGGACTGCGGGGATCGATCCTGCGCCGAGTCGGGCAAAGATTGGCCCAATAACGTCGGCAAGACAGTGGCGAACTACTGCGGAACGATTCTGGAAACCACGTTTGAGCGCTGTAAGGACGGCATCGACAACGACGGCAACGGCTACGCCGATTGTGCCGATTACTCGTGCCGCTTGGCCAAAGATGCCAAAGTCCGCCAGGCCTGTCAGGAAAGCTGGCCATCGGGCGACAGCGCTGACGATCGCTGCAAAGACAAGCTTGACAACGATCTGGACGGTTCGACGGACTGCGACGACTGGGATTGCGCTTGGAACCCCCAAGTGACCGTGTGCACCGGCACCAAGATTTGCGCGCCGCATTAGGGCCCGTGCAAAATCAAGTCGATTTTGCACTTCGGCCCATTGCTTACTTGGTGGGTCGCTAACTCGCGGCTTTGCAAGCCGACTCGACGCGCCGGTCCTATCGCAGTTCGATCGCGTAATTCTTCCTTGGGCCTTAGCGAACTGCTGATCACCAACTGACAACCAACGGATAGCCATGCGCCACTTTTGTATTTTGCTCGTCCGTCGTCTGGTTTTGCTTGGCACGAGCCTGATTTTGCTTGGCACGAGCCTAGCTTTTCTTGGCTGCGGTTTGGTGGCGACGGTTGCAGTTGCGGACGAAGGGCGGCCACCGTTCGCGGTTCCGACCCCTCCTGCTGCCGCCGCCCCTCCTGCTGCGCCTGCGGCAGCGGAGGCTCCAGCGGCAACTGCGGGGGCCAAAGAGACCAACTGCGGCGATCACAAGGATGACGACGGCGACGGTATGGTCGACTGCGCCGACATCGATTGCGAAAAGTCGGAGCTGTGCAAAATCGGCAGTGGTCCCGAAAACACCAATGCGCGCTGCAGCGACTGGTTCGACAATGACGGCGACGGCTTTATCGACTGCGACGATCCCGATTGCGAGGGCGCGGGCGTCAGCGTGTGCAAAGGCTCGTGGAAGGGACCAGAGCCGTCAGGCCCCGCAGCGGCGGGTGGCAGCGATGACTTGCCCGAGTTGGGCGCAGGTCAGTCGGTCGAGGACCTGATCGGCAAAGGCAGCGACAAAGATGGCGAGCGATCGGACGAGTCGTGTTCCGATGGCGTCGACAACGACGGCGACGGTCGCGTCGATTGCGCCGATTTCGGCTGCCGCTTCGACCCCGACGTCTCGGTGTGCCGTGGCAATCCGGGAATGCGATTCTCGGTCGTCGCCGGCGTCGAGAGCAACCGCCTGGACAAGGGTGGCAAGCGCGAATTTGATCAAGGATCAGTCAAGACCCAGTACGGGACCCAGTTTTCGCGGCTACAGCTGCGGACTTTTGGCCCCATCCCGTTGATTCAGAACTCGTTCTACCTGATCAGCATTCGGGCCGAACGCGACACGCGGGCCACTTTTGCCATGTTCCAAGTGCCGCTGGGTCGGCATGGCCACTTTTTCAACGTCAACTCCGGCGGTGGTGGCCTGTCGACGGCGCTGATCACCTCAACTTCCAAGTTGTTGCTGCTCGAACCGGCCTACTACATGACCGCCAGTTTTGAGCAGCCCAATGGCGCCGCGATGGAAGTGGCCGGGCCGATTACGCCAAACTACCGCTTATATTACCGCGCATTTGCTGCGGGTGGCTCCGGGCGGTCAACCGGTGTGATTGGCGGCACCTATTACAGTGACGATCAACGCAATTACACTTACACGGTCGGCGGCCAGCTAGGCATCAACATCCTCGGCGTGCTAAACCGGTTTGATTCTCCATTCTTATACACACCGGCCGCGCCAACAATCGGCATGACGGTGGGCGGCAAGTTCGATCAGCGCTCCCAAGAGCGCTACCCGGCGGTCAATGTCAACGGCGTGCTGCGTTGGGGCCGCCTGTACGGTCAAGCTGAGTTCTATGGCAAGCATTCGCTCGATTTTAGTGCGACGACATTTGCGTGGAACGCTCAGATCGGCGTGTTGGCGATACCCAAGTGGGTCATGCTGGCGGCCGATTACGGCAATTTGGTTGCGGGCAAGATGACCAATCCACCGGCCAACCTGGACACTTCGTTGGCCAAGCAGCTGGATCAATGGCAGTTGCGAGTGGCGGCGCACTTATATTTCTACCGTAATATTGGCGTGTTATCCGCGCTTTATCGCAAGAGCGAGACGGCGAACAACAAAGATCCGGCCAATCCTACCCAAGAGCAAGAAGCGATCTTGTCGACTCAGTTTCGGTTTTAGGGCCCGTGCGAAATCAAGTCGATTTTGATCCTCGGCCCATTGCTTGCTGGGTGGGTCGCTGACTCGCGGCTTTGCGAGGCGCCTGCCAGGATTCCCCATCGAAATTCTGCGCGGCCCCCGATTTGGGATGCCAGTGCCCTGTCGCTCGCTGTCGCTCGCTGTGGCTCGCTGTCGCTCGACAAGGAGCAAGGAGAAAGGCGACGCCGCGACGCACAGATGCGCCCAAAGCGGGGGATCGCGGCCTGCACGCTCCGTTCCGATCGCGGATCGATTGAGCTATTCTTGCAGGTGCCCTTAATCGCGACCACCGCTTCCGTGTGCCGTTGAGCGTTTCTCGGGCGGCGGCGGTTCTGAGCTCCGGCTCGCGGAACGCACCTTTTTTTCGCCGGTGCCGCGGTTTTTCCTGAGCCAGACCGATAACCCTAGTGCGGGCCGTTGCGGCTGCGCGCAGGGTGGCGGCTATGGCGAGCGGGCGGGCGGATAAATCGACATATCTTGACGCAGTTGCAGGCTGGAGTGTGGGCAAGATCTGGGCCCCAACTGCAGTAGTTCTGGGCGGCGGCGCGTGGGTAGGATTGCATTTTTCGCTGTGGATTCCGGCGCTTACTAGCCTGTCTTGCCTGGCGATGGTCTTGATCGTAGCCGCCCGCCGGGCAAGGCGCCAAGTTGTGGCTCGCGGCGCAGGGCTGGTGTTGGTTGCGGCAACTGGCGGGTGGCTGGGCTGGCTTGGCCACGTGCAAGCGCCGCCCTTGGATCTCCCGCTGCCGCAGCGTCAAGCGCCGGTCCACGAAGGTTTGGTCCAGAGCGACCCGGCGTGGACGCCGCTTGGCCATCGATTCGAGATGCGCTGGCTGCGGCGCTGCCCGCCCCCTGCCGCTACGGAGCCGTGCTTTGCGGCGTGGGGCACGCTGCGTGTCGATGTGCGTGGACGGGTCGTGCAAGTGCAGCGGGGCGATCGGATTCGCGTCGCTGGATTCGTTTCGCCGCCGCCGGCCTACCGCAATCCCGGGGCCTTCGACCTGACTGCCTCTTGGCACCATCAGCAACTGTGGGGGGCACTGCACGTTTCCCACAGCGGCAAGCTGGCGATCATGGAGCGCAGTGTCGGCCCAATCGATGGGCTGCTGGCCAGGATTGCCCAATGGCGGCGGCAACTGGCCCTGCGAGTCGCGGCCGTGTTGCCGGAACAGCAGGCGGTGATCGTCAATGCCATGGCGCTTGGCGATCGCAGTTCAAGCTGGCCGCAGTTGGACCGGTGGTTGCGCGACACGGGCACTGCACACATTGTGGCGGTCTCAGGCAGCCATTTGGCGGTGGCCGTTGGCGGCATGCGCTGGTTGGTGCGCACCGGTATGGCGCGCCTGCTGCCCGGGTTGTTGCGGACGGCATCGCTGGCAATGTGGACTTTTATTCCTTTGATCTTAGCGACGTGGGCGTATACGGCGCTTACCGGCTGGGCGGCTGCAACGGTGCGCGCGGCGTGGATGGTCAGCGCCTTGTTGATGGCCGAGGCGGCGACGCGACGGGCTACGGTGTGGGAATTGCTTGGCTTTGCCTGCGTAATTCTTGTGGTCGTCGATGCGGCAAGTGTCGATGATCTGGGAGTTCAGCTGTCGGTGGCAGGGGTGATCGGACTGGTGTGGGGGGCTAGCGGGCCAGCTACCGCTACCGAAGGCCCCAAGCGCAAGGCGGTGCGGATGGCGTGGAGGAGCGCGGTGGGGGCGTGGGCGACGACGACGCCGATTTGCGCCTTGCGGCTGGGCCAAGTGGCCTGGTGCAGCGCTCCGATCAATCTGCTCATGGCGGCATACGCGGCGGCACTTTTGCCGATATGCCTTGCAGTTGCTGGTTTGGCTGCACTTGACCAGCCTTTTGCGACGCTCGCTGCCGGTTGGTTGAGCGGCGCAGCCCTGTGGCCGTGGCTCCAAGTCGTGGCCGCGACGGATCAGGTGTCCCCCGTTGGCGCGGTTCACGGGGCGGCGGCAGCGGCCGTCGCTGTTTGGGCGGTGACAGTGGGTGGCGCGGTGTTGAGCGCCGGTCCATGGTTAAGGCGGTCGGCAGTTGCTGGCGTTGCGGTGGCGGTGATAGCGGTCTGGCAGCGGCAGGCCGCCATGCCCGCGAGCGAGTCGGTGCGGGTGACGTTTTTCGACGTTGGCCACGGCGACAGCGCCGTGGTCGAGACCGGCGATGGCCGCACTTGGCTGGTCGATGGCGGCGGCGAAGTAGGCGACAACGGCCGTGTCGGTGATCTGGCGGTCTTGCCGGCTCTGCGGGCGATGGGCGTGCAAGGCATTGACCGCATGATTTTGACCCACGCACACCCTGATCATGAGAACGGCCTGGTAGCGGTGGCGCGGGCGCTGCCGGTCGGGCAGTTCTGGTTCAATGGCCAGCGCGCAGCAGGCGCTGAACATGCAGAATTGATGCGACTACTGCGGGCGGCGCGCTCACCAGTGCCGTTTGGGACCAGTTGGACCGAAGGCCCTGTGCGCGTGCGGGTGGTTTCACCCAGCCGATCGACGGGGCCCTTTCGGCCGACTTGGGATCACAACGACAATTCGCTGGTGATCGAAATCGGAGTGGGCGCGAGCCGCTTGCTTTTGACCGGCGATATTGAGACCAAAGCTGAGGCAGAACTGGCGCAAACGGGCGCAGTTGGCCCTGTCGCTGTCCTCAAGGCGCCCCACCATGGCAGCCACACCTCGAGTACGCCGCCGCTGCTCGATGCGGCAAGGCCACAGTTGGCGATCGCTTCGGCCCGGCCATGGGGGCAATTGGCCTTTCCCCATGCTGATGTGCGGGCTCGCTACCGCCAGCGGCAGATTCCATTGTGGTCTACGGCAGACGGCGCGATCACGGTGACCCTGACCCCGTCGTTCGTGCGGGTGGAGCAGGAACGCCGCTTCGCTCAATGGCCGACCTCCGCAGCGCCGGACATCGCTGTTCGCTGAGTGCTGAGGGCCACGGCACGAATGAGTCTATTGATTCGCGCAGGAGGCCATGCGGCGATTTAACTTGTAAAGACGCGAGCTTGCAATCCAAATGACCAACGAAAAGGACTGTCATTTGGCTAGCTAGTCCAGGATTCCCCATCGCAATTCTCCGCGGCCCCCGATTTGGGATGCCAGTGCCCTGTCGCTCGCTGTCGCTCGACAAGGAGCAAGGAGCAAGGAGCTTTTCTGTCAGGGGCGTACTCTCGTACGTCCCTGACAGAAAAGTGACGCAGTGACGCCGAGATGCGCCCA
>SHZD01000080.1 GCA_009692465.1 Myxococcales bacterium
CCGATTTGGGATGCCAGTGCCCTGTCGCTCGCTGTCGCTCGCTGTCGCTCGCTGTCGCTCGACAAGGAGCAAGGGGCTTGACGACTGAGGCGTACTTGCGTACGCCAATGAGACAGTCCTGCGAACTGTCTAGGAGGAAAGCGCCGCAGCGACGCGCAGATGCGCCCAAAGCGGGGGATCGCAGGATGGCTGCCGGGCAACTGCGGGCCCTCGTCCGCTAGTCGCTTTGCCCCATTGTCCGCTAGTCGCTTTGCCACTGCAATCCAGTTCAGCGGTCGGCAGTTTGGCAAGTTGAGCAAGACCGCCCGGATGCGGTTCATTTGGCGACCGCACACTTCTTTGCACAAACTGCACACAATTTGGACGTCGTCAGAACATAGTAGTGACCGCGGCCGACATAGGGTTGCCGCGATTGAAGCAGTCTGTAAGTTCAGTGGGCAATGCCCTCCAGGAGTGTAGCCAATGTTTCGATTTCGCAGATTTTTTGGTGGTGGACGCTGCGCTGGCAGTGGTTCCGCGTGCGGCCGTCGCAGTGTCATTGGGTCCATGCTGGCCGTCGCCGTCGCTAGCTTAGTCGGCAAGGAGGCGTCAGCTAATCCCAACCGTCGCCATGAACGCGGTCCGCAAGGTGAGGCTGGCGAGCATCCCGGTGGCAAGTGGATGCAAGCCAAGATCGAAGCGCATGTCGCCGATGCGCTGGACGTCGCCAAAGCTACGCCAGAGCAACGCAAGGCCGTTCAGGCCGAAGTCGAGTCGCTGCTTGGCAAAGGCAAGGCCGGGATGCAGCGCCACCATCAGCAGCGCAAAGCGGCGCTCGATGTGTTTGCCAGCGACAAGCCTGACGCCAGGACCGTCGCGGCGCTGGTCAACACGTTTCTGGATAGCCACGACGAGAGCAGCAAGGGCATCGCGGCAGCGCTGACGAGGATGCACGCCATCTTTCGGCCGGAGCAGCGCAAGGCCATTGCCAATTACGTCAGCGAAGTGATGCCGACGCCCAAAGGCAAGTGGCAACAGCGCATGGGCCAGTTTTGGGCCGAGCGGATGACCGACCGCGCTTTTGACCATCTGCAGTGCACGCCGGACCAGCGCAAGTCGTTGGTCGCGATTCGAGAGCGCGTGACAGCGCAGTTCGAGGCGATGCACGGTGAGCGACGCAAGCATCTGGAAGGCGCGCTGACTTTGTGGCAAGCCGAGCGCCTAGATGCGGCAGCGGTTCAGGGCCATCTCGATATCGGCCGCAAACGCGCTCAGCTGATGGCCGATTTCGCCGTGGCTCAGGCCCTTGAGGTCCACAAAGTGCTGACGCCGCAACAGCGGGCAAAGTTGGTCCAATTCGCCCAGAAATGGCGCGGCGGTGGCCATCATGGCGGCCCAGCCGGATTCGGCGGCGCCGGTGGACCAGCGGACGGTCAGGAGTAAATCTTTGGCCTCGTAGCCCCAAAGTCCAGGCCCTTGACCCGTTCGAACGCTTGATTCTGAAGCCGCGTTCGGTCCAAGTGCGATTGTAAACAAGCCAGTGCGATTAATGACTTCGACCACGGCTTCGCAGTCGCATTGGCGTTTTTGGCCTGCCAAAACAGCACGCGTGCCCAGTTGCGTCGGCGAGCAATCCGCGACTCAGCATTGCTTTGCGCCACCAACAGCAGGCCACCTGTCGGCCCCTGACTGCCGCGTCGTCGCAATCCATGCTACCTTCGGCAAACAATCCGCGCGCGCGGGGCCTGAGTCATCCTGCTGACGCGTACACTCCAGCAAAGACAAGCAATTCGCAAGCCCGAAGCCTAAAACTGAGCCAGTGGGAGAGAAAATGCGCCCCATCGCCACAGCCGCCACCGATGCAGGCACCGTCCGCGGCGACAATGCCGACGGCTACGTCACCGACGACGTCCATGGAGTCTATGCCGTGGCCGACGGCAGCAGTGGGCCGCCCGGCGAAATGGCCTGTCGTCTCTTGTTGCAGGCGGTGGCCGAGCGCGCCGCTGCCCTAGAGCGCCTGGCGCAGACAGCGTTGAGCGGCACTGTGGAGCCCAGCCAAGCCCGGCGCGCAGTGATGGATGCGCTCAGTCGCCTGTTTCAGGATGTCCACGCCGACCTGCTGTCTCTGGTGTTCGAGCGGCCCGAATTGCGTGGCGCGACGACCACCGCCACAATCGCGGTGTGGGACGGCAAAGGCGTGTATGTGGCGCACATCGGCGATTGTCGCCTGTATTTGCTGCACGATCGCGACTTGCGCCAACTGACCAGCGACCACACCATGGTCGAAGACCTGATTCGTATGGGCCACTTGCGCCCAGAAGAGCGCAGCGCTCACCGGTTGCGCGGCGTCGTCAGTCGCAGCATCGGCGAGTCGGCGCTGTGCAAAACCGATCTGGCCTACGTAGAAGTGGCGCCGGGCGACCGCTTGGTTCTGTGTTCCGACGGTGTCAGCGATTATCTGGAGTTCGACACGCTGTGGAAAATCGTGTGGCCCGGCGGCTCGGCGCACGCGATTGTCGAAGAAGCACTCAAAGTGGGTTCAGCCGACAATATCACCGCGCTCGTTGTCACGTTGCCTGAGCCCAACATCCCGACCACCGTCGTTTCGTCAATCGCCGAGGTCTTGCAACATACTGAACGGCTTGACTTATTGGCTACTTTGAGCTTTTGCCGGCATCTGCGTACCGACGAACTGATGACGGTGCTGCGCTATGTTCATGAAGTGCAACTGCTTCCCGGCACAGTTGTTTTTCGTCAAGGTGACGCCGGTTCGGATGTCTACTTGGTGGCCAAGGGCAAACTTGCCGTCGAAGTGGATGGCCAGCACGTAACGAGCCTGCAGGTGGGAGCGCATTTTGGTGAAATTGCACTGGTTTCTGGGCAAGCGCGCTCAGCGACCATTCGGGCAATTGAGCCGACCCGCATCTTGCGTTTGAGCCGCGACGACTTCTTTGACTTGAGCCAGCGCGACCAGTCGGTAGCAGTCAAGATCCTGTGGTCGTTTGCCCAAACACTGGCCGGTCGGGTCACCGATCTAAGTACTCAATTGGCCGATTGGAAGTCGCACAGCTCGCCGAGGGCGGCCGATTCGTCGCGCACGCTGGCCATGGATACCTATCCAGATCCGTCGCAATCTGTGACCAAGAAGCAATAGGGCCAGCGCCAATGCCTGTACCCGCCCTGCCCCGCTATTTCATCGCCGATGCCGCGCCTCCGCGCCCGCTGCCTGTCGCCGCCAACGCCGCAATCGCCGAAGTCGTGGATTTGTTTGTGATGGGCGACGGCCGAGCACCGCACACTTGCGCAGTGGTGCGCGACCTTGGCGGCTCGTTGCTGGCCTGTTCAGAGGCCATCGCCTTACAGGACGCCACGTTGCAGCGATCGCTCATCCACGCCGAAATTGCCCGAGGAGGCCCGCCGCGCTATCTAAATGCCAGTGAGGTCTGGTTATTTGCCCCGCAGTTGGCCGAATTGAGCGAAGGCGGCGATCCGTATGGCGCGCCAATACGGTTATTTGGTGCGCTGCACGGGCCGTTTGGCGGCGATACACTGGGCGCAATGGCGGTCGAGGGCCACTTGACTGTGCGCCGTGGGGATTGGCTGTTGGGGCTAGTCCGTGGCTGTACCCAGGGTTTTGGGGTGGTCGAGTCGGCCGATAGTTTCATCAGCCATGCCCTGCTGCCAGGCGCCGACCACGGCAACACTGCCAACGGCGCGGGAACGGTGCTGGCTTACCCGCTGCTCCCCGTGGTGGCGGCGGATGGTGGCGGCAACGCGGTGGTGGTCTGCCAGTTGCTGACGGATTTGCTGAATAATTTGCAGGCCGCGTGCAAGGCGGTCGGCGCCGACGGCCCGTTTGTCAGCGAGTTGATACCGGTAGCCGATCGCAGCGAGATCGAAGCGCGATTGACGCTACAAGGCTTTGTAATTACCGGCGATACTGCTGCCAAAGACCGCATGTTTGGCCGCGACGATCGCATCGACTTGCCTGCGCTGGCCACCATGGCTACGGTGCTTCCCTGCGCGCGGCGGGCACTGAACGCCTTGGAATCCCTTGGGTTTCCGGACGCTTGGGCGCGCGCGGTTCACAGCCGAGTGAGCGCGCGCGCGCCGACGCCGTTGCCGCCACCGCGAATACACGCGACTGCGCCGGCGCACTATCCCGCTCTGGCCGCCAAGGCTAAGCCTGCCAAAACAGTCAAACCATCGCCGCGGCCACCGGAGTGGATGGCGGACTTCGCGGACTTGCCGCCAGCGCAGCCACAGGCCAAGATAGCCCCGCGCACTGTGCAGGAACGGGCAGCCCAGCCAGCGCGGCCAGCAAACCCAAGGCGAGTGCCGCCGCAGGTGCCGCAGCCAACGCCTGCGTCTCGTTCACCGACCAATCCAGAGCCACCGCAGCAGCCAGATTGGATGAAAGACTTCGAATAACAACCCCTTCAGGAGTGCACCCCCTTCCGGAGTAAACCATGAGCCACGAACACGAGCGACCAGTCGAACCTTTTTCAGACCTGCACGTCGAGCACGGCCACGTCCGGGCCACTCTATTGCACGATCCCTCGGTGGAAGGGCTGGACGTCGGCCTGTATCTGGACGGCTCAGGGTCGATGAACGACGAGTACAAGAGCGAACTGCAGACCACAGGCGGCGGCTTGCTGTGGGACTTGTTCGGTTGGGGTGTGCCGCCGATTACCGAAATGCTGGACAACAAAGTGGAGCCGCAAGCGCGGTGGATGCTCAAGTATTTGGCCTCCAAAGATCGCAACGGTCAGCTGCGGGTCGCCTATTGGGCCTGTGGCCAGAGCGGTAGCGCGGTGGAGGTGCTCGGCGAGCTGGCGGGGACCAACGTCTACGATCTCAGGTTTCCCGGCCCGCAGGAAGCGGGGGCGCGCACCGTGTTGACGCCAGCGTTGCGCGACTACATCAAGTACTTGGAGTTGCAAACGAAAGACGGCTGCAAGCGCGGCTGTTGCGTCATTTTGACCGATGGCCAAATCCACGACATCGACGACGTCCACGCATTTTCTGCCGATGTGGCCAAGCGCATTGCCCGCGGTTCGTTGCCCCGCACCAATTTCATCTTGGTCGGGGTCGGCGATGGCGTGGACGAAGAACAGTTGGAAAAGCTGGCTCACGTGGAATACACCGGCATCGGCCACTTGTGGTGTCATCGCATTGCTGAAGAAATCCATGAAATTGCGGAGTTGGTCGCGGTGTTGGTCGACGAAACCATGACGGTGGCTGCTGGCGGCACGATCTACGACGACAAGGGCACGGTGGTGCGCTTGTACGAAGGTCGCTTGCCCGCGGTGCTTGAGTTTGAAGTGCCTGAAGGCGCCAAGAGCTTCACTTTGGAAGTTAATGGTCAGCGCTATACCCAACCGCTGCCTGCCGAAGAGGACGAAGACCACCCTGGAGAAGAGGGCAAGGACGAAGACCACCATTAATCGTCAGTTGCCATTGCCATGTCAGTCGGTACGAGGTAACCATTGAGTCACAAACACGAAGTCATCAATCGGCCATTTTCGGACGTCCATGTGACTGGTCGAAGTGTGGTCGCGACGCTTTTGCACGATCCCACCGTGGAAGGGCTTGATGTTGCGCTGTATATGGACGGCTCGGCGTCGATGGAGCCGGAGTACGGTCCGCGAGGGGTGCTGGCCAAGCTGGGCGGCGTTCGCAACACCGTCGAGCCGCAGATGCGCTGGATGCTGGAGTATTTGGCCTCCAAGGACCGCAACGGCGTGCTGCGGGTAGCGTATTGGGCCACTGGCGATGGCACGCAGTTGGAACAGGTCGGGGATCTGACCGGGCCACAGGGCAAGGACTACAAGTTTCCAGGGCCCAAGTACTACGGCAAGGGTACGGTGATGCTGCCGGTGCTGCGCGACTTCGTGGCGTACGTCAAACAAGAGTCGAGCACTGGGCTCAAGCGCGGGCTGGCTGTCGTGATCACGGACTCGCAACTGCACGATGCCGCTGATATTCAAGCCTATTCAGGTCAGGTGGCCAAAGAAATCGCCGCTGGAAGGCTGCCGCGCCTGAACTTTGTGCTGGTCGGTGTCGGCGACAAAATCGATGAGGAGCAAATGGAGGCCATTTGCCACGCGAGTTATCCGGGAGTCGGCCATTTGTGGTGCCACCGGGTCGCGGATCGGATGGAGGAAATGGCCGATCTGGTGGCAGTTTTGGTCGACGAAACGATGACGGTAGCGGCCGGCGGCACGATTTATGACGACCGCGGCAATGTGCTCAAGGTCTACGAGGGACGGCTGCCGGCGGTGCTCGAATTCGAAGTGCCGGTAGGTACCCAAGGCTTTGCACTGGAAGTGGCGGGGCAACGCTACCCGCAACCGTTGCCGCAAGAGGACGACGACCACGACGACGAAGCGGACGCTAGGCTGCCATTTGTGGCTCAGGTCCAACGGGCGGGCGGACACGGCAAGCATGGGCATTGACTAAATCATGGGCTGAACATTTGCCTCTGAGTGGCGGCCTGTCTCGTGGATCGTCCCCGACTGGCATCTGTTCAGATTCCGGCGCGACGTCGGCGCACTAGGGTATTTTCGTTCGAGAATTTGTTGGCGAACATCGAATGTTGATGGCGTCACTCGGGTTGAAAGCCTAGCGAAACGGTTCAGGAGAACGCGATGCCGGATCAACCCCAACCTGCAGCCAAGCCCGTGTTCAAGGTCAAGGCCGCAGGCAGTGTCGGTAAGGCCATCGCTGGCATTGGTGCGGTCGGCCAGCACGACCACGCGGACGACCACGATCACTCTCAGTGCGGCCATGACCACGGTCACGCCAGTCATGATCACAGCCAGGCCGGTCATGATCACAGTCAGGCCGGTCACAACCACAGCCACCCGCACCGAGAGACGCCGCCCAGTGTGCGACCGTGTGACAATGGCGAATCGGCGGTCCAACTGGACTTGCAGGCGATTCTGCCCGGCGAGACCGACGACTCTGGCCGATTTACTAAGCTAACCAAAGTGTTGCAGCGCATTGTCGGCGTCAACCGCGTCCACTTGCGCACCGATGGCAGCCATCCCGAAGTGTGCGCCCACTTTGACTCCAATGTGGTGCGACCCGCGACATTGATTGGCGAAATCCGGCATCGCGCCGCACGTGTCGCCGACCGCTACAAGATGCACACGTGGCTTGTGGGAGGCCTGCAGAGCGCTCAATGCGGGTATGTCATTGAGCACGTGCTGCAGCGGACCCCTGGGATCTTGGCCGCCAACGTGGCGTATGCGGCCGAGCGATTGGTGGTCGAGTATGACGCTGAGTTGACAAAACCCGCTGATCTAGAAAAGAAAATCGCCTCCGTCGGCTACGAGTTGTTTGAGCCAGAAGCGGGCCATGTGTGTGCCCACCACGCTCACGCCGGCGGCTTGGCGCCCAAGCTGGAATTGCCCTTTGTGCTGGTTTCGGGCGCTCTGTTGGCCCTTAACCTGCTACTGGGGGCCGTGGGCCAGCGCAGTACAACGGTGGAAACGGCCTTATGTGCCACGGCTTTGGTGTTTGGCGGCGCTTTTGCTGGCCGCGCAGCGCTGATGGCGGTCCGGGCGCGAATGGTCGACATCGAAGTGCTGACAGTGCTGGCCGCTTTTGGCGCGGCGGCAATGGGAGCTTGGTTTGAGGGGGCGTTTTTGCTTTTCCTGTTCTCTTTAGGGCACATGCTGGAGCATCGTGCGCTGGACAAGGCGCGGCGGGCCGTGGAAGCGTTGGGCAATTTGCGGCCGGCAACGGCTCGTGTCGAGCACAACGGTCAGACTGTTGAAATGCCAGTGGGACAGGTGAAAGCTGGTGAAACTACACTAGTCTTGCCAGGTGACCGCATCGCGCTGGACGGCGTTGTCGTCGAAGGACAATCGCACGCCAATCAAGCCGCAATTACCGGCGAGAGTCTGCCGGTGCCCAAGTCTGTCGGCGACAACGTGTTCGCAGGTTCGCTCAACACAGATGGAGCGCTGCGGGTGCGGGTGACGAAAACCGCCAACGAGTCCACTTTGGCCAAACTGGTCGATCTGGTCACGCAAGCCGAAGCGCGCAAAGGCCGGGCCCATAAGGTCACCAAGAAACTGGAGAATATCTTTGTGCCGCTGGTCCTGGTCGCCGCCCCGCTGTTGATTGTGGGGTTGTGGTGGGCAGGTACTCCTATTCAAGAGGCTGTTTTACGTGGACTTTCTCTGCTGGTTGCCGCCTCACCGTGCGCTCTGGCAGTGGCTACGCCGGCGGTGGTCCTCAGTGCGGTGGCCCGTGCGGCGCGGTCTGGTGTGCTGATCAAAGGTGGCGTTCACTTGGAGACGTTGGGCAAGCTCGGCGCGATTGCGTTTGACAAGACCGGCACCTTGACGGTGGGGCGACCGACTGTGCAAAACATTGTTTGTTTTGGCACACATACTGCCGATGAGGTCTTGGCCACTGCGGCCTCGGCCGAGACGCTGTCCGCGCACCCATTGGCCCTAGCGGTGGTCGACGCGGCTCGGGCCAAGAATCTGCCTTTGTTGCCCGCAGATAGTGGCAAGGCTGTCCATGGCAAAGGCTTGACCGCGCGGGTCGACGGCAAGGCGATTCAAGTGGGCAACGCGACCTTTTTTGAGCACTTGCCCGAAGCTGCCTTGCGAGCCGTGATTGGTGAGCAAGGTCTCGGACGAACGACCATGGTGCTGGCTGTGGATGGAGTCGTGACCGGCGTGATTAGCCTAGCGGATGCACCGCGCAAAGAGGCCCTCGCCGCGCTGTCGCAGTTGCGCGCGTTGGGTTTTGACAAGACCGTCATGCTCAGCGGAGACGCGGCTCAGGTGGCGCAGGCAGTGGCCAAGCAACTCGGCATTGCGGAGGCCAAGGCGCCGTTGCTGCCCGATGGCAAAGTGGCTGCTTTGCGCCAAATGATGCAAGAAAATGCTGGCAAAGTGGCGATGGTTGGCGACGGCGTCAACGACGCGCCGGCTCTGGCAACAGCGCATCTCGGGGTGGCCATGGGCGGGGCGGGCAGCGATGTGGCTCTGGAGACTGCCGACCTGGTGCTAATGGGCGACGACCTGCGCAAATTGCCGTTTGCGATCAGGCTGGGGCGGGTGGCCGACCGCGCAGTCAGACTCAACATTACGGTAGCGCTGGGCGTTGCGGCGGTGCTTATCGTGGCGGCGATCGGCGGTTGGGTCCAGGTCAGTCAGGCGGTCTTGTTGCACGAAGGCAGCACCGTTTTTGTGGTGATCAATGGGCTGCGCTTGTTGTGGCTGCACGACGATTAGGAATCGTCTCAGATTGAGTCATTGTCCGCGATCCCCCGCTTTGGGCGCATCTCGGCATCGCGGCGTCGCCTTTCTCCTTGCGGCGTACGCGAGTACTCCTCAGTCGAAATGGTCCTTGCTCCTTGTCGAGCGACAGCGAGCGACAGGGCACTGGCATCCCAAATCGGGGGCCGCGGGGAATTTCGGTGGTGAATTTGGGTTGTGGGACCCGTTACGTTTGTTGGCGATGCTGGTTGCTAAGCTTGTGTCCTCAAAGGCGGACTCGCCGCTGCTGTCTTGCGCATGTCGCTCGATTTGGTAAGCGACAGTCCTTGAGATTCTTGGCGAAACGCAAATGTCGTTTACTTGGTCTTGAGTTCAAAAACACCGTCCCAATCTGCGGGCGGCGGTTCAGCGAGCACTAGGGGTAGCCGCTCCAGAAACACTTGCGCCGGAGCATCACCTTGTTTCGCAATAATTTCAAACTTTTCCGCCGCCTCAAGAAATCGCTGGGCCCGCCAGAGTTTTAGCGCATCGGTGTAGATGGTCATCCGCGCGCGCGTCGCTTCGTCGACGCCATCGGGAAACCCCATCGCCTCATACACGGCCACGCCGTGCTGCTTGCCTTTGACCCGAAGCAGGTCCAGCTCGCGCATAAAGATACCGTCGCCGACCATGCGCACCGTTTCCGCACCGGCCATGATGTCGGTTCCATAAGCCTTGTTAGCGCCCTCCAATCGCGCAGCGAGGTTAACCACATCGCCCAACATCGTGTAATCAAAACGCTTTGCCGACCCCATGTTGCCGACGACCGCGACGCCTGAATTGAGCCCGATGCGTGCTGAGATTTCTGGTAGGCGGCGTTCATTCCACTCTGTTCGCAACACTGCGAGGCGTTGACGGCAGCGCAGCGCCGCTCGACAGGCGCGAAGGGCATGGTCAGGCTGGGCTAGCGGCGCCCCAAACATGGCTACGATGGCGTCGCCAATGTACTTGTCGATGGTGCCGCCCTCGTCGATGATGACGTCGGTCATAGCGCTCAAGTACTCGTTCAGTAAAGCCGTCAGTGCTGCGGGGTCCAATCTCTCGCTGATGGTGGCAAAGCCGGCGATGTCACTAAAAAACGCGGTAATCTCGCGACGTTGGCCGCCCAAGCGCAGCTTGTCTGGATTGTTGACTAATTCTTCGACCACCGTCGGCGACAGGTAGAGGTGAAAAGCCTCGCGAATCTGTTGCCGCGCCAGCTCGGCCTTGCCAATACGCAGACCAATTTCGCCAATAACGGGGATTGCAAAGCCCAGAGCGGCCGGCACCAGCGGCACCAGCCAACCGTGATGCATGCCATAGATGCCAACGGCCACCCAGGCAGCCGACGTCACCACGGCTCCTACTGCCACTAGCGCCGTCGACCTCACCCGCCGCCCGAACAGGTACGCGGCGACACACAAGGCCACCAACCCATACGTCAGCAAGGGTTTGTACGGACCTTCGCTGGATAAGTGCTGGTTGTGCAGGAGGTTGAGCGCGGCCGTGATGTGCACGTAGGTCCCGGGCAGGTCGGCGCGCAGCGGGGTCTGGCGGCGATCGGCAGCGCCAATTGCAGAAACGCCGACAAAAACCATGCGCCCTTTGAGTGCCTTGGCCAAAACGGCATTGTCCGCTTCGGCTTCGAGTACGTCGATAAGCGGTACCCGCCGAATCTTGCCGATATCCGGCCAGCGCAATAACGGATCGCCATTGTCCTCGGAGAGCGCCGCCTTCGCCAACTGCTCTGCGCGCTTGGGGTTGGCCACCTGCGCGGAAATCAGCGCCAAACTGCCCAAGTTTTTGCTGCCCGCTCGCGCTACGTAACCATAGCGGCGAATAATTCCATCGGCCGAACAGGGGACATGCAGGCCCGCTTGCGTCCGTGCCGCCATCGACAACTCAGCGATGCTGCCGCGCGGTGTCACGTAGTCGACACTGGGACTGTAGCTCGCCGGAATGCCAACTACTGGTTGTAAATCAGCAATCTCGCCCCCGATCAGAGCACCTCCGGCCAGTGAGCCGTCAGCCACACCTAGGACCACATTGCCAGCTTCGGCAATCGCCTTGCTGAGTTGCCGGTCGGCATCGCGCTGCGCGGCTTGGCCGTCCAATTCGTCCGCCAGCCGCTTGCCCTCGTCGCTATCACCCAGCGTAGTATCTCGAATGCGATCTGCAATGGTCAGGGCCAGCTCGCTATCGGCGCGGCCATTGGGCTCAGGAAAAAAAGCATCGAGCACGATGACACTAGGCGAAAAGACGCTGAGTTTGCGTACTAATTTCGCCCAAGTGCTGCGCCCGATCGGCCACCGTTCGGCCAGAACTTGCAAAGTCTCGTCATCGATGTCGACGAACACAATGCTGTCATCCACAGCGGCCATCGGCAGGACTGAACGCACCAAGAAGTCATAGACGGGGCGGTCCCAGCGACTCGGTCCGGATTCGAACCCCGACCACAGGGCCGGCGCAGCCGCCAAAACCACCATCACAATGGTTGCAAGGGTTGATTTGTTCGCAACTGCAGCCATTTCTCATTGTCCTAGCGCAAAGAAAAGCTATACGTCTTGCTGGGCAGGCCAAACACGTCTCCGCTGTCTACCGCCGTGACGCGCCAAAACCAGTGTCCAGACACAATTTCCTTAGGAATTGATAGTATTGTGGCGGCAACGACGACGACTTGCAGTCGCGTAGCTAACTCGCCGTCGGCTGCGATTTCAACCCGATAAGTCTTCGCATTGGCGACCGCTTGCCATTTGAGCGCCTGACTGCGCTCAACTTCACCGCTCAAAGGACTATCGACCGCAGCGGCAGCAAGCAACGGTCGCGGGGGTGAGGCAGTGCCTTTGCTGTCGACTTCTGCGGCATGACCCGCCTCGACAATCACGACCTGTTTGGCTCCCAGTTCGGACTTGAGTTCGACCTTGCCTTCCACCGTTTCGACAATCGTGGCGCCACTATCCGACTCGCCGACCCGAAACTTGGTGCCGCGCACGCCGGCGATGGCGGTCTTGGTGACGATGTCAAAGCTGCTACCGGCGCCTTTACTGTCGGCAATCGCCTCCACTTTGCCTTTCAGCAAGTCGAGGCGCACTGCCCGCTTCAAATCCGCGGTCAATTCAACGCGGCCCAACTTGATCATCGTATCGCCCAACAGAGACACGAAACTGCCATCCGCAAGAGCCAGTCGCGCCACTGCGCCTTTATCGGTGGAAACCACATCGCCCTGAACCAATTGGGTACCCGTGCTGGCGGGGCCAAGCTTGGTGGGATCCGGGCCCGATTGCACTTTGCCAGTCATGGCCTGGACGAGCGCGACCGGCCGCGGGGCGGGCTCGCGATAAGCAATGCTGACTTCAGAGGGCGAACCGGGGGCCAACGTGGGCACGATCATCGAAACTCTCGCCTCGGGAATTCCAGCCCCGACCAACACCTTGGTCCAGGCCGCCGCCGCCAACACGCCATAATTGCGTTTATCGCTGGCCACTTTGACGGCAACGGTAATGCTGCGAATTTGCGAGCGGGCAACGAGCGCGGCACCGACAGCCTTGGCGCAGACTAGGTCGTCGCCTTGCAAATCCGTCTTGGCGGGCAACGCCTTGCCCGCTTTGACCACTCCCGACTCGAGGTGAATGCCACCGCAGGGCTCCGCGGCCCACAGGGATGCCGCCCATGTCAAGTTGAGCACCGCGAAGCAAACCTGCGCCAATCCCAATCCCCGTCGTCTGTTGATCATGATATCCAATCCTATTATTCGTCTACAGCTGTGACGAGGTTGAACTCGACGCGGCGATTCTTTGCCCGCCCGCCAGCCGATGCGTTACTGAACGCCGGTTTATCTGGGCCGTAGCCCTTGGCCGAAATTCGCTCAAGCGCAGCACCTTTTTCCACCAGCCAAGCCCGCACCGCCTCGGCTCGTTGCTGGGACAACTCGAGGTTAAGTTCGCGCCCGCCAGCCTTGTCAGTATGCCCCGAAATCTCGACCCGCGCCTGCGGATAGCGTACCAGAACATTGACGACCTTGGTCAACACGGGCCACGACGGCGGTAAGATAATCGAAGAATTCGATCCAAATACAACACCTTGCAGTACACCCACCCGAACTGCCAACGGAATAGGCACGGCGTCTGGGCAACCGTCGTCATCGTCATAGCCGTTAGCAGTCTCGCCTTCGACCGGGCACTTGTCGGCACCGTCTGGGACGCGGTCGCCGTCGTTGTCGGGATCCGGACAGCCATCGCCGTCTTCAAAACCGTCGACGTCCTCGGCGTGGTCGGGACAGACGTCATCGGCGCGCGGCAAGCCGTCGCGGTCATCGTCGCCAGCGCTCACCAACGGCGGCAGGGCATTGGCCGCCAGCGGCTGCACGACAGGCAAAAGCGCCAATTGGGCTTCATCGCGGAGTGCCAACCTCGCTTCATCGGGCCGCGTCAATTTTGCTTCTTCGGGCCGCGCCAATTTTGCTTCTTCGGGCCGCGCCAATTTTGCTTCTTCGGGCAGGGGTTTAACCGCGGCAACCTTGGCCGTGATTCGGCTGGCGTCGTCGGGCAACACCGCAACTTGATAGTCTTTATGGCGAGCGTACCGCGTTTGGTGGTAGCGAAGAACGATATTGGGATCCTCCGGGCAGCCATCGGCGTCACCCACACCGTTTACCGTCTCGGCCTCAAAAGGGCAGACATCTTTGTCATCGTCGATGCCATCGCCATCGTTATCGGGATCGGGACAGCCATCTAAATCTTCAAATTTATCATAATCTTCAGCTTCGTCGGGGCACACATCGTCCGCTCGATTGACACCGTCGTGGTCGTCATCACCTGGGCCAACCAGTGGCGGCAAGGCATTCGTTGCCAACGGTTGCGCTCTGTCCAGACTCGCCAGAGCGCGGTCTTCGGCAGAAGTCACGGTCACCGCTGCGGCAATAACAGCCGCCGTCGGACCATCTTTTTCAACCAGCGGAGGCGCGAGCAAGATGCCGCGCTTTTCCTTTGGTAAAATAGCTACTTGCTCTTGCTCACGGGCCACGAATCGCGTCTGGTGTACGCGTTTGGCGATCTCCATGTCTTCGGGGCAACCATCGTCGTCGCGCACGCCATTTTTGGTTTCTGGTTCAAGTGGGCAACGATCGGCGTCGTCACCAATGCCATCGCGATCGGCGTCGTTGTCAAATTCAGAGTTTCGCGAAGTGGCAGCGTTAAAACCCAGCGCAACCGTGGCTTCGTAGTCGCGGCTGGCGAGCGTGTCCAATGTCGTACTCCCGGTAAAATGAACTCTGGCGTCAACCCGTACTCGCCACCGGTCGTTCAGCGCATAATCCAGTCCGAAACCGGCGTAACTATAGGGATCAGTATCTGAAGCGAATTGCACTTTGGTGTCGGCGATGCTTTTCATCATACCGCCGCCGGCAATGGCCAATGCATTGAGGCGCCACACCGGCAAGCGAACAATGCCGTGACCGCGAAAAGTGGCCAAGATCAAGCTTTGCTGGCCACCAGTGGTGGAGTTGATCGAACCCACACCGGCGCCTCCTTCGAGTTCGACCCCAAAAATCGGCAACGGGTAAAAACTGAGGCGCAAACCCGGATAGGCCGTGGTGCTCATACCGCCGGCAAATCCCTCAGGCTGGCCCAATTCATTGGTTGTACTGAACTTATGTGGGGCGAGGAATAGGCTGGCGCCGCCGTCAAGGGCCCACGCTGCTGGGACCAAGCATGCGGCAGAGATACAGCACGCCAAAGCGCGGACCCCAATCACCGCGAGGGTGGTGACGCAACGTGAACCTACCGTCATACTCACCCGCTCCCAGATCCCTTGTCGCGCCCTGTGTCCGCCGGGCCTTCGCATACAAGCTTTAGAATCTTGTCGATGCTGCCTGCGAATAACCTGGGTGTCAACGCAAAACTGACGAACGCGATTGACCGGCATTGCCAGCGCAGGTAGGTTGCAGGCCGGTCGGCGGCCCTGAATGCCGTGCACAGCAAGGACTAACGTGCGAACAATTTCTAGTGTTATTGCGGTTTTGAGCAACGTGTCGCTGCTTGCCTGCGTCGGCGGCGGTGGCGGAGGCGGTGGCGGTAGTCCCGCCATAGCCAGCGGCAGCACCTGCACACCCTCGGTTCAGGGCGAAACCTGCGGCTTGCACGAAGGCAACAATGCCCACCTCAAATGCGATGGCACCACTTGGAGTTCTGTCCAAGTTTGTCCTGCCGGCACCTACTGCACCAGCGCTAGCGGCGCCTATGTTTGCGCGAGCACCGGCGGCGGCAGTGGCGACGCGACGACCACCACAGACGGCGCATCAAAGACAGACAGCGGCGCAGTGAGTGGCGATGGCGGTGGCAACGTCAAAGATACGTCCGGCGGCGGCGGCGACGCCACAGTCGAAGTGGGCCCGCCGCTTGATATTTTGCAACTGCCAGACAGCATCGTGACCAAGGACACCGACAAACCGTGCAACGGCGCCTGTACTGCAGCGCAAAAGTGCAACCTATTGACGAACAAGTGCTACGCGCCATGCGGGGGCCCGTGCGCCAGCGGCAAGACGTGCGACGAAAGCGACGGCCCTCCGGGCGTGTGCCTCGGCGGTTCGTCAACAGGCGGCAGTTGGGGTACCGATGGCAACGGCAGCGGCGTGCAAAAGATCACCAGTGTGGCAATTGCCGCCTCGGGCGCCGGTTGCGATCTCACTGGCGACGGCGTACCAGACAACTCTTTTGCCGCGCTCGCGTCGATTCTCGGCGGCCAATTGGGCACCGCTGTCGAAGATGGCTCGCTGGTAATCCTTTTCGACCCCAAGGCATGGAAAACCAACGGCACAGCCTTTCAGATCAACCTGTATACCGGCAAGAGCGACCCCTCTTCCTCTGGCTGCTCAGGCACGGCGGCAGGCTGCAAATACCAAGTCGCGGCCTCCAGCTATGACACCGACAGCGGCTGCACGCCGCCGAATTGCCCCGTTCAAGTCGCGTTTTCTAACGCCAAAGTCGTGTCGCTCAAGCTCACTGCCAGCGCTCCCAAGTTCCCGCTTACTCTCGGTGTCGGGTCGTCACCGCTCACCATCACCATCTCCAAAGTCGCCATCGAAGGCCAAGTCAGCACTGCAACTCAATGGCAAACCACCAAAAACGGCGTGCTGTGCGGCGCAGTGACCGAAACGGACTTGATGGCCGCCATCGATGCGACTCCCGACGAAGCATTTGCCTCTATCGGTGGCAAGACGCAGGCCAAGTCTTTGATTGGTATGCTTTTGAAAAAGGACGTGGCCATCAATAGCGCCCTGCCCAATGCCTATTCGATGGCGCTCAATTTTGAGACCAAATCTGCAGTGATTACGGGCATCGCTCCCTAGAGAGCCGATCAAATAAGATTTGCTCGGCGTCTCAGTGCTTGCTTTGTGGGTCGAGAGCCTGCGGCACTTATTCAGTGGCCTGCGGGTTGGCGTCAGGCCGCTCCGTTTTGTTTGGGAATTCTTTGAGGTTCGGCGTTAATTGGTCGGGTCTCTAAGGTCCCAAGGAGCTGCTTGGGCGCCCGCCACTGAATTGGCCCTACTTGCAGGTAGCTAGAAACACCTTGATGCCCCGCTCGCGCGAGCATTCATCGTCCTCGCACTTGTAGGCGACGCCGTTGATGGCCTCTAGCCACTGTTCGTAAGTTGCAGACTGCGGGACTGCAACCACCATCGACATGTTTTGCTGGTCGGCCCACTTCTCCAAAATCTCACCGTCGCCGTGCGGTGCGGCGCTCTGAACGCTGGCGATAGTGCCATCGTCGCCCAAACGGCCGGTATGAATCTTGCTGCCATCGTGAAACACAATCGGCTTGAATCCGGTGCCGCCCAGCTGGTCTTTGCCGATTGAAGCCCACGCTTCGCACGCCAACATCTTGCCCGAAATCGGCGCTTTGACTCTAAATTTACCAATTTCCTCAACTTTGGTCAGCGTCGCGTTGAAACCCGAACGGCGGTTGGTGCCATCGGCGCGACGGCGACCGACCAGCACAAAGCTCGGCCAGTTCTTGGCGTGCTCGCCCTCAATACAGGCGCGCAGCAGTGGCTCAATAAAACTCACAGGCACTTTGCCTTCGGCGACAAAGTAGATCAGCGACTGGTTGAACTGCGACACCATATTAGAGCGCACGTCCTGAACTAAGAGTGCAACTTCCTTAGCCAAACTCGGGTCGGCAGCAAAGTCGCCCTTCCACGCCGGCTTGGGTTTTTCAGCAGGGAGCGCAGCTGCCCCGACAGGTGCTGGAGCCGCCGCAACGACAGGCCCGGCAGCAGGCACTCGCAGTGGGTTATCCATTAGGAACAAGCCCTTCTCCTGCGTAACCAAGAATGTCGCGTTGTTGCTGTACGGCGCTGGTTTGGTAGATCGAATCGCCGGCAGGACCGGAAACTCTTTGTATTCTAACACTTTCGCTGCTCGCGCCTTGTAAACGGCAGCAATTCGTTCGGAGAACGCCGCATACGGACTCTGGGGGTACTTTTCCTTGTAGGCGATAAACAGTGCGGCGACACCTTCAAAATATGGCTTCATGATTGCGAATGGCCGATCCTCCATGGGCACAGGTTTGCAGAATTCACCCAGTTTCTTTTGGCACAGCACAGAGACCTCTTCCTCATACAGCGAGGTCTTGGCGTCAAAATTCCACAGCAAAAGTTGATTGGCGAAAAAAATGGTCACCCGGTCGTCTCGCGCTGACGAACCAAGCAAAGTCCAATACTTGGCGAGTGTAGTTGCCTGAAACATCAAGGCGTCAAATTCGACGTCGGCCTCCCACGCCGTCGCTTTGCTGACCCGCAGTGCTCCGGTCAAGTCGCCTAGGTATTCCTTGGTCTCCTTCTTTTCGTCCGCATAAAACCCGCGCTGGCCCTCAAAGTAGCGCATCAGGGTCTCTGCGGTCTCGCGGACAGGTGTATCCTCACCCTTGATAGCGCACGCTTTGAAATCGCTGCTTTGGGCAATCTGGGCATTCTTTTTGACCCAAGCCAGCCACGGATGCTCGTCTTGATCGGGGTCATCGCTGGTCGGAATGGTGGGCACCGACCGCTTGCGGCGGGCGTCCATCAAATCGATCAAGCACTTTGTCGCAACTTCCACCTTGTTGCCGGCCTTCTTTTGTTCGCCACAGGCGGGCAGCCACAAGACCGCAGAACTCAGGAGCACAACTGCACACAGCGAACCAGTAGACTGAACCAACATGGAGCCTCACTTGCCAACGCTTAGACGCGGCGGGCGAAGGGTTTTAGCGGCAAATGGCCGCTACAGCAAGGATGGGACTAAGGAACTGTGACAATTTAAGTCGATCGATTTGATTTTTGCCGGAGCGGCGAGTCGACTTGCAAAGTCGCGAGCTTGCGACCCACCTAGCAAGCAAACGGAACCCTGTGACAGAACAACTTGTTCTGTCACAGTTCCTAACGTTCGCCATCGCGGGCCCGAATGGCTTCCTCAACCAGCCCGGGGAAGCGACTGGCGGCCTGAAGGGGCATCCCGACATACTCCCGGCGGGCGAAGACGGCGACCGTCAAGGGTGCGCACCGCTGGCACGCTTCTTCGTTGAAGTGACACTTGAAGGTATACACGCCTACAGGTACTGAGATTTCCAAGTGATTGGTGTCATGATGGCGGCCCAGAAACGTAATGGTCGCTCCCCGGTTGCAAAATAACATGACCTTGACCAGTTCATTCTCTAACGGCAGCGGAACCGCAAATCTGGCGCTCCCGTCGGTTTTGGTGTCGCCAACCTGAGTGAGCTTGGTCTCGGCGCCAATTTTTGGCTTAACCACTAGTTTTGCCAGCTTTTTCTCGGAAGGGCTCGGCGCACCGAGGCGAGACATCGCATGGTTATCACTGCTATTTTCGGCAATCTGAATCGGCGCCACAATTTCCGTTGGCGCTACCGGCAACTGCCGAGCCAAGTCGGGCGGCCGTGCCAATTGCACCTTGCTCGCGATGCGTGGACTGCCGTCCAAGAATGGAGTCCGTGGTGCATGCGCGTCGCCGGTCGGCATCGCTGGCACGTCATTGAGCCACGTATTGATGCCAAACACGCTGCCCGCCACCAGCGCGACCACACTGGCCGCCAAGCCAAAGCGCCGCATCTGGCGATTGCGCCGCGAGCGGGCCGTCAGCATCGCCAACGCCTTTTTGGGCTCTTCCGCGGTGGCATCAACAGCCAAAGCGCGGTTAAACGCATCGATCGCCAGCGCCAACTGGCCGGCCTGAGCAAAGCGGCGGCCTTCGTGGGTCCACTCTTGGACAACTGGCTTTTTGATATCGTACTGAAAGACTTCAGGTGATTTGAGAAATCGCGGCAAAAGGGTCGCCACGTCGCTCATGCGAAACTGCTTGAGGTAGCTGGCCAGCGCCACCTGCAAATCCTCGGCGGTGGCGAATCGATCCGACTTATGGCGCGCCATGCACCGCTCGACGATCGCCTCAAACTGGCGGTCGACAGCTGGATTCTCGCGCGAAGGCGGCTCGTGGTTGCCTTCCAGTATCTGCCGAAACAGCGCGTGTGGGTTGCTGGCATGGTAGGGCAGGCGGCGGGTTACCAGGAAATACAGAACAATTCCCAAGGCAAATACATCGCAACGGTGGTCGACCGCTTCACCTTCAATCTGCTCGGGCGCCATGTGCGCGGGAGAGCCGACAATCGCCCCCGTCGCGGTCATTCCTTCCAAATCCATCGCGGTGGCGATGCCAAAGTCCATCAGCTTGAGGTGACCGTCGACCGACACCATCAGGTTGTCTGGCTTGATGTCGCGGTGAACAATGCCTTTTTGGTGGGCTGCAAACAGCGCGCCGGCGATGACATGGCCAATCAAGGCGGCCGCCTGCGGCATAAACGGCCCGTGGCCGGTGCAAAAAGCGGACAGCGTCTCGCCATGCACAAACTCGGTGATCATGTAGCTCTTGTCTTCGATTTCCTTTGATGAATCATAGACTTCTACGATATTTGGATGTTTAACCCGCGCCGCAGCGACCGCTTCGCGTGAAAAGCGCGCCTTGGCGTCCTTGCGGGCAGCCAAGTGCGGATGCATCACTTTGATCGCGACTTCGCGCTGCAACTGGCGGTCAACACCACGAAAAACAGTGGCCATTCCGCCGTCGCCGACACGCTGCACCGCTTCGTAGCGATCGCCGTACAATTCGGTCAACTTGCGCTCCGCCTTCGGCTCAGTCAGCAATGCCGACGGTTCACTGTACAACAGACTGCGCCCAAGAGGACTCGCGCCCACCGGCTCGTAGACGCGCCAACCACACCTTGGACGCGGAGGGAGTGTTCCCTTTTTTCTCGCTATCTAGGCAACCGAGCGGAACATTTGTTCGCGGGCCGAGCGAACGTCCAAATTTCGCGATCACGAGAATTCACCAGCAGTTCTCTAGCTATGAGCGCCAGCCTCGTCCGTCGCCATGTGGCACTTCTTGTACTTCTTGCCACTGCCACAGTGGCAGAGGTCGTTGCGCCCTACTTTAGGCCGATCACGGCGAAACGTCTCCGGTTTCTGCGGTGGCGCTGGCGCTTGCTGAGGTGTATCCAAACTGGCCGCCGCAGCCGGGGCCAAAGTGGCCATTTGCTGAACGACCTGCACGGGGTCCGCTCCGGCTGAGATCATCTCCGCCTTTCGCTCAGCCCACACTGCACGAGCCCAAACGGCATGAAATTGCATCCGTTCAGCACGTTTTTGCAATTGCGAGCGCTTGGCTGGCGAGGCTGCTGAGGCGGCTGGTCGCGCCAGTGATCGCGGCGCCGGTGCGGCTGGACTCGGTTTGGCAGTCGTTCTGGTGGTCGCCTCGGCTTCGTCATGCAGCGATTGCGAGGCGTGGGTTTCCTGCAGCTGCCTGCGTGCCTCGGCTCGACGGTCTTCGGCCTGCTGCCGCAAACGCTCGAGCTCTTCTGCCGACTTGACCTCCACCCGAAACATGTGTTCGACCAGTTGCGACTCGATACGGTCAATCATTTGCTTGAAAATCTCGTAACCCTGCTTCTTGTAAATCAGTTTGGGGTCTTTTTGCGCGTAGGCTTCGAGGTAGACGCCCTCTTTGAGCCCTTCCATGGTCCGCAAGTGCTCGCGCCAATAAGTATCAATTCCGCGCAGATACGCTTCACGCTCGAAGTACTGCCATTGGTCCTGAGCCTGAGTTCGCGCTGTTTCCTCATCGCCGTCGGTGTGGTCGATCGTATGTAAAATCTGATCGATCAAGCGCTTGCGTCGATCGGCATAGTCGACCAGCAGGTGTTTTTCCAGGCTTTCGACCAAGGAATCGAAATCGCGGCGAACCTCCGTCAATTCCAGTTCCTCATCCGTAAGCGCAAAAATGCTGTCTTCCAGCGCTTCGACGTTCCAGTCCAGCGGATTTTGCTTTTGCGGACAATGAGTGTCGACCCGGCGATACACGACTTCAGAAATTGCGGACGTGACCAACTCTTCGGTGTCAGAGGCCGCTAAAACCCGCCGCCGAAGCGCATAAATCGCCTTGCGTTGCAGGTTCATGACATCGTCGTACTCCAGCACGTTTTTGCGCGAATCAAAGTGCTGGCCTTCCAGCCGCTTTTGCGCGTCTGAAATCGCATTGGTCACCGACGCCGCCACGATGGGCTCGTCCTCGGGGATCTTGAGAAACTCCATGAGTTTTCGGAGGTTATCGCCGCCAAAAATACGCATCAAGTCGTCGTCCAGCGACAAGTAAAACGCGCTCTCACCCGGATCGCCTTGGCGCCCTGCCCGCCCGCGCAGTTGATTGTCGATGCGGCGCGACTCGTGGCGCTCGGTCCCCAAGATGAGCAGACCGCCTGCGTCCAAAACCTGTTGGCGTTCCTGTGCACAGGTCACGCGCCAGCGCTCGAGCGCTTCCAAATAGTCGGGATGTTCGGCATCGAAATGCTGATGAACGGCGCCGCTGCCAAACACGTCCGCCCGCGCCATCAGTTCCGGATTGCCACCGAGCAAAATGTCTGTACCGCGACCCGCCATATTTGTTGAAATCGTTACCGCTTTGAAGCGCCCAGCCTGCGCCACGATGTCCGCTTCGCGAGCGTGCTGCTTGGCGTTGAGCACATTGTGGGCGATGCCCTCGCCTTCAAGCAGCGTCGACAAGAACTGCGATTTTTCGACGCTAATGGTGCCGACCAGAATAGGCTGACCTTTTTCGTTCGATTCCTTAATATGTTCAATGGCATGGCGGAACTTGGCGCGCTCAGTCTTGTAGACCACATCGTCGTGATCGGTACGCCGCTTGGTCTTGTTGGTCGGGATCACCAGCACGTCAAGGTTATAAATCTTTGCAAATTCCTCGGCTTCTGTCTCGGCAGTCCCGGTCATTCCGCACAACTTGTCGTACATCCGAAAGTAGTTTTGGAAAGTGATGGTCGCCAGCGTCTGGGTTTCCTCTTGAACTTTGAGCCCTTCCTTGGCTTCGATGGACTGGTGAATGCCATCGGACCACCGGCGGCCGGGCATCTTGCGGCCAGTGTGCTCGTCGATGATGATGATTTTACCTTCTTCAATCAGGTAGTTGACCTCTAAACGGAACAGCGTATGCGCCTTGAGGGCGGCGTGAATGTAATGGAGCCAGTGCATGTGTTCGGCGTCGTATAAATTCGGCAACTTGAGACGCGATTCGACCTTTTCGACTCCGGACTCGGTCAGTGAAACCACGTGGGATTTTTCGTCGACGATGTAATCCAAGTCGCGCTTGAGGAACGCCACGATGGCGTTGGCGCGCAAGTACGGCTCCGTGGAGTCTTCCCCGCGGCCCGAAATAATCAGCGGCGTGCGCGCTTCGTCGATCAAAATCGAGTCCACTTCGTCGACAATCGCGAAATTGAGCAGTTTGTCGGCCTTGGCGTCGTGGGCAGTCGACAGGTACCGATGCACGTAGTCATCAAGCGAATACTTCATGTTATCACGAAGATAGTCGAATCCGAGTTCGTTATTCTGGCCGTAGGTGATGTCAGAGTTGTAGGCGGCGCGTCGACGGAACTCGTCGACATTGGTGGTGACAACGCCGCTAGTTAGGCCTAAGAAGTTGTAGACGCGGCTCATCCACTCGCAGTCGCGGGTGGCCAAATAATCGTTGACCGTCACAACGTGAACCCCCTTGCCGGTCAAGGCATTGAGGTAGGCCGGCAAGGTGGCGACCAGAGTTTTACCTTCGCCGGTGCGCATTTCGGCGACCGTGCCCTTGTGCAGCGCGTAGCCGCCAATCAACTGTACGTCGTAGTGACGCTGACCCAACCGGCGCCACGCCGCTTCGCGAACAACGGCAAAAGCCTCAGGCAGCACGTCGTCCAACTTAGCGCCGCGACTAAGCTTTTCTTTGAAACTGCCAGTCATTGCCCGCAGCCCATCGTCGTCTAGCGACTTGATGCGGGGTTCGAACGCGTTTATTTGGGCAACGAGCGGCTGAATCTTCTTGAGTTCACGGTCGTTTTTAGTGCCAAACGCTCGCGCGAGTAACTTTTGGAACATCGGACTATCCTGTGCATCGCCGCAGCAAATACAGTGGTCCGCTATGCCTGCAGCCGCAAAAAAGCGCAGCTACCCGAACACCGCGGGGGCAATAGGGTAAGAGCGCGGCGACCAACTGGCAAGCCGAAACTGGCGCCGCAGAAACGGTCGGAGCTGATTGGCCCAATTCACCCCGCCTTCTCGATTGGTTACTGCATCGGACCTTCCGGTCGATCAGCATAGGGGCGGCAGGCTCCTCACCTGCCGACAGGCAATTCACCTCCAAAAACTCCGCGGGTCCCGATTTCGGATGCAAATCAATGAGAAACGAAGTCCGAAGCGGAAACGGCCTTGAGGCCGATGAGCATCGGAGTGCAGTGCCGACGCACAGTTGCGTCGAAAGCGGCGAATCGCGGTTGGGGAATCTTCCCGCGCTCTGCGCGTTGGCATACACTGGCGCCGCGTAGGTCGGCGGCACCCACACTGTACCGCGGCGATTCGAGGAGCCATGCAAAAATTACTTCTTGGTTTTATTGGGGTTTGTCTGATCGGCATGCCAACTGTGGCCTTTGCCGATTCTACCTCCGCTTCGCGGTCTCGCGACGCCCAGCGTTCGGCTCTGATGGCGATTCTGGACGCCCCGCACCCTTGGGTGTCTGCCGAAAAATTGGCCCGCATCGGCGCCGATGTTCAAGCCCTGCTTATCGAAGTGGTTACCGCAAAAACAGGCAGTGCGGCCATGAGGTTGCGGGCGTTGGGCTGGTTACAGTACTACCCGAATTCAGCGAGCAAAGCGGTGCTGCTGGAAACCATCGCCACCCCGTCCAGCCCAGAAGCGCTGCGAGTGGCACTGTCGGCGTTCGCCAGCGGTTTTGGCGCGCTTGCGCTGCCCCAATTGCAGCACCATTTGCTCCATAAAGATGTTTTGATCCGCGAGGCCTCCGCTTTGGCGCTGGGTCATATCGACGACCGCCGAGTGCGTCCACTTCTCGAATCGCAACTGGAACGCGAAATTTCGCTGGCCGTTCGCGACGCCATGATGACGTCACTGCAGCGCATTGCGACCCGTGAGCGCGCGGCAACCTCGGGGCGCTAAGAGGGTGTATTCAAATATGCCGTTGCGAGGTTCAGGAGGCGCCCGGAAGGCAAGGCGGCGGTTGCCTGACGACCGAAACGCACTCGCAGTGCGTTGCAGGGAGCAAGACCATCGCCAACGCAGCATGCCGGGATGCATCCTGAACCGCAGTAGGCATTTTTTGAATACGCCCTCTTAGGCCAAAGCTCGCCCAACCAACTGCTGCAGACCAATCTCTTGCGCCAGCCGCAGCGCCGCCACCATGCTCGTCGGGTCGGCA
>SHZD01000003.1 GCA_009692465.1 Myxococcales bacterium
TCAAACAGGAATTCTCCGTTGATGACCCGCCGAGAGACTTCGAAAATCAAATCTGGGTGGTAAAATCGGATCTGGTGCACGGCGACTCCAGCCCGCGCGAAATTGGCGGGTGTGGAGAAGATGTTCGAAATGGCGAGGGAAAAACCGCGAAAAACCAAAAAAAGACTTCAGACTGCTGCCGTATTGACTAGCCCTGAAAAAAATTCAGCAACAATTATTGGATGTTGTTCGATGGGTGCCACCCGATCAAATCGGGCCGGGCTGATCTGCCGTGATCATGCGACCCGGGGAAAGCATGAGCCGAGCGCCGAGGGTTTCAGGAACACGACAAAGCGTCTTTCGGGCCAAAACAGTTCGCAGTTCGATCATTTCGATGTCTAAACGAGGGCTTGCGCCCGCAATCGCCGCTCAACCAGGCCCAGCCACAAGGGCAGCGTTGCCGCAATACCAAAAGCCACGACTGCCAGTGCTGCCATGCCTTGCAAGCGGTGGTCCGGCAATTCGACCAGCAGCATTCCCGAAGCGATCGAACCCGCAGCGGCCGCCAAGTGCTGCACGGCGGACATGGCCGACATGAACCGCGCCCGCTCATGGGGTTGCGCGACTCTGCTCACTGTGGCGTTGAACGCGACATTGCGCGATGAATTAGCAATAAAATACGGAACAAACACGGCAATTACGGAAATCGCGCCAGTCCAGTGCCAAAAGCCCACCCACAGTACGCCGAAGAACAACGCGGTGGCGAACAAGGTGACGCCAAGCGAGCCGAACCTGTCCACTGCACGACCCGTCAGCCACATCGACACGAACGACGCCAGCCCGCCGTACAAGTACAGTGAGCCCAATTGGTCGCGCGGCAGGCCGAGGTTGAACTGGCTGTATGCGCTTAGGTTGGGAATCAGCAAGAACGCGCTCATCGCTGCAGCAATTGCCATCATGTAGCATAGCCAGAACTCGCGGCGTGCCAAAATCGTCGCCGCGTCGCGAAGCTGCAGGGGTCGCGCCAACGCCTGGGCCATATGGTCGCGCAGTTCGGGCAACAGGAGGCGCGACAGCAGGGTGACCACAACGCACAAAGCTCCGATTGCGAAGAACGGGGTGCGCCAACCGCCAGCAGTGGCTAGTTCCAAACCTGCCGGAATGCCAACCACTGAGGCGAGCGAAAACGAGCCCATAACGGTGCCCATCGCACGTCCGCGGCGCTGGTTGGGTACGGTGTCGGCGATGATCGACATGGCAATCGCGGTGGCGGGGCCGCCAAACAAACCTGCGATCACGCGAGCGACGAGTAGGCTGGTTAAATTCCAAGCAAAACCGCCAGAAACCGTACCCAAAGCTAGACCGGCCATGCTCCACATGAGAACGGTACGGCGATCGAAGCGGTCCAAGAAAGTGCTGCACGCCAACCCGGCCACCGCCGCCGCCAAAGTATACGCGCCCCCAATGGCGCCCAGATGGGACATGTCGATGCCGAGCGCCACCGCAAAATCGGGGCCCATTGGCATGACCATCACAAAATCAAGGACATTGACGAACTGAACGGCCGCAATCAGCAAGACCACTTTGCGTTCTCGTGCCGAGGAAGCAGAGTCCTCGGCCAAGACGGATTGTGGCGCAAGTGCTTGCAATTCGTCGATATTCTTTGGCGACATGGGGCTCGACAGCGCCCATTGAGGGCGGAGGCGCACGGTAGCGGCTAGTCGTTGTGGGTGCAAGGTCGCAGCCAGCCCGTAATGAGAACTGGGCGCTGGCCACGACTGAGAACGGCTGGGGCCACTGAAACCGAGATTACATCAATAATCTAAATATGTTGTCTGTTGGGTGCCACCTGATCTGACCTGATCTGCAACCTGTGAAATGACTTTGGCCACTGCCCTTGGCGCTTCAATCGGTGGCGCGTGACCGACATGTTTTAGGCGAACCAGCCTCGCGGCGCCGTACCCAGCCGCATACGCCGCAATGTTGTCTGGGTGGACGACCCGCTCGCACTGGCCGTAGATGAGACCCACGGGCGCGAAAGTAGGCGCAAATACGTCAGGAACGCCTTCATTGGCCCGTGGCTCCATCATCCGGGCAAAAATGGCCAGATGCTCGGCGCGGCGGCTATTCCACTGCCGTTGCAAGTGGCGGCGCAGCGCTCGCGGCAGGGGCGGCTTGCTGGCGAAGCACAGGTCCATTAGGCGGTCGAACTCGGGTAAATCGGCTGGCAGCAGCGGGTTTTGACCGTCGCGCAGCAGTGCTGCCGTGTCCGGATGCAGCCCATGAGCGCCGGCAGCAGCAATCAAGGTCATCGACAGCACGCGCTGGGGGTGGTCGTTCAGCAACCGTGCACAAATGCCGCCGCCCATGGAATGACCAGCGAAGTGCGCGCTCGGTAGGCCTAATATATCCAGCAGCTGCACCAAGAACCGCGCCTGGGCGGCCATGGTCGAGCGCTCCACCGGCACGCCGTCTGCTTCGCCAAAGCCCGGCAGGTCAGGAATGATGACTGAGAATTGACCGCGTAGCAGTCCAGCTAGTGGTACCAGTGACTCTCCGCGGTCGGCGAAACCGTGGACAAGAACCAGGGGCTTGCCGCGGCCTAAACGCAGTATGGGAACGTCAATGCCGTCGATGGTCAGGCGGGTCGAACGGGCTCCGGTAGCTAGCCGCAATGCCCCGCGGATGGTCGCGAACTGGAGTTTTCCGAGGTTGGCTTCTACAGCAATGAGGTCGGTTTTGAGGGCGGTGAGATTCATCGGCACTGTTGTAGCGCGGATGCCGAATGGGCGCACCCCTTGTGCGACAAGATTGCTTGATTTTTGAAAACCGGCCCACAGCCTCAACGGCGACCTCTAAGCCATCCAATGTCACCGGGTCCATACGGATAGAACTGTAATTCTAAGATGTTGTTTAATGGGTGCCACCTCACCAAGCGCCTCTTCGCCTCCTCCTCGCCTAGTCTCCATTGCGCACATGTGGGCACTGATCCACACTAGAGGTCCGGCCATACGCGGCCGACAAGACGGATGTAACTATGGTTCGGAGTCGTGTTTGGGCAGTTGCGATGGGCTTGTCCCTATGCGCAGCGTGTGTCGGTGGTGGCAGCACCGGAGGCGGCTCGGGCACCGGAACGGGAAACATTGGCGACAGCGGCGCGACCTCCGGCGGAGCAGAAACCGGCGCTGGCAGCGGAACCGACGCCGTCGTCAATGCCTACGGCGGCGCCTCCATTCCATTGGACAAGTTGGAGGAGACGCTCGCTGATGTGCTGTGCAAACTACAGGTTGCGTGCAGCGCTGGCGCTGGCGAGAAGGGCTTTGCCACGGTCGAGGGCTGCAAGGCTTTCCTCGAATTCGGCGACTCGGGCGGCTTAAAAATCGTGACTTTGGCGAAGGCTGGCAAAGTCGGCTATGACCCGAGCGCCGCCGGCAAATGCCTTCAGGCCATGGGCACCACTTGCGGTGAATTGGACGCTGGCGAAGAGCCGGCGGCGTGCAAGGACGCCTTCATCGGCAAGACAGCCGAGGGCAAAGCCTGCACTGACAGCGAGGAATGTGTTTCGCAAAACTGCGCGGGCAGTACCGGAGAGTTGTGCCTCGGCACTTGTGGCAAAGCCCCAAGTTCCAAGGGCGGCGCCTGCACCGCCACCGCTGACTGTGCCGGCGACCTGCAATGCACGAACAACGTGTGCAACGACAAAGTGTTTGGCAAAATCGGCGATAGTTGTGAAGTGCTGGAATGCGAAAAGGGTCTCAAATGCGGCCTCTCGCTCAGCAAAAAGTGCGGGGCACCATTTGCCGACGGCGAAAAATGCAGTTCGTTGGGTCAGTGCAAGCCAGAATCGTACTGCAAGTTTCCACCCGATAGCGGTGCAGGCACTTGTGCGCAACGCATCAAAGCTGGCGAGGTCTGCGCGACCACCGCCAGCGGCGCAAACAACCCTTGCGCAGTAGGCTTAAGTTGCGTCACAGCGGGCGACAAGCAGTCCTGCGTAGGCTTTGTCACCGTCGGTGGCGCGTGCACCAGCAGCGCTCAGTGTGGCGGCCTTGATTTAGCCTGCACCAGCGGAGCCTGCAAGATCCTGCCCAAGAAAGGCCAAAGTTGCACCGCCGCCGATCTCAAGGCCGGTGCGTTCTACGCCTGTTTGCCACCAGTGCTGTGTGACAACGGCAAATGCGCCGATGCGCCGACCGAAGGCAAGGCTTGCGTCCTATTCCAGTGCGCCAAAGGCCTGACATGCGACGCGAAAACGCAAATTTGCGCGCAGAAGCCCGGCGCTGGCGAAGCGTGCACTGGCACCTGCAAACCCGGCTTCGATTGCCAAACGGACAAGTCCGGTAAGGGCACCTGCAAAGCCGAAACATGCGGGACGCCCGCGCCTTAGGCCAGCGTCATTGCTGGGCTCAGAGTTTTGGATTCGAGTTCCCGGCACCCAGCGGACAGTCCATAAAATCAGGATGTTGTCTAATGGGTGCCACCTGATCAATTATGATTTGGGGGTTAGCGTGCGCCAAGCCGTCCAGTGCGTCGCCCTTGTGGTGGCCTGTTTTGCCTCAGCCTGCGAGCGCCCGGCGCCCAGCATGGCCGCTAAGTCGGCCGAACTGCCGATTACCAAAGTGGTTCTGTATCAAAACGGCGTCGGCTACTTTGAGAAGCGCGGCATGGTCGACCGCCATCTCGTTGAGCTGCGCGTGCGGCCGGACCAAATCAACGACGTGCTCAAGTCGTTGTCGATCTTGGATCTGGCTGGCGGGGCGGCAGCTTCGGTCTCACTGCCAGTAGAAAAGTCAGGCGACCGCCTAGCGGCTGAATTGCCGCCGCAAGTGCGCAACGCCACCGGTATGGTCGGGCTGCTGGCGGTGCTGCGCGGTGCCGAAGTGACGGTCTCGGGTCGCGGCAATACGCTGCGCGGTCGGGTGGTCGGTGTCGAGATGCCGCCGCGACAAAGCGGTGATGACAAAGGCGAAAATTGCGGACGCAGCGCAGTGCTGACGCTGATGGTCGGCGAAGACAAGTTGATGACCACGCCTGTCGATGGCATTAGCGAGTTGCAAATCGGCGACCGCACGCTCAGTGTCGGACTTAAGCAGTCGCTGGACATTTCGCGGGCCGACGGCGCTTGGAAACCGGCAACTCTGCAAATTCGCTTGGCCGGTGACAAGACCCACGATCTGATCATCAGTTACATCCACGAGGTGCCGGTGTGGCGGCCCGCCTACAGAGCGTGGGTGGAGAAGGATAAGGGTGTCCAGTTGCAAGGCTGGGCAATTGTAGACAATACCTCCGGCGAAGATTGGAAAGACGTCAAGTTAACGCTGGTAGCCGGCTCGCCGCTGAGCTTTCGCTACAATCTGCATACCCCGCACATGGTCGCCCGCCCCGACTTGTCGCCGCGGTTGCCAACCACCGCCGATGCGCCACCGGAACCCGATGTGGGTGTTGCAGCGGCCGCTGAGGCACCGCCAGCGCCACCAGCTGCCGAAGCTGCGATTGCCGGCTTTGGGGTGGCAGACGATGGCGATCTGGATGCCTCTGGCGGCGGGGTGAAACTGGCGCCCGGTGCAGCCGCCGGTGGAACTGTGGGAAAAGTAGCGACCGGTCGCAGCAGCTCTTTCAACTCCAAAGATTCCAAGCCAGCAGAACGACCCATGGCAGCGGCGCCGATGCGCTCGCGGTCTGCGCGTGGTGGTGGTAGTGGCGGAGTTGGCGGTAACCCCAGCCCAGTTGCTGTGAGCGCCGACGAGGACCAAAAGCGCCGCGATGCGACCATGCGCTCCGCTGCGGCCTTGGTCTCTGGGCGCGAGATCGGCGCGCTGTACGCGTATGAGGCCCAGCATGCGGTCACCGTTCCCGATCGGTCCGCGGCGCTGATCAACCTGATCAACAAGAAACTCGATGGTCGCGCCGTGTTGTTGTATCGTGAGTTGCACCAGACGCCTTACCACGCGATTTTGCTTAAGAATGACGGCGCATCGACCGTCGAAGGTGGGCCGATCACGCTGTACGTGGACGGCGCGTTTGCCGGCGAGGGATTTATCGGTCGGGTGGGCAAAAACGAAACCGCATTCGTGGCCTTTGCCCGTCAGAGCGGCTACAGCTTGGCGCTCACCAGCAAAGACGAAGAAGCCGAGATGCACCTAGCGCGCATCATCGACGGTCGCATTCGCATTGAGGGTAAGCGCTTGTTAAAACGCACGTTTACCATCGACGCCACCGGCGACAAGCCCGCCCTGTGTTACGTCAAGATTACCGCCACCACTGGGATGACGCTGCTCCAGCCGCCCAAGGAAATGATCAAGGCGGGCCAAGAGTTGTACATCCCGGTCCAGGCGCCGGCCACGGGCAAGGGCGAGACGGTGTTGGTGGAGGAATCGCCGGTTTGGTTCGAGGAAACCACGCTGAACGACCGTTCGGTCGCCGCGCTCAAGCTGTACCTGACGAACACCACGGCTGAGCAGGCCCTTAAAGGCCCGGTCGCTCAACTGCTGTCCGTTCATGAGGAAATGGCCACGATTGAGCGCGAACTGTCCACATTGCGCAGCCAGCGCGATACGCTCAACACGGAGCAATACCGCATTCAAGGTAATCTGGATGCGCTGCCGTCGAGCGCCGTAGCTGCGGATTTGCGCAAACAATTGGTCGGGCAACTGGCGTCAGCTTCAGAAAAATCGGCGCTGGTGGCCAAGAAACTGGTCGAAAACGAAGTCAAGCTTGCGGCGCTCAAGGAAAAGATGATCACGCTGTTGCGCGGCGTGGCATTGAAGTAAGACCACCCTTTTTAGGATGTTGAGCGCCTGATGGCCACGACCGTCAACTTTGGGGACCACCTGCCTGCGCGTCCGCGCGCCATGCCGAGCGAGGACCTCGCCGAGCGCACTGCGGCGGCGCTGTGGGCGCGCCTGCAACTGGTCCGCAGCCGGTGGCGCAGTGTGACTGCTATCGAGGCCGTGCTGCTAGGATTGGTGGCCGGTACGGCAATTCTGGCCGTCAGCCTGGCGGTGGCGACTGCAGTCGACCGTTCGCGGGCTGCGTTTGCTTTGGTGTGGCTGTTTGCGGGCGTGCCTGCCATTGCGACGATGCTGGCGATGCTGATCCACCGCCATCGTCAACAGCGGCAGTTTGCGCGGTGGGCCCATGTGCGGGCGATTCGGCACCGGCCGACCACCGACGGCGAATTGCTGCGCACCGGCATCGAATTGGCGGAGCAGGTGCGCACTGCCGGCACTTCAGCGGTCGGCTCGGCGTGGATGGTCGCCGCGACTTTAGCCCAAGCAGATCAGCAGGTTGTGGGGCTGGACGTCGACGTGGCTGCGATCGGTCACCGGTGCAAGCGTTACGCGGCGTGGCTGGCCGTGATGGTCGCACTGTTTGTGGTCGTGCGGGTGCAGGCGCCGACCACCTTTGCGGCGTGGTTTGCGGACAACCTGCCGCCAGCGATCGCGGTGCGCGAAATGGGTACGTTGGTCGGCGACGTGCGCATCCGCGTCGAACCGCCAGCCTATGCCGCGCGCGCCACCGTGCCACGCGACGAAGAATCGGGAGAAGTCGCGGCCTTGCGCGGCAGCAGGGTCACAGTCAGCGCCGCTGCCCTGCCCGAGTTTGTCGTCGACAGCGTGGAGTTGCAGACCGGCGCCAACACGTCGGCCCGCAGTGAACGCCAGCCGGTCGCGACGCTGGAGGGCCTGGGGCAGGTGTGGCAAGTCACGCTGCTCGAAGTGACACGCTACCGGTTTACGGGTCGAGACAAGGTCGGCAATCCGGTGCGCGAGGCGGGTTGGCGGCACTTGCGGACCGTCGCCGATCAGCCGCCGCGGGTGTCGCTGTCACAACCGACCGGTGAAGTCGAAGTGAGGCCGGGACAGACTCTGCAACTGGTATGGCAAGTGGATGATGATATTGGATTGTTGCAGATTGAGCTTGCCGTTGCGCGGCCCAGTGGCGGTCTGGATCGGCGTCCGGTGACGGTGGTGCACGGCAGCTTGATGCAGGACGTCCGCGAAGCCTTGCCGGTCGATTCGTTGCAGTTGCGACCAGGAGAAGTAGCGCAAATCCAGCTGGAAGCCTCCGATACCAATCCATTTGATGGCGCGCGCAAGGGGGTTAGCGACAAGCTACGGGTGCGGATGTTCTCCGCAGAGCGCCACCATGCGCGGGTGCTGGACCAACTGCGGCAACTGGCGGACTTGTGGGCCCTGCGGCTGGCCGATCGGCTGGAGCGCGACCCGTCTCAACAAAAGACCGACTTGAGCGCGGCGCGCAAGAATCGCAGTCTGCTGGCGACCGCGGAAGAGCGAGCGCTGGACGAACTCAAGGTGGTGCGCCTGCTGTTGGCCGAAGATGCGCAGGCCAAGACCCGTTCGCTAGCGGACCTAGAAGCCATTGAGCGCTCACTTGTCGATACGTTGGGCGACGAGGCGCGGGCACTTCAGCGCACCGCCGCGGTCGGCGGCGAACTGGCTGGCGAGCCACCCAACGAAGCCGGTTTTGGTGAAAGTCGTGAATTGTATGCCGTGCAACGGCACCACGCTCTGGTCATCGCTCAGCAAGAAGGCGGCGTGGCTGCCCTAGCTGATTTGGTCGGTGACGAGTTGGAGGCGATGCTGGCCCGCGATGCCAAGAGCCTGCAGCAAGCCAGCCAACAACTGTTGAGCACGTTGGAAAAACTCGCCGAAAAGGATAGCAAGCCGCTTGTTGCCGAATCTGAGCGGCTGCTCGATCACATCGAACAGCAACTGGAGCGGTTGGCCGCTACGGCTAGCGAAACGGCCAAGTTGGTCCCGTTCGAGCATTTGAACGCCCGCGCGCTGCAAGCCAGCAGTACTCAACGCGATTTGCACGATCAGCGCTCGGCGCTGGCGGACGTGCGCAAACTGCTGCGCGAAGGCAAGGTGCGCGAAGCGATGCAGCGCTTACGGCAAATTCATGACCAAATGGCCTCGACCTCAGGTGCAACAGGTCAACGCACCGCTGAAGATCTGGCTTTGGAGGGGTTGGTGCGCGAGTTGCGCCGCGGGGTGGGTCGCGCGCAGGACGCTCAGGGACGCTTGCGCGACGACTTGCGGCTGCCAGCTGAAGAACAAGCGCACGCCCAAGAAGAGTATTTTCGCAAGATGCGCGACACCGCTCTGCCGCAAGTTGCTGATATAGTGCGTGAAGTTCGCGACTCGATTCGGCCCAATCGGCTGGGTTCGACCGCGGCGCGGCGGCAGGCCGGGCTGGGCGATGTGCGTCAAGCGCTGGACGCGGCCCAAGAGGCGATCGTCAGGGGTCAGGTCGACACTGCGCTGCAGCGGATCGCTGAGGCTCAAGATGGGATGGGCGCGGTCAAGCGCGCCCTGCAAGACGAAGAAGACTTGCACGAAATGGCCAAAGCGGCTGCCGACAACCGCCGGCTCGACGGCGCTTACGACAAGCTGACACGGGCGGCGCAAAAACTGCGCGAAGCGCTGCCGGAACCCGAAGAACTGCTGCGGCCCGGCGGTCAAGGCAAGCTGGAGGGATTGGCCAACCAACAAGCTCGGGTGCGTTTGGCGATGGAACGACTGCGCAAGAAACTCACCGAAGCCGGCGATGCGCAACCGGCTCTGCAGCGCCAAGTGGGCGAGCGCTTGGACCATGCCGGTGAAACCATGCGCCACGCCGAGGAGAGCCTGCGGCGCAGCGATGCCGCTAAGGCCTTTGCGCAAACAGCCGAGGCGCTTGAAGCGCTCGACCGGGCTGGGGACATGCTGCAGCAAAGCGGCCAAGGCCAAGCTGGCAAAAGCCAGCAGGGCCAGTCGGTGGGGATGGAGGCCGGCAAGACTGAGGTCGAATTGGGCAACGGTGGCGCCAATGCGGAGGCCGAATTCTACCGACAGGAGCTATTGCGGGCGATGCACAGCAAGACGCCGGCTGGGTTTCGCGAGCGTCTAGAACGCTATTACAAGGCCATCGGGCGCTGAAGATCTGAGCAAATCTGATGTGGTCAGTGTCTTTTTGCCTGCTTGTGAGTCGCGAGCGATTGGCACCTATTCGGTTGCCTACGGGTTGGCGTCTCGCCGTTCCAGTACTGCTTGGGAATTGTTGAGGGTCAGCCAAAATTGGTCCAGGCTCGAGGGAAGCGGTCAATCTTGCGGCAGTGTCGGCCAAGCTATGGAAATTTAATGCAAACATTAGCCCCATCGGACCCAATGCATGCGTCGCTTACGTCCTGTTCAACGGGGTTGGCGTCGACCCAGCTGGTTTCCGTGCTGGCCCACGAATCGTAATCAGGACTGCTACCCGCGTCGCCTTCAGTTGCAGTTTCGGCTGACACCGCATCCGGTGTCGGCTTGGCAGGGGCATTCCATTGCACAACCGCATTGGTGCCCATGGCTTTGCGGTTGCCATCGCCCAATTGACCCGCGGCGCCAGCCCCCCAGCACACCACGGTGCCGGTTTTGGTGATCGCACAGGTCGTGTGACCACCTGCAGCAATGGCGGTGGCGGCAAGCCCAGCGACGGTGACGGGTCCCGTGCCTGTTCCCGCCAATTGGCCGGTGTCGTTGGCGCCCCAGCAGCTGACCGAGCCTTGGCTGGCTAGCGCACAGGTGTGACTGGCGCCCGCCGCCAGAGCAACGGCTTCGGTGACGCCGGCGATCGTTGTGACCCCGCTGGCGGCTCCAGCCAACTGGCCAACGCTGCCATCGCCCCAGCACTGCACCGTTGCAGCCAGCGTAATCGTGCAGGTGTGGGCGTCGCCGGCGACGATTGCGGTCGCCTTGTCCAACTGCGCCACGACTTGGGGCAGCAGCACCGCCGCGGCACCGCCGGGGTTGGCCTGACCTTGGCCGTTGTTGCCCCAGCAGGCTACCGCACCGTCCGCTTTGACCACGCACGCGTGCCGACCCCCGACCGCCAACACCTTGCTGCCCGCTGGCATTTTGACTTGAGCCGGCAGGGCAACACCCATCCCAGCGCCGCCACCGAGCGCGCCGTCAGTGTTATCGCCCCAGCACCAGGCGATGGTCGCTTGCAAGGCGCAAGTCAGCCTGCGACCTGCGCCAATTGCCGAGGGCTGGGTGAGCTTTTGCACCGGCTTGGCGCTAAATTCCGCGGCGAGGTTGCTGGCACCATAGGCCGTCGCGTCCAAGCCGTTGCCGACTTGGCCAAACTGATTGTCGCCCCAACACAGCGCGCCAGCGGCGGTGAGCGCGCAGGCGTGGCTGGGTCCGGCGGCGAGTGCGGTGACTCCCTTGAGGCTGGCGGCCACCACCGGGTAGGCCTCACTGGCCATTTGGCCAGAATAGTCGGCTGGCTTCTTGCCAATCGCCAGTTGACCCATGGCGTTGGCCCCCCAGCAGCGGGCGACGCCGTCGGCCAATACCGCACAGGCAAAATCGCCGCCCACGGCGAGCAGCGCGGCTTTGGCATTGACCACCGACCCCGTGTCAGGGCTGCCATCCGCGACTTGGCTGTCAGCGCCAGCGACACTGTTCGGCGCGGTCGCCGTCGCGCCAACGCACCCAGCCAAGAACTGAAAACTAGATAACATGATTGCCGTTTTTGGCATTTCAACCTTCCTGTCGGGCGGATGGGCGCTTGCCGATCGTCGCTGCCGGTGGTGCTGTCATCTGGGCATCGGCAACAGGGTGCGGATCGCCAAAAGGGGTCTAGGCGTGGTGACCCATTGATCACGTGCGAACCAGTCTTCCGCCTTTGCTGCTCGTTTGTAGCGGCGTACAGGCGGGGCTTCTTGGGCGCATCCGGCCGCGGCGGCCGGACCGGGCCCTAGTCGGGCTCGCTGCCACTCGCCCTCCCGGAGCCCCATTTTTGGCCGCCGACAGGCCGCTGTAATTCTAAGTGCCACCCTAGTGCGGCCAAAATGGCTCTCCGCGCATTCGCGTGACGGTCCCTTGCGCGTCGCGTGCCGAGGTAGTTGCGAACGACGTGACCCTGTTGCCGACCAAGGCTGCCGTCGACCTTGGCGCGATCAGGGCGCTGGCGGCACCGCGGCCCCAGCGACGAAGTAGTCGGCGTGCCGCAACCACCCAAGTGATCGAAATAATTCGAGTTCGACACTAGTGCTGGCGACCTGCGCGACCGACAAGCACTTCGCAGACGCTGGATTTGTAAATTCAAAAGCTTACAGGCTGCTTTGGCGATCGATGGCGGCCTTGAGCGCCACCACGGCGGCAGCAAAAACTTCGCCGCGATGCGCATACCCATTGAACATATCGAAACTGGCGCAAGCGGGGCTGAGCAGGACGATACCAGCCGTTCCAGCAAGTTGCAGTCCAAGTGGCGCCGCCTCTTGCAGCGTCGCCACCCGATGAATGGCCAGCGTCGCTGGCAAGCAGCCGGCAATGCGGTCTTGGGTTTGACCGATCAGAATGGCGGCGTCAACGAGTTGGCCGGCGACTTGACCCAACTCTACAAAATCAGCGTCTTTTTCGCTTCCCCCAGCGATCCATACCAGCTTTTCACCGGCAGCCAACTGCATCGCCTGCAGCCCTGCGATGGCCGCATGGGGATTGGTGGCCTTGCTGTCGTCCACAAAACGCACTTGTCCAATGGCGGCCACGGGTTCAATCCGGTGCGATGGCAAGCTAAATGTCCGCAGTCCTTGACGAATCGCTGCAAGAGGCACCGCCATGCCTAGGGCCAACGCGCTGGCCGCCAAGGCGTTTTCGACATTGTGCAGGCCGACAATGGGGTGCTTGCCCTCGCAACCCAACTCAGCGGCGGTGGCCAGCGGGACCTTGGTTTCGGCCGCCAGCGCCCACCAGAGCGTGTCACCGTCAAATCCAAATCCCCGCGCGGGAACTGCTTGGACCGAAAACACCTGCCAACTGAAAGACGCAGCGGTCAGGGCCTGCCGATGGGGCTGCAACTGCGGATCGTCGCCGTTGATGGCAAAAGCATCGCCCACGCCCAACTGTGCAGCAACTTTGACTTTGGTCGCCACATAGGCGTCAAAATCGCCCGCAAACCAGTCGACGTGATCGGCCGCCACATTGGTCACCACGGCCGACCGCGGCCGAAACAGGCTGCAGGTGTGCAACTGAAAGGCACTGACTTCGGCCACGACCACGGTGTTGCGGCCGAGCTTGCCCAAAAAACCGCACAGAGGCTCGCCAATATTGCCGCCGACAACCACGGGCAAGCCAGCGGTGGCCAGCATGTGCGCGACCCACAAGGTAGTGGTCGTTTTGCCGTCGGTGCCGCTGATGGCCACGATCGGATGGCCGAGGCCGTCGTTGTCGGCGCGATCGAGGCGGTAAAACAGTTCGATTTCGGACAAAATCGCGGTTGCCAACGCTTGCACGTCGCGAAACCGCGCGCTGTGTGGCATCACCCCCGGCGATAGGATGAAAATGTCGCCGCGCCGACCGACTGGGCCCGAAGTCTGGCCACAATGAACTTGCGCCCGCCGATCGAGTGCCGCCAATGCCGACCCAAGTTTGCTCTCGGGTACGTCGTCGATACACAGCACATCGGCACCGCGCTGGCACAACGCGTTGGCGGCGGCGATACCGGATTTGCCCAAACCGACGACGGTAAACGAGGCGCCACTGACGTCGCTCCAGCAGGCGATGGCGGCGAGGTGTTCATTTCGGCTTTGGCTTGCGTTCACACTACCGCCAATTGTGGGTACGAGTGGCCTCGGTACGCTGGTCAATCAGAAAGAGCCGGTTCGATCGCCGGCCGACGCCAGCCAAATTAGCCAACAGCAACCAGAGCGCCGGGCCGAGCTGGGAGCTGGCAATGCTCTGATTCACAAAGTCTTTGCCGCAAATCGCCCGACTCGGGCAACTAGCCTGCCGCCATCGATGCCGGGACAGCTGCCAACCGCTCGGCGATAAAGCGATCCGCGACGGCAAACAGGTCGTCTCCGCCAAAAAACAGTACGGTTGCTGGGGCTTGCACGTTTTGATGCAGCCAAGGCGCGATGTCGCTCAGGGCGTGCACATAGGTGACGTCGCGGGTCACTTCGCGAATCTTGTCGCACAGCACATGGACGTCGGTGCCGGCAATCGGCACTTCTCCAGCGGTGTACAACTCGGTGACAAGGGCGCGATCCGCATCGGCAAAGGCCTGTCGGTAGTCATCCATCAGGTAGTGGATCATGGTGAAGCGATAGGGCTTAAACACGGCGATGACTTCGCCCTCGGCTTGCGCGCGCGCCGCCTCCAGAACCCGTTTGATCCCCGTTGGATGCGAAATATAGTCTTTGACGACCTCAATGCCGGCGGCTGCAACCAAGGTGAACCGATTTTCCAAGCCACCGTAGGAGCGCGCCGCCTGCTCAATCTGCGGCCACGGCACCCCTTGCGACCACGCCACCGCCACCGCGCCCAGCAGGTTGCTGGCGTTGTACTTGCCCGGCAGGCCGATTTCGATGGGTCCCAGTAACTGGTAGTGCCCTTGCGCGTCACGGGCATGCACATCGAAACTGCCGGTCATGCGCCGGTTGTGCAGGTTAGAGCCGCGCACTGCCGGTTCGCCTTCAAAGCCAAATGTCAAAAGCTGTGCGCTGACAGGCAGTTTTAGCTTGGCCAAAATTTTGGCGCAACCGGCATCGTCGCTGTTGATGACCGCAACTTGCAGGCGCGAATTGTCCTCAAAATACTGCAAGACCGCCGCCTGCAGCTTGGGCCACTCCGGGTAGTAGTGCAGGTGATCGAGTTCGAGATTATTCAGCACCGCGACGATCGGCTGACTGTTGACCAGCGAGCCGTCCGACTCGTCGACTTCAGCCACCAACCACGTTTGACCCGCGTGCTGGTGACCGGTCGGCAGCGGCTGCCCGGCCCGCGCATTGGTGGCGAAGTTGAGCAATTGCCCACCGATCACAAAACCCGGTTGCCAGCCCGCGACCTGCAGCATCCACGCAATCGCCCCCGAAACCGTGCCCTTGCCGTGAGTGCCAATAATGCCGACGGCGCGCGCTTCGCTCACCAAGGCTCCCAGCACTTCGGAGCGGTGCAACACCCGCAGGCCGAGCGCGTGCGCCGCCAGCAGTTCAGGATTGTTGGGCGGAATTGCCGTAGAAAGTACAATAATATCAGCGCCTTGTAAGTTTTCACTGCGGTGACCGATGGTGACGTCAATGCCTTCGCTGCGCAGCGCCAAGGTGATCTGCGACTCGCGCACATCCGATCCTTGCACCCGCAGACCGCGCGCCGCCAGCAGGCGGGCAATCGCGGACACGCCAATACCGCCGACGCCGATCAGGTGCCAGACCGCTGAGGAATCTAAGAGTTGCGCTGAATTCGCCATCTTTGCCTACACGTCAAAATCGGCTGGATCATCGGCCAACGACGGCAACGCTGCCGCGGGCAAACCCTGCAAGCGCCGCTGAACGTACGTCGGCAAAGCGAAAGCCGCGGCGATAAACGGCCCGTTGGCGTAGCGCAAGTCGGGCTCCAATTGGCGCACGCGGGCACCTTGAGGCTCAATCGAAGTGGCCAAGTCGATGGTTTGACTCGCTGCTGTATAGGCCCACACTCCGCCCGGATAGGCGGTCACTTGGCCTAAGTAAAGGCGAGTATTGGAAAAAATCTCAGACAGCGTGTGATACACCCCAGCGACGCGGTCAAGGTAAAACGTGGGCGAGTCGCTCTGGGGTACCAAAATACCGCCGTCGCCCAGCAATGTCGCGCAATGTCGGTAAAATTTCTCCGTGAACAATTCCACAGCGGCATCGACGGGATCGGTCGAGTCGACCAAGATGACATCGAACTGCCCGCCAGCCGCCGCCGCCTGCTCGACGTAGGCCAGCCCATCGCCGACGATGACTTGAGCCCGCGGATCGTCTAAAGCAACCGCACATTGGGGAAAATACTGCCGCGCACAGCGAATGACCTCGCCGTCGATGTCGACAAGTACCGCAAGTTCGACCACCGGGTGACGCAGCACTTCGCGCAAAGTCCCACCGTCGCCGCCGCCAATGATCAACACCCGTTTGGGGGCGGGATGCGCGAGCAGGGCTGGATGGGCCAGCATTTCGTGGTAACCCGACTCGTCGCGGTCGGTCACGTTGGTAACCCCGCCCAGAGCCAACACAGTGCCCCAACCTTGAGCCTCAAATACGTCGATGGACTGAAATGGCGTCTGCAGCCGTTCGTGGATGTGGGTGACGGTGAACGTCAGGTGGGTGTCCCTGAGCCACGGATCGAAATAGCGTGTTTTTCCATTGACTTGGACAAAAGACTCGGCGGGCATGCACGTCCTAGATGACCGGCCGCTCCAAGGGCGCCGCGCGCGCGGTGTACCGAAATTTGCAGGATTGGGCAAGACCTCTGGCGCCGACGGCCGTGAAGGGTGAACCCAAGCTGGTCGTCAGCAATACTGGTCGGCGTCGACAATGAATCACTGTGAAACCAAGATGTTGTTCAATGGGTGCCGCCCGATCTAGCGCTCGATTCGCCCCAATTTCCGCCGGTCGCCCTAAGGCAGTTCGTTGAACCAAAATTGCAGACGGGCCGAAATAATCTGCATAAATCTAGAATGTTGTTTGATGGGTGCCACCCCACATTTGACCCCACATTTGCGGCTTGGCTAGATCTTGAAGCTTCCCGACGCCGGGCCAAAGACCAGCAGTGGCAGGCTGGCAATCCCGTCCAGCACATAATCGGCGCCCATCCCGTGTGCGGCCTTGCTGCCATCGTGGTCGACAAGCGCACAGCGGATACCGGCATTGCGCGCGGTGTTGCGATCAATTCGCGAATTGCCGACCAAAAGAGTGTTGTTGCGATCGCCGCCGCACCGGAGCATCAGTTCTTCGGCGCCAGCGGGGTCAGGCTTGCGCGGCACGTCGCCGTCGCCAGCCATCAAGAACAAAAACCACTTGTCGATGCCCATCTGCTGGACCAGCCGGTGCGACGCGGCCTGCGGTTTGTTGGTCAGAATGGCCAACTTGACCCCGCCGCGAACCAACTCCTCCAAGGCCTCGGCGATACCGGCAAACAACACGGCTTTGGCCCCCAGACGCATCTCGTACCGCTCGCGAAAGCCCGGCAATTGTGCCGATATCTCGAGGTCAGTCGGCACGTCGCCAGTGGCCAACAGCGCGGATTTCAGCAAGGTGCGCAGGTGTTCGCCGGGCCATTCAGCCACGTGCGCACTGGTCAGCGCCGGTCGACCCAGCGCCGTGAGGTGGTCGTTGAGCGCGTCCGTCAGATCCTGCAAGGTATCGACGAGCGTGCCATTCAGATCCAAAATGACCACCGAAAACCGCACTTCTGGCTCCCTTGCGACCGCGGCCGCGGCCGCGGCCGTCTCAAGTGTTGCTCAAGGTCGCGCAATTGCCAAGTCCGGCTGCGCGCGTTACCGTGCGCTGGCTGTCCGTGCCGTTAGTGCCACGGTCAATTGGACCCGCGCCGGAGTCAACCCGTCTAAATGAGCCGCATCTCGCTATTCAGCGCTCCGCTCGTGGGCCTCGCCGTCGCAGTCATCGCCACCGTCGGCACGGCGATGGCGTTCTCGGGGCGGGCCGCCGAACCTACGCGCATCGAAGCGAGCGACGACGGCAAGACCGTCAGCGTGCCGGGCGAAACCGCACCCAAGGTGCGGACCAAGTTGCCGCTGCCGACAGTCCGCCGAACGGCCGCGGACAAGCCGCTAATTCAGCCCAAAGTGAGTGCGCCAGTCGTGGATGCACCCGCGATTTCCGCTCCAGAGCAAGTGCGGTCGGCATTCGAGGTGTTCGCAGGCTACACCTACTTGCCGGTCGGCGTGTTGCGCGCCATTCAGACCGCGGCCGACCCAGGCAAGGCCCAACGCGATCAGCACCCGCAGATGCAAGGAACGGCGATCGAAGTCGGCTATCGGTGGGGGCTGTCGCCGCAAAGTTGGCTGGTAGTGCGCGCGGGCATCGTGGCACCCAACGTGCCGGATCAAAATTGGTGGGCGACTAGCGGAAAGCCGGCCCCGCTGTACACCGAAATTAACCTCGTCGGCATTGAATTGATGGCCGACTACTTGCGGCGTCTAGCCATCACCGATTTCTTGGGTGTGTACGCCCGCGGCGGAATTGGCCTGCAAATTCTGGGTGGCAGCGCCACTCAAACTGAGACGTTGCCCAACTGCCCAGCCGCTAAAGCTGCAAGTTGTGCGACCTGGCAACATGTAGGCAAGACTGAGGTATCGCTGCCGCCGGTGTTGCCCGCTTTGCGAGCCAGCGTGGGCGTCGACCTCAAGGTCAATAGCGAACTGAGGTTGGCCTTGGAAGGCGGCCTGCGCGCCGCTCCGTATCTGGGTGGCGGCGTGGTGTATGCGTTCTAGAGATTGAACCGATCAACGGTCATCCGACAAAGATTGCGCAACGGAAATGGGGCGGCGAGACGCCAACCCGCCGACATTTGAACAAGTGGCGATCGCCCTCGACCGACGAAACAAGCCGTGAGACGCCGAGCAAATTCGATTTGATCGGCTAACTATGGGCAGACCTTTTCAAACGCGCACTTCTTGCCCACCGACCCGACTGGCGTGCACAGATCGGTGGTGCAGGCGTCGCCATCGTCGCAGGCATTCGTGCCACTGGCGCATTGCCCATTGTTGCACGAATCAGCCGCAGTACACGGATTGCCATCGGTGCAGCCACTGCCGTCGGCTTCCTTGCCCGCCGCCACACACGTACCGCCGACGCAGCCGTCGTCCACGCTACAAGGATTGCCGTCGCTGCACGGACTGCCCTCGGCTTTGGGGTTGCCTGCACACCCTTTGGCCTTGCAAATGTCGCCGGTGGTGCAACTTTGGCCGTCGTTGCACGGGCTGTTTTGCGGCAACTGGCTCGCCACGCATTGCCCGGAGCCCGGATCGCAGGCGTCAATGGTGCACGGTTGGCCATCATCGCAGACCTTGGCTAGGCCTAGGCACTGCCCAGAAGCGCAGCCGTCTTGCAACGTACAGGGATTGCTGTCATCACACAGGGGTCCGCTGATGCCATTGACCTGACACAACCCCGACTTGAGGTCGCACACGTCCTCAGTGCAGGGGTTGTTGTCGTTGCACACTGAGCTGGATTTGCAAGAAACATCAAAGACTTGCACATCATCCACAAACGGCCCGCTGCCCACACCCGCTGCTGGCTGGCAGGATGTCACATAGCGCAGACGCAACCGCAGCTTGAACCCTGCCCACGGGGTCAAATCGACATTGAGCACCTGCCAGCCAATCGGCGGAGTGGGCTGCGCCAAAATGGTCCAGGCCGACAATCCATAAGGCTGCAAATCAACAAACAGTTTTTCGCCCAAGCCCGGCTGCCAAGTGCCGGCCAAGTTGATGCGCGCCTTGACCGGAGCACCAAACTTGAAAGCGGCCAGCGACAGCACTGGCGACAGCGCGCTGGTTTCGATTGAGGTAACACCTAAAGGACATGCGGTATTTTCGCCATTGTTGCAGTTGAGTGTGCAATCGGGCGACAGCGGACCCGGCACATTGGGCGAGGCATCCATATGCCACGCTGGCGCGCCATCGGCTTGCGGGCCGTCGCGCAGCCAATAGCTGTTGGCGGCTTGTCCACAGGTAAAAGTGGCCTCGTAGGGCAGTGCGAATTCTCCACAACCGTCGATCGTCTTGTGAAAACAGCCAACGACCGATTCGCACAAGTCAATGCTGCAAGCGTACCCATCGTCGCAGTTGCGCATAACCCCTAGGCAGGCGCCTTTTTGACAAGTGGTCTGCACAGTGCAGGCATCACCGTCGTCGCAACTACCTGTCAGCGGCTCAGGCGTGCACAGACCCGCCGCACACTTGGTCGGCTTGCACGGATCTTTGGGCTGGGCACAGAGAGCGTCCAACGTACAAGATGCGGGCTGGGCAATTTGCAGACGTAAGTCATCGACAAACCAACCAGCGGTCTCGTTGTCGAACTGGTCCACGGTCTCGTAGCGCAGTTTGACCACGATGCTCTTGCCAGCAAATTTGCTCAAGTTAACCCGAACTTTGCTCCACAGGCCGCGCCGCAAGTGATTGGGCAGCTGCACGGCTTCTTGGACAATGGTGCCGCCGACGTACAACACCTCGACGGTGCGCTTGTCTTTGATGTTGGACTTCTCGCCGTCGTGCCACGACCAAAATGTCAACTGGGCCGTCCCCTGCAAAGGCAGTGTCGTCTTGGGCAGCACAAAGCCGCCCTTAATCGGCACCCCGATGTCCACGTTGACGTTGTTGTTGAAATTAAGCGAGTAGGGCAGCGAATGCGGGGTCGGCGGATTGGGCAAGGCGTCGACTTGCCAACCGATCTTGCTGACCACAGGGTCGAGTTCCCAGTCTTTGGGGGCGGCGCCGGTATCGAAATTGCTAGCTGTGATGATTACGCAATTGTCCAGTTGAGGCCCATCGCAAACCCCGTCGCCACAGGCGGTTTTTTCGGTGCACGGATCGCCGTCATCGCAGGCGGTGCTGTTGGCCAGCGCAATGTAGCTGCAGGCGGACGGCCCATCGGCGGTGGCAAAGCAGGCATCGAGCGTACACGCTTCAAAGTCGTCGCAAACATTGACCACCGAGGCCTTGCACAAGCTGTTGTCGCAGGCGCTGCTCGGGTTGCATGGATTGCCGTCGTCGCACGGGGTGCCATCGGCAATCATCTTGCCGCCTTGACACTTGCCCTTGAAACACGTTTGCGTTTGGGTACACGGGGCACTGGAACTGCACGGCGCGTTGTCGGCGACGATGGTGGGTCCGCCGCATAGGCCCTTTTGGCAGCCATCGGGGCTGCTACAGGAGTTGCCGTCGTCACATTTGGCGCCGTCGACTTTGACCACGGCCGAGCAGCCGGCGACCGCGTCACAGCTGTCCAGTGTGCAGACGTTGCCGTCCTCGCACAACTTGGGTTTGGCCAAACAGTAGCCCTTCCAACACTGGTCGCCGACGGTGCATTCGTCGCCATCGGTGCAAGTGATCTGGTTGGGCGCGTAGACGCAACTGCCGCCTGCACAGGAGTCATCGGTGCACACGTCGCCGTCGTTGCAGGCGCCGGCTTGCGCACAAGCGGTGGGTTGGGCAGCGACAATTTGCAAATCGTCGACAAACCAGCCCTTTCCGGATTGAGCGATGCAGTTCAAGCCCGACCACCGCAACCGCAATCGCACTTTTTTGTCGGCAATTTTGACCAAGCTGATCCGCACCCGTTGCCATGACTTGTCGCCAACCGCGTTGTCCTGCCATAACACGATGGCAATGGTGGCGAAGTTGTCGCTGGACACTTCGATCAAGCGCAGGTTTTGGCTGGCCGCCGTGCCGACATCATGCCAGCTGTACAGCCACAAGGCCGGGTCCTTGAGCCCTTGCAGATCGATCACCGCACTGCTGGCACTGGCTTTGCCAGCAATTCCGCCGACGCAGGGCACCGACTTGCCGTCGTTGACGTTGAGCGAGCACCCACCACTGTGAAACCCGGGTGGACTCGGTGTCGCATCGACGCCGAAGGTGACCGTGCTCGATCCGGGTAGTGGAACCAATTCCCACGGCGCACTGCAGTCAATGGCATCTTGCCACACCACCGAACAAGGCACGGTCGCGCCGACGCAATGGCCGGCGCTGCAATGGTCGCCGGCGGTGCAAGGGCTGCCGTCGTCACAGGCGGTGCCGCCGTTGACTTGCTCCCATTGGCAGGTGCCGCCTTGGACGCACTCGTCTTTGGTACACAGATTGCCATCGTCGCATTTGGGCCGGGTGGTACACTTGCCGTTGACGCAGAAGTCGCCGACCGTGCAGGCGTTGCCGTCCGGGCATGGATCGCCGTCGGGTCGCGGGGCGTTGACGCAGCCTTTAGCGGCAAGGCAAAAGTCCAGAGTGCAAATGTCGCCGTCATCACAAACGGTTAGGGTGGCGCCCGCGCAATCGCCGCCGGCAGTGCAAGCGTCTGCGGCCGTGCAGCCGTTGCCGTCCTCGCACTTGCCGAGCAGGGTCTGGTGACTGCACCAACCGCCACCGAGGCAGACTTCGGCGGTGCACGAGTTGCCGTCCTCGCAATCGGGCGCAGTTTGACACTTCTTGGCGACACCTGCGTGTACAGCCAGATCGCTGACCAGCCAGCCCAATCCTTCCGTATCGGGACACGACGCGGAATCAAAAACCAACTGCAACTGCACGACCTTGCCCTGCCACGGCGTGAGATCGATGCGCAAGTGCCGCCAAACCCCGGGCTTTTCCCCGTCATTTGTCAGCCACAGGACTGTGGTCGTCGTCGTCTTGGTACTGGTTGTGTGGCTGATGTCGATCCAGCGCAGATTAACCTGATTGCTTTTCCCCACATCAGCGTAACTGCGGAGCTTGAGCACGGGCCGTTGCAGTCCGGTCAGGTCCAGCGTGCGCGTCGCGGTGCCCGACACCTTGGTCGTGTCAGCGCATTTGACCGAGGTGCCGTTGGTAAATCCCAGGGCGCAGCCGACGCCAACCGCCGCTGGCATCGTCACCATCCGCCACGCTGCCTCGGCGGTCGCCGGCACCGGCAAGTCCCAGCCACCGTTGTCGGTACACACCGTTGGCAGCGTTTGGGCGATGGCACACGGCGCCGCCATCCCCAGGCAACTGCTGTTGGCGGTACAAGCGTCCGCCTCCGTGCAGGCGTTGCTGTCGGTGCACGGGGTGGCAGAAATGACCTTGAGGTGCGAGCACGTCAGCCCAGCGCAGGAGTCCTGCGTGCATGGATTGCCGTCGTCACAAAAAAAGCGCGGGATGCACACGCCCAAGTGACAGACGCTGGCATCGGAGCAGGCGTCGCCGTCATCGCAGGCGACCGCCTCGTTGCTGATGGCGGCGGCGCATTTGCCTGAAGCCAAGTCGCACACGTCGTAGGTACACGGGTTCTTGTCGTCGCAGTTGACGCTGAGCGTGCCTGCGCACACTCCGCCGCTACACGAATCGCCACCAGTGCAGGCGTTGCTGTCGTCGCAGTCGCCGCTGAAATCGCTGCCGACGCACTCTCCGCCGGCGCATTTTTCGCCAATCGTGCAAGAATTGCCGTCATCACAGGTGCCGAGCAGCGCGGCCTTGCCTTGGCAGGCCCCGTTCTTGCAGGCGTCTTGAATCGTGCAGGGGTTGCCGTCACTGCACACCGTCAGCGCATTGTTCTTGTGATTGCACAGTTTGCTGGATGGCACGCAACCGTCGTCGGTGCAAGCGTTGCCATCGTCACAATCGGTGGCTTTCTTGCAGTAGGTTCCTCCCACTTCCACGTCGTCGACAAATGGACCTGTGAGATTGGCTGCTTTGGCGCAATCGGGGGCGACCATGTGCAACCGCAGGCGAAACAGAGCCGGCGCCGGCTGGGGCAGCTTGATTTCGACTTGCTGCCAGCCGCCGCCACTGGGTCCGCCGGCAAAACTGTGGACGGTCTGCCACAGCGTGTCGCCCTTGGCCAAGATGACCACGGTGAGGACATCTTGAGTACGCCAAGTGCCGCCGAGCCAAAACCGCATGGATACCGCATGGTTGCTGCCTAACGCCGCCGTCGAGAACATCGGACTGGTTGCCGTCGCCTGCGCGCTATTGCCATCGGGCGCGCATTGCATCGAAGTGCCCAGGTTGAAGTTGAGCGAGCAGGCCGCAGATTTGTAACCAGCTATAAATACACCAAGTTTTGGTATCGCATCTAACGTCCACCGCGGCGCGCCAGGCACGGGTGGCGATAGCTCCCAGGCCGGCTTTTCGGCGCAGGCAAACGCTTGCTTGTGGGGTAGTTCAACGACGCAACCGAACAATTCGCTGTGGAAACAGCCGACCTTGGGGTCGCAGGTGTCGACCGTACAGGGATTGTCGTCATCGCAGGCTTCAATCGCATCGCTGTGTTCGCAGCCAGCGATGCCGCCACAGATGTCATTGCTGCACGGGTTGGCGTCGTCGCAGTTCGCGTTTTCATCGGTGGCGTTGTTGCAGTTGTCGTCGTAGCCATTGCAGACTTCTGGTTTAGGCTCAGCGCCTTGGCACGGAGCCAAGCCATCGGGGCCGCACACGCGCTTGCCGGTGCAAGTGCCAGCGCTATTTTGCAGGCTGCAGGCGCTGGCCAACTTGTGGGCAATCGCACGCGGCGAACAGGCGCAGACCCCATTTTGCGGAGCGCATTGTTTGCTCGAACTGCCCGCCGTGGTGGTCACGACTTCGCAGGCAAACCCAGTAGGACAATCAACTGAAGTCAGGCACTTGACGCCACAGCGACCGCCGCCGTCGCCGCCTTGAATACACGCGGCGCCGGCTGCCCCTGGCGCCTTGCAGTCGTTCTGGGTCGCACACGGATCGCACAACGTCAGCAGTGGATCGACGCACACGGTGCCGCCAGCCAGCAAGTCGCACACTTGCCCGGTGGCGCATTCCTTGCTGGAGGCGCACGGCGCCGCGCACACTTGGCTGCCGTCCCGCTTCTCGGCGCAAGCGATGGTACAGTCGCTGTGACTTTGGCATGGACAACCGGCGCTGCGGCAACTGGGGGCGCCGTCGGGCTTGGTCCCGCCATCGACCGCGGTGGTGACTGTGACTTCGGTGGCCAACAGCGCATCGGCGTCGGCAGTGGCAGTGATGGTTGGTGGTGGTTGGGGTCCGGCAGAACAAGCGCTGACAAGGCCCAGACCGGCCAGCGCAACCCAAACGACCTGACTGAGGGCCCGTACAAGAATGACTCGATCGATCCGCGATTGGAGCGGAGCCTGCAGGCGGCTTGCAAAGCCGCGAGCTAGCGACCCACCAAGCAAGCAAGGCGCCGCGGGGCAAAATCGGCTTGATTTTGCACGGGCCCTAAGGCTCAAGCCGACCCCCCACATTGCGCAACGGACGCGGCGAGCGGTCGGCAGCAATCGGACGGTACAAAGGCACGGGCACGGCCGCGATCAGGCCCAAGTTTGGCCTAGCGCGCGAGTGTACCACAGTTTGGAAAGGGGTGTGGCGATAGCTAGTTGCAACAAGCGCGCTGCGACACTAGTCGTTCTTACCGCCCACGCAGCATTCTGAAGCGCAGCCACTGCCCCACTGCCAACTGCCGCTTGCGACAACGCCGCGAAATGCGCACAATTGCTGCATGCGCCAGCCCACCCTGCTCATCGTGCCTGTTCTAATTTCGACCTTGTTCGCCTGTTCGCCGACTCAGAATTTCGGCAGCGTCGAGGGCCTGACCTGTTCGCGCTCTGGCGACCAGGTGTGCTCCAAAGAGCCGGGCAATCCGCGTGCCCGCTGCGGTTTTGACAACAATTGGACCATCCTCGAGAAGTGCAACGAGTTGCCGTGTGTGGTCGTCACCTTGTCCGGCGGCCTGCACTCCACCAGTTGCGGCGGAACACCATCGGAAATCCAGACCGACGTCGTCACAACCCGCCAACCTGACACGATCAGCACCAGCGACACCAGCGAGGATTCGAACCGCAGTTCCGACATCAAGCCTGAAGGCAAGGACGCGATTTCGGGCACTAGCGCCACCAATTGTGGCAGCTATGTGTGCTCGGCCAAGCAACTGTGTACGCTCGGCGGCGCCTGCGAGGACAATGCCTGCGCCAGCCCTTGCGGCCATGGCGAGCGCTGTAGCCTAGGTGTGTGTTTGTCTTACTGTTCGGGCACCTGTGCCAGCACCGAATACTGCCCACCCGATCCGTTGGGCGACCAGTGCCAAAAACTCAACTGCACGCCGCCCATGGATCTAGGTGCCGCCTTTGTCGCGGTCGACCTGCAAGCGCAAGCCACAGCCGACTCGCAGGCTTGCGCCCACTTGGCTGGGGCGACCTTGACCTTGAACAACGCGCTGCAAGCCGTGGGCCTTGGCGGCGACGGGCTTGCTGGCGGCATCGCGCTCGGCGCCGACACGCTAACGATTGCCACGTTACCGGTCCAAGGCAGCGCGGTGCTGTTGGCCAAGAAGGCCAACTCCAAGCCGTGCGCCGCTACTGGCGTGTGCGGGGTGGTGCTGAGCAAGGCCGACAACTTGAATCCTGCCGGCGCCGCCGCGCAACCGTGCAAGCCGCGTTATGCCGTGAACAAGTCGGACCGGTTTGAGGTGCTGCCACTGCCACTGCGCTTGGGCACAATCCGAGTGCCGTTGTTCGTGCGCAACGCGGCTGTAATGGTCGCTGCCGACAGCAAGAGTGCCGAATTGTGCGGGCACGTGGCCAAAGCCGACATCGATGTCGCGCTGTCCGGCTTGTCCAAGGCCAGCGGGACGGCGTTTCAGTTGCTGCAAAAGCTAGTGACCAGCGGCCCGGATGTCGATAGCAATGGCGATGGCACCAAAGATGTGTGGGCAGTGCGGTTTGTCGTGCAGTTGGCCCCGGCTGTACTGAATAAATGGGCGCCGTGACGCCAGTTCTGCCGGCCGTACCCCCGACCATTTTCGATGCCAGCGGGGCCATTGCCGATGGCGTTTACCGCGGAACGATCGCCGACGCCAACTTGAAAGCGAGCCGGTGGCCGCTGAGCTGGCGGCAAAAAGAGTGGCACTACTTGTCAGCCGTGACCGATCGCCACTTGGTCGCGGTCGCCGTAGTGCAACTGGGCTACCTCGCCAATAGTTTTGCTTATGTCGTCGAACTTACCGGCCCCAGTGACCACCAGCCTTGGCAGTTCGAAGGGTTATCGCCCTTGGGCACAGCGGTGCGCTTTGGTCAGGGCCCGGCGCGCGGGGTGACCAGTTGGCGCAGTTCGGGCGCAGCCATTGATTTGCGGACTGACGACGACGGCTACACCGCGCGGATTGACTTGCCGGTGGGCCGGGGCACTGAGACAAAGCGACTGTGTGCACGGCTTGAGTGTAAGCGCGGCGAGGCATTGACGCTGGTGCACACGTTGCCCACCGGCCGACCGGCGTGCACCGAAAAGGTGGCCGGGCTGCCCGCGAGTTTGGACATGCTGCTGGGCGAGCACGACATCGGCGGGGCGGCGCTGGCGAGCAGCGACTGGACGCGCTCAGTGGCCATGCGGCAAACGGTGTGGAAGTGGGCTTCGCTCAGTGGCACCTTGCCCGATGGTCGGCACCTCGGCCTCAACTTGTCGGCCCAGGTGTACGACGACAGCCACGGCCAGTCCCGCGAAAATGCGCTGTGGATCGACGGCAAGGTCCACGCGCTTGCTGGCGGGGTGCTGTTCAGCGTGCCGCAGGCCGCGGATCGCCAGCCGTGGCTGCTGTCGAGTCAGCAAGGCGACGCGGTGCTGCTGCGTTTTGAGCCGCTGGGGGCGCGCCGGCAGGACATCGACTACTGGCTGGTGGTCAGTCGGTTTGTCCAGCCCTACGGCCGATTTTATGGGCACTTGCGCGTCGATGGGCAGACTTTAGCCATCGACGGCATGGTCGGCGTGGTCGAGGAACACTTGGCGAAGTGGTGAGCGAGCGGGCATCCGCAGCCAAAACGGTCGGCGCGCCGCGTCCTTTCTGAGCCAGACCTAGAATTCGCTGTAATCACAAGATGTTGTTTAATGGGTGCCACCTGATCAACTCTTGGGCCAAGCCGTAAGTGAGCGAAGGTCGGCGGTCCGAGTCGTCGGTGAGCCCCTACTGCCTTCCGGTCATGGTCAACTCGAGCATTCGCTGTAATCACAAGATGTTGTTCAATGGGTGCCACCTGATCAACTCTTGGGCCAAGCCGTAAGCGAGCAAACAACCGCGGTCCGAGTCGTCGGATCGCCCGCGCTGCCTTCGGGTTGTGGTCAGGCCGCGGACAGCCGGACATTCGCTGTAATCACAAGATGTTGTTCAATGGGTGCCACCTGATCAGGGCGCGCGGAGCATCAGGAATTGCTGGATTGCACGTCGCTTGACAGCCGTTCCCACCGTCCTTTCGTGCCGCGGCGGTGGTCGCGGGCAATGCGGCGGGCCGCAATCTGCGTCGGGTGAGCAGCGTGTTCACGGCGGCGCTTTTTGCGGCAACGCGGCAGTCTGCCTTGCTGCCGCAGGGGATTGGGATGCAAAACAAGCTGACAACCAACGCGCAGATGGCGCTCAAGCTAGCCGGCGAAGAAGCCGTGCGCCGCAGCCACCAATTCCTGGAGCCGGAGCACATCCTGTGGGCGCTGTGCGGCAACGTCGAGGGCGTGGTCAAGCCGTTGCTGGCCAAGCTCGAAGTGCCATTGGAACCCCTTCGCGACGAAATGGTCCGCGAGTTGGGGCGGTTGCCGGCCGTCAAAGCCCAGTCAGGTCCGGGTCTGGTCGGTTCTGAGCGCTTGCAAGCGTTTTTTGAGGCCGCCGACGACGAGCGCGGCAAGTTCAAAGATGACTACGTCTCGACCGAGCACTTGTTTCTGGCTCTGCTGCAGGATCGCAAAGGCGCGGCGAGCAAGGCGCTGGCGGACCGCGGATTGTCGCGCGAAAAGATCTTGGCGGCCCTTAAACCATTGCGCGGCTCAGCGCGGGTGGCCACCGAGGACGGCGAGAGCCAGTTTCAAGCGCTGGAGAAGTACGCCCGCGACCTCACCGCCGTCGCCGCGCAAGGCAAGCTCGATCCAGTGGTCGGACGCGACGATGAGGTCCGGCGCCTGATGCAAGTGCTGAGCCGGCGCCGCAAGAATAACCCGGTCCTGATCGGCGAACCGGGGGTTGGCAAAACCGCGATTGTCGAGGGGCTGGCCCAGCGCATCGTTCAAGGCGACGTCCCCGAAGGTTTGCGCGGCAAGAAGCTGTTGGCGCTCGATTTGGCGTCGATGGTTGCCGGAAGCAAGTACCGCGGCGAGTTTGAAGAGCGTTTGAAGGCCGTGCTCAAAGAGCTCGCCGACGCCAGCGACCAAGTGATCTTGTTTATTGATGAATTGCACAATCTGGTCGGGGCGGGCAAGGGCGAAGGCAGCATGGACGCCTCCAACATGCTCAAGCCGGCACTGGCCCGCGGCGAGTTGCACTGCATTGGCGCGACAACTATCGACGAATACCGCAAATACATTGAAAAAGACGCCGCGCTCGAGCGGCGCTTTCAGCCGGTCAAGTGCGATGAGCCGAGCGTGGCGGACACGATTTCGATTTTGCGCGGGCTCAAAGATCGCTATGAAACTCACCACGGCGTGCGCATTCAAGACGCGGCGCTGGTGGCGGCGGCCACGTTGTCGGATCGCTACATCGCCGACCGCTTCTTGCCCGACAAGGCCGTTGATTTGATGGATGAAGCCGCCAGCCGACTGCGGATGGAAATCGACTCGCTGCCGACCGAAATCGACCAATTGCAGCGCCGTATCCAGCAGTTGGAGATTGAACAAGCGGCGCTACAGCGCGAAGAGGACGCCGCCAGTTTGGATCGTCTGCACAAGATCGTGGCTGAGATGGCCGAACTCAAGGAAACGGCGACCCAAAAGCGGGCAGTGTGGCAAAACGAGAAGAAGCTCATCGACGGCATCCGGACCAAGAAGTCTCAAGTAGAGGAAAAACAACATCAATTGGAGGCTGCGCAGCGTCGTTACGACAATGAACTGGCGGCCAAGCTGCAATACGGCGAGATTCCGCTGCTCAAGAAAGACATCGCCGACGCTCAAAGCAAGCTGGCGGAATTGCAAGCGGATGGCGCGCTTCTGCACGAAGAGGTCACCGCCGACGAGGTGGCCAAAGTGGTGTCGGCGTGGACCGGAGTGCCAGTGACCAAAATGCTGGAATCGGAGATGCAAAAGTTGCTGCATCTGGAGCAACAGCTGCAAAAACGGGTGGTGAATCAGACTGAGGCGATCAGTGCGGTGGCCAATGCGGTGCGGCGGTCGCGCTCCGGTCTGCAGGATCCCAATCGGCCACTGGGGTCGTTTATTTTTCTGGGGCCGACCGGGGTCGGCAAGACCGAGCTGGTCAAAGCGCTGGCTGCGTTTCTGTTTGATGACGAAGCGGCGATGGTGCGCATCGACATGAGCGAATACATGGAGAAACACGCCGTCGCCCGCTTGATCGGTGCGCCGCCCGGCTACGTGGGCCATGAAGACGGCGGCCAGCTGACCGAAGCGGTGCGTCGCCGCCCCTATAGCGTTGTGTTGTTTGATGAAATAGAAAAAGCCCATCCCGACGTCCTCAACATCCTGTTGCAGGTGCTCGATGAGGGCCGGTTGACCGACAGTCAGGGTCGGCAAATCGACTTTCGCAATACTTTGGTGCTGATGACCAGCAATATCGGCAGCGCGCTGATTTTGGAGGCCAAGGGCGATCAAGCGATCAAGCAGGTGGTTCAAGACGAGCTGCGCCGGCACTTTCGGCCCGAATTTCTCAATCGCATCGATGAGGTGGCCGTATTCAATGCACTGCGCAAACAAGACATGGTGCACATTGTCGACATTCAACTGGAGCGCTTTAAGAAGCGCCTGGCCGATAAGAAACTGGGCCTGACCGTGACCCCAGAGGCCAAGCAATTGCTGGGGGATGAGGGCTACGATCCGCACTTTGGCGCTCGACCACTTAAGCGCGTGTTGCAAAATCGCATTGAAAATCCACTGGCAGTGCAGATCTTAGGCGGCAAGTTTCCAGCGGGTACCCATATTGTCATCGACGCCGTCGATGGCGCGCTGCAGTTTGTGTACGCCGATTGACGCCGCCTGCGACCAAACCGGACAATCCACCGTACAGCGCGATCGGCGCGGGTTGGCCAACAGCCGAACATGACTGAAACTTTGCCCATTGCGATTACGCTCAACGGCTTGCCGCACTCGCTGGCGCGCGGCACCTCGGTCGCGCAACTGCTCGTAGAGCTGCAGACCCCTGATTTTGGGGCGGCCGTCGAACTGAACTGCACGGTAGTGCGCAAGAAAGACCACGCGGCGACCGAGCTCGTCGCCGGTGACGTCGTGGAAATTGTTCACTTCGTCGGCGGCGGTTAGCGGCTGACCGCCAAGGACCTCATCTATGGCAACAACGACTGACGACGGCTGGCAATTGGCCGGCAAGACCTACTTTTCGCGCCTGTTGGTCGGCACCGGCAAGTACGCCGACATTGCCCAGACTCGCGCCGCGCTGGACCAATCGGGCGCCGAAATCGTCACGGTGGCGGTACGGCGCATCGATCGCAGCCAAGCGCAGACGGTGCTCGACGCCATCGACCGGACTCGCCACACCCTGTTGCCCAACACGGCTGGCTGCTACACCGCGCAAGATGCCATTCGCTACGCCAATTTGGCCCGCGAAGCTGGGATGGGCGATCTGATCAAGCTCGAGGTGATCGGCGATCGACTGACGCTGTTTCCGGACAATCAAGCGACGCTGGAGGCGGCCAAAGTGCTGGTGGCCGATGGGTTTGCGGTGCTGCCGTACATCGGCGACGACCCGGTGCTGTGCAAGAAACTGCAAGATCTGGGCTGTGCCGCGGTGATGCCGCTGGGAGCGCCGATTGGTTCGGGGCTGGGAATTCGCAACCCTCATAATTTGCAGATTATTTTGCAACAGGCCACGGTACCGGTCTTAGTGGACGCCGGAGTCGGCACCGCCAGTGATGCGGCTATCGCACTAGAACTTGGCTGTACTGCGGTGTTGATGAACACGGCCATTGCCGGCGCTCAAGATCCGATTCGGATGGCACGGGCGATGCGGTTGGCGGTTCAGGCTGGGCGCGAAGCGTTTTTGGCCGGGCGCATTCCGCGCAAGCTGCATGCGGCGGCGTCGAGCCCGCTGACTGGCCTGCTCGGGTGATCGCGCCGCGCTTGATCGCGATTGTTGCCGCCACCGAATGCCAAAGCCCGGCGTTGGGCGCGCAATTAGCCTTTGATATTGGTAAATTGGCAGCAGTCTGCGCACAACATAAGGTCCCGTGGGGCCTGTGGTTGCGCGACCACGGCTACTCAGCAGCAACGTGGCGTTCCGTCGTCAGCGCGATGAGTCACGTAGCCGCGCTGGGGGGCAGCCTCGGCATTTCTGCTCCGGTCGATGGACCGGCGGCGCTCGCGGCAGAAAGATTGCAAACACATGGGGTTGCACGGATTCATGTCCCGCAAGCGGCGTGGACTGATTGGTCACAGGCACAGCTGGGCGGGATGGCGAAGGTGGCTGCCGCCCACAACGAGGATTTTGCAGCAAGTGCGCTCGCATATGGCGCTGATTTTGTTACATTATCTCCAATTTGGGCCACAGCGTCCAAAGTCGAGTCGGTGGGTCTGGGGTCAGAGGCGCTGGCGGCTGTGGCTCAGCGCTTTGCGCGTCAGGTCATTGCGCTGGGTGGCATCGACGCCGTGACGGCGGCCATTTCGTTCCAAGCGGGAGCGGTAGCGGTGGCGAGCATGACCGCTTGGCGCCGCGAGCCGCGCCAGCTGGCGGTGGCCGTGCACCAAACGCCTCCAATTGCGGCGCCCTGCTAAACCAATTAGTTTCGCCGTGGCGTCAGGAGGCGCTTGGGGGCATTACTGATGAGCACTGGGGCTGCTGTCGTATTCGGCCTGGTCGCTTTCATTCACGGCTACTTCTTTGTGTTGGAGTCGGTGCTGTGGGGCAAACCGCGGACCAACAAGATCTTTGGCGTGGACGCCGAAACAGCGGCGAAAAACGCGGGGTTTGCCAAGAATCAGGGCGTCTACAACCTTTTTCTGGTCGCTGGGTTGGTGTGGGCCTTGGGCCACCCAGAACCGAGCGCCGCCACTCAACTAGCGACGTTCTTTGGCGGTTGCGTGGTGGTAGCTGGGGTGTTTGGCGCGCTCACGGTCAACAAGCGAATTTTCTTTGTCCAAGCGCTGCCAGCGTTGATCGGGCTGGGTCTGCTGCATTTGGCCTCGCGTACAACCCTGGCGCGCGGCTGGCCCGGTGTTTGGCTGCCTTGGCAACTGACCGCAAATTAGGGCGTGTGAAAGAGCAACTCGATCAACCTACGTGAAAACCGCAGCAGCGAGTCAGCTGTAAAGACGCGAGCTTGCGAGCCACCCAGCGAGCAAACAGGCTCGGTAAATGAATGATTTGTTCATTTACAAGCCCTTACGCGATTGACCAGCGCAAGGAACGGAACTGCGAGTCGGCCTTCGGGGAGGCGAGTTCTGCGAACCACAAAGCAAGCAAACGGAACAGCGCTCAGAATGGCTCATTCTGAGTTTGTTGATCAAACCAATTCGGCGCGCCCAGCAGTGATCTTGTCCATCAGCATCTGGATCGCATCCTGAATCTGCTCAGGCCGCGGCGGGCAGCCGGGGATGTACACATCGACAGGAATGATGTGGTCAATTCCAGGAACGGTCGCATAATTGTCGTAAAATCCACCCGTTGAAGCGCAAGCACCAAAAGCAATCACCCACTTGGGCTCGGCCATCTGCTCGTAAATGCGCTTGAGAATCGGCGCGTTCTTGTGGGTCACGGTGCCGACCACCATCAGTAAGTCCGCTTGACGCGGGGTAAATCGCGGCACTTCGCAGCCAAAGCGGGCAATGTCGTGCTGCGGCGCATTGACCGCCATGAACTCCATTCCGCAGCAGGCGGTGACAAACGGATATTGAAACAGCGAGAACTTGCGGCCCCAGTTGACCAATTCTTCGATTTTAGTCGTCAGCACGTTGCCGGCCATATCGCCGCCACCTAGGCTCAACTGCTCGATACCATGCAGTTCGCTTTGTTTGTACATCAAACCCATAGGTGTCCTCGCGGTGGCGATGCGGCCAGAGCGGTCGCAGAGCGCGCATGGTGGTCAAAGTGCAGGTGGCCGTCAAGCCCAATGGAGCGCCGCGATTCCCCGCCCTGGGCGCAACTGCGCGGATGACTTCAGCTACGGTACAACTACACATTTGACATTGGTGGTGCCGTCGCCGGGATAGGCTGCACCGTCGTACAGCGCCACGGCGCCGCCGGGTTCGCTAGCATCGCGCGCCGCAGGGCACTTGAAACTAATCGTCGCGCTGCCGTCGACCACTTGGCTGGCTAGGGCGTCCTGGTGGACACAGGCCGTACCGGTGCCCAATTTGGAGCTAAACTCGCACACGCGCAGCACTTGTGCTGCTGGCTTGCCGGTGACGGTGCAACTCAGCGTGGTGGTCTGCCCAGGTGTGCAGGCCACTTTTTTGGTCAGGTTGCGCCAGCCGCAGTTGCGCAGGGGCCCGATTTGGCCGCGGCTGCAAGGTAGCGTGACGTAGCCGTTGCCGGGCGTCGGCACCGTCGCAGGATAGGCGTCGCCGTTGTTGGCCTGCCAATTGGCCGAGAAGTTGCACTTGGCGCGGTACACCGTTTGACCGTTGGCGGTGGTGAACTGAGTAGGTTCAAACACCGGATTGCCCGAGGCGTCCAGAATCGGGGTGCCTTCGCACAAGAAGCCGTCAGGATTGCTAATAAATCCGAGATCTTTGGTCACCGCCCCCTGAGTGGTGTCGATGTCGGTCACGTCGATCCACTGGCACGGCAACCCGGCCTTGTACTGGTCGACCCAGCCGACTTCGACCCCTTGGGTTTCGCAGCCACCGTACGGATTATGCAAGGGTGATTTTTCATGGTTGGAGGGCCGCGCCGTCGACTGGAGGCAAAATCCGCGCTTGGCTGTCATCTCCGCGTCGCCGCCAAAGGTAAAATTGCCATAGTGGGCGAAGTGATAGTGTTGATGGCATTGATCAAACTGAAAGATGTGGTACTTGTCGTTCAGGGTCTGGGTGCCGGTCAAGTAGTAGTCGACATCGCCGATATGCAGCGCCTTGTCGCCGACGTTGCGATCGGAAGTGGCAAACTGCAGCAACCGCCGCCAACCGCTGCCGCCCACGCATTGTTCGCTCAATTCACAGGCGCCTGCGGCGATATAGCGGTAGGTCACGCGGTTGACCAAGAACTCTTCCAGTTCCAACGACAGGTCAGCACCGCCCGGCGCCGCCGTGCCGACTCGGGCCTGATTGGCGAGGTTGCGGTCCCACTTGAGGCGGGTAAACCGCACCACGGTCTCGTAGGCGCCGACATGGGCAGCTAGGGCTTGCTTACACGACTGGGTTGGCAGGTTGGTCTGGTGGCAACCGCGCGGACTCAACTCCTTTTCGGTGGTGCACTCGTGATCGTAAAAGGACTCGACCTCTTCGGATTCGACGCTATTGGGCGGAAAATCCTCTTCATCCATGCAGGCATAACCGGTACGCTGAAACAGCAACTCGGGGTCGATCGGCAGGGTAAACGGCTCGTCCCAACTGCCGCCGACCTTGGCCAACTTGGCCTCTGAGGTGGCGGGCGAGGCGGGATCGGTCACCAACGTCGAATTCAGGCGGTAATTGACCACCACGTAGTCGTGCCCGCCCACGGTCGCCCGCTTAGGCGCGCTGGTCAGCGTCACGTTGCGCCGCGATTCGGGCGGCAGCGGCAATTGCATTTTTTTGGTGCCCAAACCGTAGAAATCCTGCCGAAAAACCAGCCGATACGAAGTCAACTGCAGTTGGGCCTTGGCGCGGTCGGTCCAAAACGCCGTCGGCTTAGCTATCAGATCCGCGGCGATCCGGCCGCGCATGGCAATCGGGATTTCGTCTAACTTGACACCGACTTGGCCTTGCAACGTAGCGCCGACCAACGCCCCAGGGTCACCCAGACCCAACTGCGCTTGACCCGCAGAGGGCTCAGTCGTTGCATCGGCGCAAGCCACTGTTGTGGCTGCCAACGCGGCTACCAGCGCGATTTGAGGTAGTTGGCGAAAACCTATCAACAACGAGTGCTTCACGATAATCCTCCGGCGAACACAACTAAATTGAGCCAAGCGATCCGAAATTTGCAGCATGACTAGCGGCGGGTGTCGTAAGTGCGCGGTCTATCTGCGAAAAGTGCGGAGCTTTGAGCGGCAGGCAGTGCTGCGAGTAAACACCTATTGAGCAAGCAATGGGCTGGCGCACCAAGATCGGCGAGATCGGGCACCAACGCTGAGTATGCCTGTGGCAGCGTGATGGTCAACTGGCGAGTTTTGCGCGCACGATTTGGTCGGGTTATGGCGACTTGCCACGGACCCGACCGCTACCGACCGCGCGCGCTCGCCAAGTCAGGCACCAGATCGGCGACCATCCGGCCCAACAGCGTGGTGCGGGTGTGCGCCTGCAGCCACGCCAAGTCGACCCGCCGACCTAAGCGCCGCTGCACTACCGAGTCGTACAGATGGGCGGCATAGGCAAGCGGATCGGGCACATCGCCCAGTTCAGCGTGCGGATCGTGGGCGACGTAGTCGGCGCAGATTTCGGGCCCAAGCGGATAGAACGCGTGGGGCGGCAGGACCTCGCAGGGCAGTGCAGTGGTAGCCGGGGTTGAACGGTTGCCGGTTTGACGCTCCCACAGCCGCGGCCCCAGTTCGTACAGGCGGCTGGCTTGCTCGGCCGGCAGTTGAGCAGCAGCCGCGCACAGCGCCTGCACCATCGGCGCCGCGATCTCCGCGCCAAACACTGCATTATTACACGATAAATGAAAATGAGCCGCGACTTTTGCAAAGCGCTGACCAGCACCCTGCCGCAGCGCGATAGCGTGCCGCACCGCCAGCAAGGCTGCCGCTCGGGCCCAACGCAGCGGGTTTTTCGAGGCATAGAGCGCAGCCGGCAGCGCCACGTACTCCAAGCCGACAAAGCTCGAAAAACTGAACAGCGGAGCGAAACTGCGCAGCACAATGGCATCGCTGTCTAGGTACACGCCGCCGTGAGCGCGCACGATCCGCAACCGCCACACGTCGGCCCGGGCGGCCGGACTCGGCAGGGTGGCGCACAAGTGACGCAAGCGCAGTTCGTCCGTTTGGGTCGACGCTGCGCGGTCGAGATCCGCCAAATCATGCAGTTGCAGGCCAGCATCCCGCAACGCGTTCATACTATTGTCGATTTTTAGAACGGCCGGCTCGCACCACAGCCGCACCGAGCTAAACCCGCCGCGACGCTGAGCCGACGCGATGGCCAGCCACCCCAGATCGGGTAGCTGCGGTCCGAGCCAGACAAAATGGGCGATCGGCGGGATCAACGGCACCGGACGAGAATCCGCGCTAGTCGGCGCTGCCGCGGTGTGATCAGGCTGGTGCACTGGCTGTGGAGCGGGCGTTCAGGGCCAGATCGTACAAGTGCAGCCATTTTTGCACGCAAGCGTCCCAGTCGGCATTTTTGCGCGCCCACACTTCGCCGGCAGCGCCTAAGCGCCGACCGAGTTCAGGGTCGTCGTAGATGCGGTTGATGGCATCGATGATGGCGCCCTGATCGCCCTTGCCGCCCAAAATGCCGCCGCGCTCGCCGCTCTTGATTACGCCGGTGTAGGCCGACAGATTCCACGCGATCACAGGCACTTGGACGGCGAACAGCTCCAAGAATGTCGAAGGCACGCCGTCGGCCTCGGGCATCGACACCGCTGCTTCCGCCATCGCGTACAGGGCCGGCAGCTGCTCGTAGGGCATGCGCGGGGCCAGCTTGACCCGATCGCGAACGCCACGCGACTTGGCTAAGCCCATGACAATATCCAAGTATTCTTCTTCGCTGGCCTTGCCGTGTTGCTTGATGACCAGTACCCCTTGCTCGGGCCACTTGCTCATTGCAAACGCCGCAACGATGCGATCAATGTGGTAATGCTTGGCAAGTTGGCGCGGACTGAGCAGAACGCGCTCGTGGGCGGCAATCCCGAGCTGCTGCCGAAGCTGCGCCGTTTCCTCCTGCACCCGATTGCGATCAAAAATGCCGAGATCGACGCCCCAAAACACCAGTTCGCGCGGCGCCCGATTGGCACCCATCCGTGCTTCGGCCTTCTTGAGCAAGGGCACACTGTCCGCCGTCACCGCCGCCGCTCCCTGCAAAATGCGATCGACGGACGCCTCATGGGTGGCCGAGCGATGAAAAACCTCGCGATTGAGGTCCGAACCCCACGCCGTCACCACCGCCGGCGGCGCTTGAGGCAACGTCCATAACTCGCGGTGGGGCAAGATGAAGTTGACGTGGACCAGATCGATTTTGGCTTCCTTGGCCTTGGCCAGCAACAGCTTAGTCCGCAGGGGGCCCAGCCACTGGGGCATGCTGGTCATGGCCTCGGCGGTTACGCCAAATTCATCGCACAATTGCGCAATAATCTTAGGCGCATCTAGCACAATTACCTGATGGCCGCGCTGGACCAACGCCGCACCAAGCCGGGCCTGTTGGGGCGCTGCTGGATCGCCGTCAAGCAGGACCCGCAACGAGCGGAAAGTGGGCGACTGGGGCGTATTTAGGTCTGAAGATTGCAGGGTTACGCTCACAACTCGCGGGCAGTGGGGGCCGTACGGGCGCAGATTCTATCGGGGCAATGCGCTTGGGCGCAAGTCGGCAAAAACACGGTGGTACCCATTGAACAACAGGCTAGTATTATGCATGTTTTTGCCGACGCGCCGCCGTTTTTGCAGTCGAGCTTGGCCGTCGCGCCCGGCGGGTTGAGGAATTCTGGCGCCCGCCCTACCCTGCGCGACTATGGAATTGTACACCTGCTCAGCCACCCAATTGCAGCACTTGCTGGCCACCGGCCAAACAAGTTCTGTCGAAATTGTCCAAGCTCTGATCGCTCGGCGCGCCGCTGTCGATGATCGCATCGGCGCCTTCGTGGTGACCATGGATAGTGCTGCGCTCGAAAAAGCCGGACTCTGCGACGCCGAGCGCAAAGCGGGCACGGCAACCGGCGCTTTGCACGGTTTGCCACTCACAATCAAGGAAAACATCGACATCGCCGGCCACGACTCGACCATGGGGCTGCGCCACCGTCAGGGCCGGCCAGCGACCACGGATGCGGTTACAGTGCAGCAAATCAAAGCCGCCAACGCAGTGCTCTTGGGCAAGACCAATGTGCCACAGTTGCTGCTGGCTCAGGAGAGCGAAAACATTATATGGGGAATCACCCGTAATCCTTGGAATTTAAAGCGCTCTCCCGGCGGATCTTCGGGCGGCGAAGCGGCAGCGATTGCTTCGGGTCAATCACCGATGGGCATTGGCACCGATATCGGCGGTTCGATTCGCATTCCGTGCCATTTCTGCGGCATCGCGGGGCTCAAGCCAACTGTAGATCGGTGGAGCAACCGCGGCTCGCAAACGGGCATCGCCGGTCAAGAACTGGTGCGGGCCCAAATGGGGCCGATGGCGCGCAAAGTCGCCGATTTGGCGCTACTGATGCGAGCGGTCGATCCGCAGGCCGCAAGTCGCTGCGATCCGGCGGTGCCGCCGCTGCCCGCGCCCGAGCTGAATCAAGTAGATCTCAAGGGTTTGCGGGTGGGTATCTGCGAGGATGACGGCTTTTTGCCGGCCAACCCGGCGATTGTGCGGGCGGTGCGCCAAGCCAAGGCGGCGCTGCAAGCTGCGGGTGCCACGGCAGTCGACTTTTGTCCGCCGGCCCCCGAGCTGCTGTATGTGTGGCTGGCGGGCATTTCAAGCGACGGCGGGGCGACGTTGCGCGCCAGTCTGGGTAGCGATCCGGTGGTGCGCCAACTGACCACCACCATGAAAATTGCCCAATTACCTGGTTTTGCCCGCGCAATGCTAGCGAAGTTCATGCGGGCAAAGCGCGACGACCGCATGGCCAAGTTGCTCGACGCCTTGGGCGAGAAATCGGTGGCTACCTACTGGCAACTCACGGATCGGCGGACCCAATTGCGGCGGGCCGAGTTTGACGCCTGGAACGCCGCCGGTCTGGACGCGGTGGTCTGTCCGCCGCACGCGCTGCCTGCGATGCCGCTCGGGACTTCGGGTGACCTAACGCTGTCGCTGAGCTATGCGTTTCGCTACGTGATGCTCAATTTTCCGGCGGGCGTGGTGCCGGTGACCCGGGTCAAAGAGGGCGAAGCGGTGCGCCTTTTTCCGCGCGATCGCCTAGAAATCGCCTGCGCCAGCGCTGAACAGGAAAGTGAAGGCTTGCCGGTCGGCGTGCAAGTCGCGGCGCGACCGTACCGCGAAGATGTAGTGTTGGCGGTGATGCAGGCGATTGAAACCGGCGTGCAGGACCACCTGCTGTATCCGTGTGGGCCGGTGGAACCTTTAGGCTAACGCTACCGCAGATTCGATGGTGAATTTGGGCAAACCGGCTGCGACGGTGCTTCGCTGCCCAGCGTGGACATGCGTAACCCGCGCTCAACGGTCTACAGACCTGACCAATTAGAGCCCTGTCGGATGGAATTCCCCAACAAAACCGGAGCGGCGTGACGCCAACCCGCAGGCCATTGACCAAGTGCCGCACGCTCGCGACCGACGAAACAAGCACCGACACGCCGAGCAAATGCCATTCGTTCGGCTCTCTAGCTAGAAACTTGGGGGCGCGCCGCCCCCAAACCCCCGCGGTGGTCCGCAGCTGCGGCCCACATTTCACATGCCGCTCAAGGAGTTTCATGCATCGTGGCTGCCGATTTGGCGGCATCCGGAACTCTCTAGATTGGCCCCTTGCCGCACGAACCGCCCGGCTTGCCGGTCAAACAGCCCGCCAACCCGCTGCACGTAATCCCGCCAAAGCACATAGGATCTGGCTTAGGACTGAGATTGGCCAACAAGCAACTCATAGGATCGCCGGCCGGTCCACCGCCGCCGCCGCCGGACTGTTTGCAACAAGTCGTCGGCAGGCCGGGCAATGGCAGCGGCGATTGGCAGTCTTTGCTTTGCGGGTCCTTGCTACAGTCACAGTTGGCGATCGTCGGCACTAGGGCTTTGAGTAGGTCGCACGCCTTGTCGTACTCCCAGCCATTGCCGCCGCCGCTGCTGCTGCCGCCGCCGGTGCCACACGTACACTGCATGGCATTGGCGGCCGGTGGTCCGCCGCCGCTGGGCAAGCCGGGAGGAAGGCCGCCGCCGCCGAACAGGTCCGACGCCAACTCGCAATTGGAGCCGACCGCCGCGTTGCAAAACGCCACGATATTGTCGCACTTGCCGGCGGTGTCAAAGCACAAGCCAGTCTTGGTGTCGCATTGCAGGCTAAAGGTGTTGTTGGGATCGTTTTTGCAGTCTCCATCGGCCTTGCAGGTGCCGTTCTTGGGCCCGATGCCGCCGGTGCTGCCACTCGAACCGGCGCAGGTATACGACTTGGGCGAGCAGGTGCCCTTGCTTTTCTTGGCGCAGTCATCGTCGATGGTGCATTCCACGCAACTCCAGGTGCCGTTTTGCTCGACGCAGCCGGGGTAATCGCCGCCGCACACTGAGCATTCGTTGCTCGACGACGACTTCTCGCAGATGTTGCTTTGCAAGTTGCACTTGGGGCCGCCGGTGCTGCCGGTGCAATGGGTGTCGTTGGTGCACTCGACGCACTCGCCGGTGTCTTTCTTCTTGATCTTGTTGGCCGGTTTGTTGGCGGGCGGGCAAGTGGCGGCCGTCACGCAGGTGTAGCTGTTCAAGTTACAGGTGCCGTTGTTGGGGCAATCGGCATTCTTGCTGCATTCTTGGCAGACCCCGGCAATGCACTTGCCCTTGCAACTGGCGCAGGCGCTGGTGCAGTTGGGCCCGTAGCAGCACTTGGTGGCGGCAAACGCACAGGCCTTGGTGGCTTCGCTGACGTACGACACGCAAGTCGAATTATCGGGGCAGGCTTGGCCGCCGCTGCAGTCGGGCGAGCACACCTTTTCGCTGCCGAATTTGACGCAGCGCAGGCCGTTGTCGCAATCCTTGTCCTGCAGGCACGATTCGCACGTCTTCTTGCTGGCCAAGCACGCCGGTGGATTAGTCTTGAAGTTGCACTTTTCGCCGTTGGGGCAGCCGGTGGTGGCGCAGCCTTTGCAATCGTAGCTGTTGAGCACGCAGTACTTTTGGTCGCCGGCCGACGCTTTGTCGCAGATGTAGCCGGGGGTGCAATCGGCGACCGACGCGCATTTCTTGGCGCAAAAGGTGCCGCTGAGCAAGTTGACGCACGAAAAATCGGCGCTGCACTCGTTGCCGGTCGGGGTACACACCTTGCATGAGTTGTCGGGCCCGCTTGTGCTGCCGGTGTCGGCTTTGACCGCGGTGTCGTTGACCGTCGCCGCGTCCAAGTTGGTGCCGTTGTCAGTCGCCGCAACGCCATCCGCGCCAACCGTCCCGGTATCGCCACCATCGGCGTTCGAGCCGGCGTCGCCGCCGCTGCCGTCCTTGGTGGTGCCGGCAAATTTGGCCACGCATTGCTTCTTGACGGTGTCGCAGGTAAAACCCAGCTCGCAATCGCCTTGGGTTACGCAGCTTTGCGCGCCGGCTGCTGTGCCACCGGTGCCGCTGGGCGTGTCGCTAGCACTGCATGCGGACAGGGCCGATGCCGCGAAAACAGCCAAGCTGAGCGCCAAGAACTGGCGGTCCGGCGAACAATTGGTCCAAAGGGCGCGTAGCGACGAGATCATGGCACACTCCAAGGTCAACGCCCCCAAAAGGCGCCCCAGTACTGTAAGCAATCTAGGGCAATACCCGCAACTGCACAATTGCGCACTGGGGTCAGGTGTTCCATTGCGCCTGTTGGTCGCTGAACGCAGGTGCGCTACGGTAGGCGCGATGTCGGCGCCAGATGCCATTGTTGCGGCCAATTGCTTTGCAGTCTTGCGCGGTGCCGTTGCGAACGTTCGCACTTGGCTCGATCGCCATCAGCCCGCTGGGGTGATCGCGGTGCGCGGGGTGACGCTGGCGCACTGGGGGGCGCACTGCGGGGCGCATGAATGCGCCGATGGGCGCTCTGTCGGCTGTTTCGACGGCGTGCTGTTGAACGCCGATGTGATTCGAGCCGGCCTCGTCGAGCGCGGTCACTCGGCCCACCACTGGACCCATGCAGCGCTGGCGATCGAAACGGTGGCGGCCCACGGCCCCAACGGCGTTGGCCTGTTGCGCTGGCACGGCGCGCTGGCGGTGCTGCATCGTGCGCAGGCGGCGGTGCTGGTGGCGCGCGATCTGGTCGGGGTGGGCTGGCTGGGCTGGACCGAACTGGACGACGGTGCCGAGCTGGTGTGTAGCGATCCGCGCCGCGATGGGCCGACGGTGACCGCGGTGCCACCGGGGGCGATAGCCGTGGTGGACGCCAGCGTAACGACTCAGCCTAAATTCACGATCCTGCCGCACAATCAGGCTTTTTTGCGACAAATTCCGGACCAAATCCGATCGATGGACGCCCAGCAGGCGGCGTCCCATGTCGCCGAGCTGTTGCAGCACAGCCTAGTGGCCCATGGACAGGCGTTTGGCGACATCGACACCAGCGCGGTGGCTGACCATCGATGGCTGACCCAGTATGCCGGCGAGTGGCTCAGTGCTGCGCGCTCACCAGCGCCGCCACCTGCGGTATGGACGCCCGTCGGTCTGCACGACACCACAGGTGCGCAAGATGCTAAGATTTGCAAACGCCAGCCGAATTTGCGCGATGATGGTCCGTGGGAGCCGCTGGTAGGCACCTGCCCAAGTGATCGGCGCGAACGCTTGTGGCGCCACCAGATCATGCCCGACGGTGTACTGCGTCAGGCCCGGGTACAGGCGCTGCAGACGGGAGCGGCACTGTGCGCCCCGCATCTGGATCCGGCGCTGCTGGCACTGCTAGGTGCCCTTGAGCCCTCCATTCGGCCACCGCTGTTGGGTGTGCCTGCGCCTGCGGTTGACAGCTAGACCGCGCTGGTATCGTATGCGCAGCGGTTTGCGGCACCCGACGCAAGCTAAGTACGCCAAACCGCTCTTGCGACTGCCTGCCTAAGGGCCGGTGCAAAATCAGGTCGATTTTGCACTTTGGCCCACTGCTTGCTTGGTTGGCCCACTGCTTGCTTGGTTGGCCCACTGCTTGCTTGGTTGGCCCACTGCTTGCTTGGTTGGCCCGCTAACTCGCGGCTTTGCAAGCCGCCTGCACGCCCCGTTCCTATCGCGGATCGATCGAGTAATTCTTACACAGGCCCTAATTCGTGCCCGTCGCCTGCCCGCTTGAGGACCGCACTATGTCCCATCCCGCCGATTGGCCCGCCGCCGGTGCCATCGACCTCGGCATTCACGACTTGCCACATGCGTCATCGTCCACCGAATGGTGGTACGTCAACGGCCATTTCACCACGGCAACCGAGCGCAAACTCAGCATTTTCGCGGCGTTTTTTCGAGTTATCAAGGGGCGAGACCCGGTCACCGGTGAATTGCTGTACGCCCACTCGGTGACGTGGGCGTTGAGCGACCCGGCTGGTGGCCACTATTGGCACGAATCGCGGGTCGATAAGGACGCGCCGGCCATGGGCATCGCCCGCATCGATCGCGGTGAAGGCGTTCGCGACGCGCGCTTGCGCCGGGCGATGAAAGAAGTGCTGGTCAAGGGTAAAGTGCCGTATCCAGACCAGATTTTTGGCGGCGATGTCTACGTGGACAAGCGCCAATTGGATCTGGACTTCGATGGCCTGCGCTTTTGGAAGGACGACGCAGGAGCCTACCACCTGCATTTGCGCAACAACCACGTCGCGGTCGGCGCGGACTTGGTGTTGGTGCCGCGCAAACCGGCGGTGCGCCACGGCCAAGACGGTGTAGTGAAAGGTGTTTCAGGCGAGGACATGTTCTACTACTTTTTGCCGCGCTGCGATCTGGCAGGCGAGGTGCTGCTGCCCGGCGGAGTCGAAGCGCTCAGCCAAGGCAGCGGTTGGTACGACCACGAGTTCGGCCTGCACGAAGGCAAGACCACCAGTATGGGCGACCGCAAAAACGGTCAAGAAATTGGTTGGAATTGGCTGGGCATTCAGCTTGACGACGGCCGCGAACTGTCCGCGTATCGGATGGTCGACGAACACACGGGTGAATCGGTGGGACAGTTGGCAGTGCTGGTCGATAGCGACGGCAATCGCCAAGCGTGGCCAGACTTTACCCTGATCGGCGACCAAGTGTGGACCAGCACCCGTACCTTTGCCGACTATCCGACGCGCTGGCGCGTGCATGTGCCGCAGGCGGGCATCGACATTGTCGCCACCGCCACGTTGAACGATCAGGAATTCATCACCGTCATCAGTAAGCCTGCGTTTTGGGAAGGTCGGTGCGCCGCCCAAGGGACGATCGACGGCGCCGCCGTGACGGGTTTGGCCTACTTGGAGCACAGCGGGCAGTTGACGATTGCCGATCTCGACGGCTTTTTTTCGGCGGTTGGCCGCCAAGTACTCAAAAGCGTGGACAAACTGGCCCCTCACGAGCCTAGTTGGGAGCAGGTGCGCGACCTAGTGGCCAGTCCGCAGCGGCCGCAGTACATGCAGGGCGTGGATGTCGACCAGTTTACCCGCACCATGATCAAGCCGGTGCGCGAAATCGTCGATCGCGGCGGCAAGTCGTGGCGGTCGTACGCGGCGTTGGCGTGTTGCGATATTGTCGGCGGCGATTCGCGGTTGTATGTGCAGTGGTTGGCGATGCCGGAGCTGATGCACGTCGGCTCGCTGATCGTCGACGATGTGCAGGACAAATCGACTATTCGGCGCGGCGGGCCGACCGCCCATCTGGTATACGGCGAGGCGCTGGCAATTAATGCGGGCACTGCGTGTTACTTCATGGGCCAAAAGCTGTTGACTGGGCGGCACATGTCAGCCGCGAACAAATTGCGCTTGTATGACCTGTACTTTGAGAGTTTGCGTGCGGGCCATGCCGGTCAGGCGCTCGACTTGGACGGTCTGGACGCCCAAATGCCGGCGGTGGTGCAGAGCGGCGGCGGTGACTGGCTGGAGGAGCGCGTGTTGGCCGTGCATCGACTTAAAACCGCAGTGCCCGCAGCGAGTTTAGCGCGAATGGGCGCAGTAGTCGGCGGCGGCACCGAGGCCCAGATCGAGGGCGTCGGATTGTTTTTCGAGTCGGTCGGCTTGGCCTTTCAGATTATCGATGATGTGCTCAATCTGCGTGGTTTTAAAGGCGATCTCAAGGCCCGCGGCGAAGACATTGCCCACGGCAAAGTGACCTTGCCGGTGGCAAAAGCGATGGCCCGGCTGGAGCAAAGCGACCGCGCTTGGTTATGGCAGTGCGTGGCGCAAAAAAGTGATGACCAAAGCCAGATCGACGCCGTCATCGCCAAACTCGAAGCCTGCGGTGCGATTGACGCCTGTGCGCAGCAAGCGCGCGATTTGGTAGAAAGTGCGTGGCAGACCCTCGATCCACTGGTGGAGGATTCGCTGCCCAAGGTCATGCTGCGGGCGTTTGGTTGGTATGTGCTCGAGCGCCATTATTGAGAGTTCCGCATGCCGCCAAACCGGCAGCCACGATGCATGAAACTCCTTGAGCGGCATGTGGAATATGGGCCGCAGCTGCGGACCACCGCGGGGGTTTGGGGGCGGTGCGCCCCCAAGTTTCTAGTTAGCGTGCCTGAATTGAGAAAGCTACTGACGGGCGCCGTCCTGCTGAGCGCCGACGGGCAAACGTGAACCAAGCCGTGCCAATCGCCTTAGTGCTCAGTAGTTGGATGATCGCAAGCGCGACGCCGGCGCTCGGCCATGAGCGCGCGGGAGGCTGGCTCGGCGCCGCTATGGAAGCGCTGCACGCGCATAACCCGGCTCAGTTGCGCAAGATTGCCGATAATGGCCGCGCATTGGTGCAAGGCGATTTGGCCACCGGTGCGTGGCGCTTGCAGTTGCATCTGCCCACCGGCGCCGACGCCGACGACTTTGACGACACCAGTTTGCGCGCGCTGGGTGGCCAAGTGGCGGCGCGCGGGACCGATCTAGTCGATGTGTGGCTGCCTTTGGCCCGCGTTGAGGCCTTTTTGCAAACCAGCCCCCAGGTGGTGTTCGCCCAATTGCCGTGGCGACCCAACAACCTGATCGGCCCCAAGTACAGCGAAGGCGCCGCCCAATTGCGCCCCGCCGGGCCCTTCACTTGTCTTGCGGCCGATGGCACCGGCACCGTGGTCTCAGTGCTCGACTCCGGCTTTGACGGCCTCGACAAGTCCAAGGCTACCGGCGAAGTGCCCAATATCCTTGGCCCCGTCCCCAGCGGCGGCGGCAGCCATGGCACCATGTGCGCAGAAGTGGTCGCCGACATGGCGCCGGGCGCGGTCATCTACCCGTATGGCGTGGCTACGTTTGCGGACTTGCAGTATTACGTCAAACAAATCACAGCCAAGGGCAATCTGAATGGCATCGATATTGTCAGCCATTCGGTGATTTGGCTCGGCCATAGTTTTGGGCGCCATGACGGTAAACTGTGCACCATGACTGATCAAATTCGGAAAATGGGGGTGGCGTGGGTCAGCGCCTCGGGCAATTCCGGCAATGGCGAATTTTACAAAGCGGCGTGGAACGACGCCGACAAGGATGGTCTGCACGAATTTGGCGCTGGTGAACAACGACTGATGTTTGCCCAGTTTGGCGGCACCATTCAGATAACCATGGACTGGGATGACTATAAGGAGCGCAAAGTCAACCTGGACCTGTACTTGTACCGAAAAGAGGGCGACACCTGGACGCTGGTGGGCGAGTCCAAGCTCAAGGCCAACGTGTTTGTGGCCCCGCTGGAACAGGTGGTGGTCCAAAACGCCAAAGGGGGCGTGTACGGTCTGCAAGTGCGGGCGGTCGGCGCGGTGCCGCCTGCGATGCAGTTGCGCATCGTGGCGATGGGCGGCGGCAGCGGCAAGTTTAGCGTGTGGCACAAGAATGGTAACGTTTACGATCCAGCGAGTTGCGATGGCGTGTTGACGGTAGGCGCCATTTATCAGGGCCACTTTGCCAAGGGACCGCTTGAGGCCTACAGCAGCTATGGGCCGACGCCGGACAAGCGCATCAAACCTGAAATCATGGCACCGACTGGCGTTTCGACCAGCGTCGGGGCGTTTTTTGGCACTTCAGCGGCCTGTCCACATGCTGCCGGTGCGCTGGCGACTTGGGTATCGGCGACCGGACAAACGCCTTTGCAAGCCATGGAAAGTATGCGCAAGGCTGCGATTCCGATGGGTACAACCGTGCCAGACGAGGCCTACGGCTGGGGTCGGGTCGCGTTGCCGCCGCTAGACTTAGGCTACGCTTGCACCGCTGCCGATTTGCCCGCTGCCGCGACCTGCGCCACCGCCTGCGCCAGTGTTGGAACACGGGGCTGCACACCGACCTGCCGGTGGACCGCCTGCGTGCCGCCGGCCGAAACGTGCAATCAAAAAGACGACAATTGCGACGGTCAAATCGATGACGGCTTGCCCTTGTGTGTAACGCCTACCCAAAAGGAAGACATCAAAGTCGGCCAACCGGACAGCAGTGACAGCGCCGCGAGCGAACCGGCCGAACTACCCGTGTTCGATAGCGCTGGCGAAATGCCGGTGGTCAGCCTTGATTCTGGGATGGACGTCGCCGTGATCAAGGCGGTGCCGGCCCCAGTCGTCGATGGCGGCTGCACTGCGCAGCACCGGCAACGCTCGGCGTGGTCGATTCTAGCGTTGTGGGCACTTGGCGTGACGTTAGTCAGGGTGCGCAGTCGGCGCTAGAACGGTTTGCGGGGGTGCGCGATCGGTTTTGGGCAACCTCGGCTCGCCTCCGACTTCGCAAATACACGGAAGTATTCCAAGAATGACCGGCACTTGGACCGTTGCCTACCAATCGATATGGGCGATAATCGCACCGTCGTGATCGCTCGGCGGCTGCTTCTTGGCACCATACAGCCACAAATCCAAGCCCCACCACGCCACTATGAACTTGGCGCTTGCCGATGCCACATACACATGATCGATGCGGTTGGCGGTGTCATAGGCCGGTTTGGTGTCTTGGTTGTGCACAATGCTCCACGCCTTGGCCAAATCAAAAGTGTCCTGCCACGGCGGCGAAACTCCAACTTGACCAGCAGCTAACAGGCCATAAGCCTTGCTATTGGGCTTGCTGTTGTAGTCGCCGGTCAGAATCAACGTCGCATCCTTGGCCAGAGGCCCGAGTTTTTCGAGCACCAACGGGGCCGACTTTTCCTGACTGGGCGAACTGTTGTCAAAATGGGTAGTTGCAAAAATAACGTCGCGGTTGCGCTGCTTGTCGCGCAGCTTGACCCACGCCATCACCCGCGCGAACTGCATTTTGGCAAAGCCAGTTGAATAAGGCTTGTCAGGTTCAGGACTTAGCCAGATCACCCCGTCGGCCAGCTTGTCGAAACGAGATTTTTTCCACAGCACCGTGGCGTCCGGATAATCGTAGGGGTTCTCGTCGCCTTCTTTGAATTTATAGTGAAAGGCCTCGTACAGCTTTTGCGGACCGATCAACTGCTCGACTTCGGGCACATTGCCATCGGTCGGCAGTTGAGCCTGATTCTCTTGCAAACCGATCAGATCGGGGTCAAAACGGGCAAAGACGTCGCGCAGCCACGGCAGCCGCGTGCTCCACTTTTGCTCGTATTCGGGGTGGGCTTTGTTGATGCAAAACGAGCACATGACGTTGTAGGTCATCACCGATAGCGCGCCGTCCGGCTTTGGCGGTGGCAGCGACCACGACGCCGGGGCAACGTCCGCGGTGGCGTCGATAGCACTGTCTGTGGCCGTGCCGTCGCTAGTCGGCGTGGTTTCGGCTTGGGTCGCTGCGTCGCTAGTCCCAGCCGCTTGGGCCGCGTCGCTTGGCGCCGTTGCCACCGGTGGTTCGCCGCCACATTGCACTACAAGTGCAGCGAACGCGAGCGACAAAAGGAGGGTCTGTAGCCTGTTGCGCATGGTTTCCTAGTGTTGACGCCGTTACGGAGCAGGCGAGTCGCCGGCCCAAATTCACCACCGAAATTCCCCGCGGCCCCCGATTTGGGATGCCAGTGCTCTGTCGCTCGCTGTCGCTCGACAAGGAGCAAGGAGCAAGGAGCTTTTCTGTCAGGGGCGTACTCTCGTACGTCCCTGACAGAAAAGTGACGCAGTGACGCCGAGATGCGCCCAAAGCGGGGGATCGCAGCCGGGGGGCCGCATGGCGTACCCTAGCTGTTCTGCGTACAATCGAAAAGGCGGACGGGACCGGCGACACTTTTGGCTCAGCCGACGCACTCTGGCCGATTAATCTGTATTATTTCGATATGTTGTTTAATGGGTGCCACCTGATCAGGGACGGGACCGCGACCGAACACGAGCCGAGCCAGGAGCCGAGCAAGGGCTGAACAGGAACAGCCAGTGAGTTCGGCTCCACTGACCAAGCCTGCGATCCATTTTTGGCCACTCTAGCAGTTAATAACCTTGTGAGACAGCATGTTGTTCAATGGGTGCATCCTGATCAGGGCCCGTTCAAAATCAAGTCGATTTTGCACCCCGGCCCACCGCTTGCTTGGTGGGTCGCTAACTCGCGGCTTTGCAAGCCGACTCGACGCTCCGTTCCAATCGTGGATCGACCAAGTTATTTTTTCACGAGCCCTTAATCGCCCGATTTCGGCTCGCATCGCAGTCGTTCTGGCGGCGCTAGTTGCGGCGACGGCTTGCAAAGCCCCGGTGCAGTCGGAAGACCCGCTGACGACGGTGACAGACGCGGATGCGGGCTTTGCCGGTACATTGGACGTCGCTGCCAGCGCCGATGGCGATGTGGGCAAGGCAGTTGCCGATGCAGCCAATGTCCAAGGCGAAGGCTTGAGCGACACTAGCGCCGGGCCGACCGACGCGACTGTGGCCGATGTCAGCGATGCAGACGCCGCGAGCGCGCTCGACGATTCCACTGACTCCCAAACCCTGGACGCGGCAAGCACCGCCGATGCCAATGCCGAACTGGACGTCGATAGCGGCCAGCCCAGTGACAGTGGCGCCACGACGGCGTGCGACGACAGCGCCAAAGTGTGCCCGCAGGCCTTTGCGTATGCCGGCACCGGCAGCGAAACAGCGGTCGAAGTGCGCGGCAGCTGGAACGGCTGGAAGGCCGGCGGCGCGCTCACAGCCACGGGCACGACTTGGAACGGCACGGTCAAGCTGCCGCAATCCCAAATTTTTCAGTATAAATTTCGAATAGTTCTGGCCGACGGCAAGGAGCTTTGGAAGCTCGACAGCGCCAATCCAATTAGCGCCGACGACGGATTTGGCGGCAAAAACTCGGTGGTCGGCCCCCTGCAATGCCCAAGCGACGGCATCTGCCCGCAACCGCAGACCTTGTGCGGCGCTCCGCTCAAAGCCAATGCCTTTGATTGGCGCGACGCGGTGTTGTACTTCGTGTTCGTCGATCGGTTCGTCAACGGCAATCCGGCCAATGACGGCAAGAATCCGGACAAGAATGTGCCCGCTATCGCCAATTGGCACGGCGGCGACTGGCTGGGGGTCAAGCAAAAAATCGACGACGGCTACTTTGGAGCGCTGGGCGTCAACGTCTTGTGGCTGACCGTACCCTTGGACAACACCGACGCGGTTGAAATGGGTGATGAAGGCAAACCCTACACCGCCTACCACGGCTATTGGCCGCGGGATATCGACAAGCCAAACCCGCACTTTGGCAGCATGGCCGATCTGAAGGCCCTTGTAGACGCCGCTCACGCCAAGGGCATCATGGTGATTCTGGACTACGCGATGAACCACTTGCACGCGTCGTCACCGACATTTTCTAATCATCCCGAGTGGTTTCATCCACTCAAAGTCAACGGCCAATTCTGCACTTGCGGCAGCGGCGTGTGCCCGTGGGACGGACCCAGCGGGGTGTTTTGCTGGTTTCGCCAATATCTGCCCGACTTCGATTTTGACAACGCCGTCGCCCGCAAAGCATCGATCGACAACGTGATTTGGTGGATGGACCAGTCAGGTGCCGACGGGCTGCGCTTGGACGCGATCAAGCACGTTGAAGACATTTGGCTAACTGAGCTGCGCGCGCGCCTGAGCACCGAAGTCGAGCCCAAGCGCGGTCAACACATCTGGCTGGTCGGCGAGACCTACACCGGCGATCAGGGCTTTATCAAGTCGTTTGTGGAGCCATGCACCAAGCTCGACGGTCAGTTCGACTTTCCGCTGCGCGCGGTGTTGGACAATGTCGTGCTGCTGCGCCAAGGCAAGATGCAGAATTTGCACAAGTTTGTCACCGCCAACGACAGTTTTTACGGACCGACCGCGCTGATGTCGACCTTCGCTGGCAATCACGACCTGCCACGCATTATCCACTACGCTCAAGACAAACCGCTGTATAGCAACGTGTGGGATGTGGGCAAAGACAATGCGTTTTTCAACACCCCGACGCTTGTTGCCGAAAACAGCGCCTATCAACGGGTGGCTGTGGCGATGACGGTGTTGTACGGGTCACCCGGAGTGCCGCTGGTGTACTACGGCGACGAGATTGGGCTGCCGGGGGCAGGCGATCCGGACAATCGGCGACCCATGCAATTCAAGGACTTAAGCGATAATCAGAAGTGGTTGCTGGAGCAGCATCAAAAGCTGGGTCAAGCCCGCAAGGCCCACAGTGCGCTGCGGCGCGGGACGCGAACGACGCTGGCGACCACCGACGATGGCTGGCTGTGGGCGATGACCGACGCCAAGCAAACCGTGTGGGTGGCGGTCAACCGCGGGGATAATCCAGTAACTTTACAAGGGTTGCCTGCCGGTGAGGCCCTCAAAGACGTGCTGAGTGGCGAGACGCTGACGGGGCCCAATTGCGCCGTGCCGCCGCGAACTGGGCGAATTCTGGTTAAACAGTAGCCTTCGCTAACCGCCACCCTGCCTGCGCTCGGGCCCCATCTGCGACTAAACCGTTTTGTTTTGAATAGTTAGCGCAGTGCCCGCCGACCTAGGTAGTCAGCCACTTCGGCCAGCGCTGCCATCACTCGCACCCCTTGAGGCGGCGGCCAGCTAAACAGGCGTGCACGGTCGGCGGCAGTCCACTGCATCGCGTAAAATCGCGCAATCAAACCGGAATCGAGCCGATGAAAGCGTCGCAAGGCGTGGTGGCGCTGATCCGGCGGCGTGTGCTCAAACAGCAACCGGTTGAGCAAGCAGGCAAATTGTTGCTTATGGGCATGGGCGGCCTGCAGTTGCGGCCACTGCTGGCGCGCCTGGGTCGGCGAGCGCTCGGCCAACCACTGCGCGACCCGCACCCCGATCGGCAACGTGTAGCCAGTCGCCGCGTTCAGCCAGCCGCCGGCCATGCCGATGCGCAACACCCCAACGGGCTGAACGACAGCCGCAACCTGACAGGGCATCGGCAGCACGCCCTGTTGCTCGCCCACCAGCTCGGCATCGGGGTGACCGTTATCGCGCAACCAGTCGGTGCAGCCTTGGCGCAAGTCGCTGGCGTCGAGCTGTGCTTGGTCGGAGAAAACCGTAGTTTCCACAAGAAGTTCATTGGCTTGCCACGGAAGCACATACGCAAAACGCAAAGCGCCGCGCTGCGGTTGGCGCGCATCCATCAGAATCGGTTGGTCCAGCTGGTGGGCGCGCTGGGTGCGGACCCGCAATCCAACGAATTTCTGCCAGCCAATCGTACCATGCAAAGACAGTGCGCCGGCGCCGCGACCGTCGAGGACCAAATCGGCGGCGATCTCCTCACCGCTGGTCAGTTCAATGTGGTCGGTGGCGACGGCCTGCACGCGGGTGGCAACGCGCAGTTCGCAGCCCGAGCGCTGCAGAACTTGCTGGACGACGTCATGTAAGCGATCGCCGGTCGTCGCCGCGTAAGGCAAGGCGAGCCTTTGGGATTCGCCAGAGAAATGCAGGTCAAAGCCCGGCCAGCGCCGCACAACCAGGGGTTCGAACCACAGCGCGGCAGCAGGCGGCACATCCAAAGCGTGACAGGCCCAAGTGTGGTTGCCACCCAGCGTATCTTGCTGTTCGATAAGGCAAATGCGCGCGGTCGGCCGCCGATGCAGAATCGCAAGCGCGCACAGACCTGCGTGCAATCCGCCGCCGGCAATGGCGACGTCAAATCTCACGCGGTCCAATCAGCCAGATAGCCTCGGCGCGGTACCGACCACAGCGGCTCACCACGGACATTATAGTGCGATAGCAGACAGTTGGCGGCCAAGAATCCTGACGCCACCGCCCGTTCCATCAAGCCCGACGGCAACGGAATCCACGTATAGTCACCTGCCAAGGCCAAAGTCGGGTCGGGCGAATGCACCCGTGGGCGCAAATGGGCGGTACCGGCGGCAAATGCTGGTGAATCTTGGGATAATGCAAAGGTGCTGTGCACGACTTTGGCGGCTTTGGTCTCTGGGTAAAAGTGATGCAACCGCTCGGTCATTTGTGCACGCGCGTCTTGGGCAGTCAAATGCGCTGGCATGGCGTAAGCATGGATTTCGACTTCGGAACCGCCGGTGGCCGCCGCCCATTGCGCACTGGTATCCGCGACGTGGTTGTACACCGCAATCGAGTCCAAAATGCCGCCGCCAGCGATTGCCGCAAACACGGGCCGATCGGCTCGCACTGGCCGATCCAACCAAAACCGTTGAACAGCAAAGGGACTAGTCGCCCGTTGACTGGCCAAGGCCGCACGCCACGGCGCATCGCCGATGTCTCCCGACGCCGCCACAATGTCGCGCACTGCAGTCACCGTCGCGGCCAGCACGACCGCGTCACACGCCAGCGGCTCCGTCGGGGCCCCTTGACCCACATCCGCCGGTCGGGTGTGCACTAGCCAACCTTGACCGTCCTTTTGGAGAGCAACCGCGTCGGTACCCAGCCGCAGTTAGGTAGCCATAGTGTGCAAATAGCGGGTCAGCGGCTGCCAAATCGCGGTATGCAGCGGTTGATCGAGGGCGTCAAAGGTCAGGCCTTCGGGATTGTGGGTGAAATAGAAGTGAAAGTACTGCAGCATCTCCGCCGCCGACATCTCGGTCTGTGGATTGAAGAAACTGTGTGCAAACACGTCAAAAATCATCGCCCGCGCCTGTTTGGGAAAGGCCACGGCGTCCAAAAACTGGGCGGCCGTGGTGTGGTCCCAGCGCTCAAAGGTCTTGGTTTGATCGTAGCTCAACATCTCAAAAGTATGGCGAAAACCGACTTTGAGCATATCGTGCCAGCGCAAAAGTGGGCTGTGCTTGACCATCGCCAGCACCTTGGCCGGCGGAAACCGCGCAATCTCGGCAAAAAGCTCAACTTGGCCGTCCGGCGCTAGAACCGGGTAGTCGGCCATCGGCACCAGCATCGACAGCCGCGGATCGAAGCGCTTGAACAACTCGCGCAGATTGTAGTATTGCCGAAAAAAGGCGTGAAAACCGCGCTCTAACTGCACCGGCGTGCCATCGGGCAAGGTGTCCGACCAGCCACGGGCGCGGCCGCCGAGTTCGTTTTCATGCTCAACCACGGTCACAATCGCGCCGCGCTCGGCCAAAATGGTCGCCGCAGCCATGCCCGCCAACCCGCCGCCGATAACGACGACGCGCTTGGGCACGGTCAACTTGCGCAGAACCCCTGGATATTGCGAGGGAACGAGTTATTTATGAATTGCAGCCATGAACAGCGACCGCGGCCAATGGGGTCAGTACGACCAAATGAAATCGAGCGTAGGCCACACTTCGCGGGAACGCACATACGTGTAAGTATCGAATCCTTCAGAAGTTTTTTCCGTTTTCTGCTGATGGCGGTCGATGTCATAGGCCATCGCCCCTAGGGTGAGACGAGTATGGGCCGTAATCCGCGCGTCTAGGCCGACGTAAACACTGGCGGTCAGTGTCGACAACGCATCGTCGCCCACCGGTCGGCTGATCCAGTAGCCACCTAGTTCGCCGCGCAACCGCAGCCAGGGCATCAGCAATTGGTCGTAAGCCACCCGCAGTTGCGCCCGGGTGCGCCCCACGTACGGTGCCAGTTGTATATCCACTGGCGCCCACGCATCCAGAGGCGGCGCAGCTTGGCCCGAAAAGGAAAAACCTGAAGCAATTTCAGCGTGCAGCGTCAGCACCGAATAGCCGTCACTTGCCGCAGAGTGGCCAAACTCGCGACTGGCCCACACGCCTACCTTGGGCACAATGAGCCAGCCCGGCCGCTGGCAACTCGCAGCACTTGCGGCGGCATGTTCGGCAACTTTGCACGACGGCACCAGATCGCCAGCCAGCCCAAACGGCTTGGCCAACCGCCACCCCAGCGTCGGCACCCCCAACCCGACTTGCGCCGTCCATTGCCAAGCGTCGGGCAGGCTTGCCGTCAGCGGGATTTTGACATCGACTTGCGGCGCCGCCAGCAACAATAGCGGATGGACGTCGACTTCCAACCAGTCCAGCCCCAAGCGCAGGGGATTGAACACGCCGACTTGCCATTCACCCGGCGCCAGCACCTTGGCCGTTTCCCGCGGCTGCAAGTGCGTGTAGTTAAACGAGTCTGCCCGCGCGATCCCGGTGTTGGCCAGCAGCGCAATCAGCGTCGTCCAAGCGATGCGCGCAACCATCACGGCACCTCCCAAGTGCCGACGACGGGGGCGTGATCGCTTAACCGCACCGGATCGGTGGTTAGCACTGGCCCAATGCCGTTGTCGCCGCCAATTTTTTGGCCCTTTTGCTGAGCGACGTCGGTGGACCCGATGACCCACGAGGTACCTTTGCTGGCGAATAAGTAGTCGAGGGTGCGATTCCAAAAGCCTTTTTCGCCTTTGTCGTTCACTTCGTCAGGCCCCAACACCGAGTGGGTAAAGAAGCGTTTTTGCTCAAGTTCGCTCTTGCCGTAGCGGTCCAGTGCGATGGCGGCGACGTAATTGTCGTAAAACCTTTGCATAATTTCAGGGGTGTACGGCGGCTGAGCAAAATCGGCGCTGCATACCGCCTTCTCGCGCTCGTCCATAAAGCCGTGTTTGCGCACCGCGATCGGCGGCAACTCATTGAAATCGCCACCGACCATGAACGGTAGGGGCTCTTTTTTCAACAGCTCGTCGATATGCTCGATCTGCTTTTTCTTGGTACCGTCGTTGTCATACGCCTCGCTATGCACCGCCCAAATTGCGACTTTGGTCCCGGTTTTAATTTCGATTTCCGCCCGACCCAAAGCCCGTTTGAGGTAGAACATGGAAGTCAGCGCATCTTGGTCGGTGCGGTCGACTTGGCGAATTCGCTCCGCTTTGGTGATTTTATGCTTTGAAAATATCGCGTTACCCAAATGAATGCGCCCAACCCCTTCGCTGGCGATGTACTTGGAATTCCAAGTGCTGGCGAACGTCGCGTAGTTCAAGTTGGTGTTTTCTAGGATGCCCTTGACCATATCGAAATACGCCGAACGCCTAGAGTTGACTTCAATTTCTTCGGCGATGAGCACATCGGGGTCCAGTTCCCCAATCGCCGCGTACAGTTTGGCCATGTTGGCGTCGACTTCGGCGCGGCTCATTTGCGAGCGGTCGCCCCAACAGTCGAACCAGAATGGGATGCGGCCGGCACCGTATTTAATGTTCCACGCCACGACCTTGAGTCTGGCGGGAGCGCTGACGGCGACGGGCGTAACCAGAGTCGACCGCTTGAAAATCGGCGCTGGCTCGCGATCGTAGTCTTGCGGGTCGGCGATCGGCTCGCAGGCGCAGGCTAGCGCGGCGGTGCAGGCCACCACAACGGCACACCAGCGATGCGGCACATGGATGCAGGGCACGGCGGCCTCCAGCGACCGACGGGCAGGCCGGTGCGGGCGGACAGTCGCGCGAACGAGGCAGTATGTCAACCGCTTCAGCGACCCACAAAGCAAGCAGGACACGCTGAGCAAATCTCATTTGCGCGGCTGTTTAGAAGGGCAAATTCTCGACGACGTTAGCCTTGCGTCGCAGTTCTTGCATAATTCTGCGCTCTTCCATGTAGGTCTTGCGGGCCAAGATGCTTTTGCGAATTTCCTGCCGCACTTCGACAAACGGCTTGTTGCGCTGTTCGTTTTTCTCAATCAAGCGCAGGACGTACCAGCCCCAGCGCGTCAGCACCGGCGCGGCAATTTCGCCAACCTTGAGTTCAAAAGCGACATTTTCCAACTCCGGCTGACCGGAATTACGCACCAAATGCAAAGGCGGCTGAGCACCGTCGCCGTACTGCTTGGCCAGCAACTCAAAATCGCCGCCGGCCTTGAGTGCCTCATGAGCCTCTTTAGCCTTGCTTTCGGCCTTGTCCTTTTCGGCCTTGGGCACTTCGGCGCCGACCCGCACCAAAATCGCCCGCACATCGCGCGAGGCCATTTCGACCCACGCCGACGGGTTCTCGTCGTAAAAAGCCTTCATTTCTTGTTCGGACACGTCGGTGCGCCCCAGTTTTTCCACCAGTTTCTTGCCCAGCGCCTGTTGCTTAAGGTGGTCTTTGACTTGGGCGACCGAACTGCGGGCGTTGCGCAGCTCAGTATGCATGCGTTCTTCGTCGAGCTTGCCGGCGTCGTCGACAAATCGCTGGGTAAACTCGCGCCATGACTCATCTTCCTCGGACTGGGTCAGCGAAATGCCGTTGACCGCAATCGCCTGCTGACGCAGCTCGCTCTCCACCAACCGACTGATGATGTTGTGCGCAATCCGGCGCAAGCGATCGGTGGGGATACGCGCACCGGCGCCGACCAGCTTGTCCAGTTCAGCGTTGAACGCGGCGGCGCTAATATCGCGACCATTGACTGCGGCAACTGGACCGATCGCAGCCATGGGTGCGGCGGCAGACGCCTGTCCTTCCGCGGTCGCTGGCGCGGGTTCCGCTGTGGGCGTCGGCGCTTGGGCTGCAGATGCTGGGTCCGTCGCTGCCATCGGCGCGGGAACTGGTACAGCCGGCGGCGCTTGGGGTCGACTGCAGCCGGCGGCCATCGCCGTCAGCGCACAGATCGCATACGAATACCAAGTTTGCATCGCCATTTGCCTCTCGTTGCGTCCGCGGCCGGGCTGGCTGGGCGGCTACACCTTGCCTATCGCCACCGCGACGTGCAACACGGTCAGCGGCCCAGTTGTTCCGCTTTGGGGCCGAGTCCAGTGAGGGTGGAGCCTAAAGCAGAACCAACCGACTTGTGGCCCCGACCGACCTGCCTGTGCCGTTTGCAGCTGAGCGAGTAGCGTTGCGGCTAGGCTGTCACCAGAATCGGGCAAAACGGCCACCAAAAGCACAAGAGCCTTCGCGGTGAGTCTAAGAGCCCGTGCAAGAATTACTCGATCGATCCGCGACAGGAACGGAGCGTCGAGTCGGCTTGCAAAGCCGCGAGTTAGCGACCCACCAAACAAGCAGTGGGCCCAAGTGCAAAATCGGTTTGATTTTGCACGGGCCCTAACTCCGCGAAGGCCCTGTGGTGTTCGGTCAGATCGGGTTTACCACGCGTAGTACAACGCCCAGTCGACGCCCCAGTTGCCGGTTTCTTTGCCCGTGGCGGCGTACAAGCCGTTGTTGTAGTAGGTCGGATCGACATTGACGTCCAATTGCCAGCCCATCAGCTTGAAGCCCATGCCGGTGGTGACCTTGTTAATCACCTTGGACTTATGGGCCTCTCCGTCGACGTCGGCCGAAGCGCCACCGCCGGGGGGTTGTTTCTTGGTGGCGGCGAAGTCGTCTTGGACGATGGTCTGGCGAGCGCCCAAGCGCAACACCATCCAATCAAACGCCTTGGCTTCGGCAGCGAATCCATAGTGGAAAAGTCGACGCGCCGAGTTTTCCTGATCCCAGTTGGGCGAGCGATCGGTGTTGCCATTGACGTTGGACTGCACGACACCAAAGCCAACGCCCGGCTGAATCAACACGCCGTCGACCGGCTGAATCGCCAAGTCGGCGCCGGCATTGAACGCCAGATTAATCGTGTGGCCATACAGAGCGACCGTATTGGGCGGGGTAATCTGCGGACCTTCCTGCACGGCGCGGGCGTCATAAGCCAGCGCCAGAAACGGGACGATGCGCGCAATTTGATGCACTTGGAACTTGCCGCGACCGACCAAGTTGAGGCCAAACAGACCCTTGGACTCGTACAACACTTTGCCGTCTTTGGCTTCGTCCTTGGTGAACGAGCCCGAGCGCAGGCTCAAGCCGAAGTCCAAGCTGTTGGTTTCATTGAGGTCAAACCCAATGCCCGCGGCAAAATCGAACAACGAGTTGTTGTCTTCATGGCTGGCGTCGCCTTCGCCCTTGTTGCCGGCCAGCGACAAGTGGGTGCCCAAACGCAGCGATTCTCCGGCTTTCATGCCAAAGCCGACGCCAATCAGGTGGTTGGTCGGGTCGACCGACGACTGACCGAAACTGCTGGCCTTGAGCGCCGTGCGCCCGCCGATCGACTGGACGTTGACGACAGGTAGCCACGCCGACTTTTTGCCGAAAATCAGCAGCACGGCGTCGTCGGACAGCGCATAGCGCACGTTCATGGTGCCGTACGTAGCACCGCTGGTCGCATCCGAGTCGACGCTGTTCTTGTACATGGGCAAGAACTGCGGCATCAGGTAGATGTTGGCTGTATCGTCGATGGTGATCGTCTTTTCGTTAAAGCCCATAGACGGAGTCAGCTCCAAGCTGCCAGCCGACAAGCCGTTGATGCGCGAATCGGTCGCCAAAGCGGGTGCCGCGATCATGCAGGGCGCCGCGATCATGCAAAGCGTCGCAGCAGCTGCGCCGAGGTTAAACCGTGTCTTCATGATTCGTTCTCCGTTTTTTTGAGGCATTTTCGGCGCTTAGTGTGCCGCCCGCAGTCGCGGGCCCAGCAGGGAAACCAAGCCCAGCAGAGGCGGCGGCCTTGTAGCACAGGAGGCGAACTGGTGCAAGATTGCAGCGGCAATCCACACAAGCAACCCGCGCAGGCCCCCGAGCGCAACGCTGACTTGACGCTGCCGACGGCGCCGCCGACCATTCGCGGCGTGACTAGCGCCTCTCCCATCGCCCCCACGCCTACATCAACCGGTTCGGTGGCGACCGGTTCGGAGGTCACCAGTTTAGAAAAGGTGAGCGCCGAGCTAGCCCAAGCCCAGTTCGAAGCGGACAGCGCCAATCCCGCGCTGCTGTTGAGCCAGATTGCCGCAGCCTTGCGCCACGCCCGCTATGGCGGCATTGACGCCGTGCAGCGGATTCAGGCTGCACCGATCGAGCGCCCTGCGCCGAATATGCCCACCACTGCGCCGAAAATGCCCACCACTGCGCTGACACTGCCCACCACCGCGCCTCAGCCTGCCCTGACCACGGCTGCCGTCACTGGTAGTGCCCTTGCCGCTCCTTCGCCGCGCTTGAGCCAACCGCTGCCGCAGCCCTCGCTGTTGCCGGCTGCCTCTGCGGGTGCCATTACCGCCGCCTTGACCACCCGGCGTCAGCAAGTTCGCGACCAGCTGCATGACATGTTTGGGCGCGCCAACGCCTGCGTGCGCTGTCCTCGCCATCACGGGCGTCTGCGGGCGGTCGCGGGGACAGGCAGCGTCACGGCAAAACTGTTTATCGTGGCCGAAACTCCTGACCAAGCCGATGAAAAGGCGGCCAAACCGATGCAAGGCGAAGCGGGCGCATTGCTCGACCGCATGTTGGCAGCCATGGGCTTGCACCGCGATGAGGTGTGGTTGACCCACTTGTGCTTGTGCCGTGGGGCCACGGACAGCGCGCTGTTGCCGTCGGAGGCGGCGGCTTGCAGTCCTTGGTTGCGGCAACAGTGGGAAGCGATCAACCCACAAGTGCTGGTTATTTTAGGCGAACCTGCCGCTCGGTTCCTGCTGCGTCACGATGTCGAGCTCGCCAATTTGCGTGGACAGTGGCACACGGTGCGCAACACGCCGGCGCGGGCGACTTGGAGCCTGGCGGACGTGCTGGCCGATCCCGCCAAGAAAAGGGAAGTGTGGGCTGATCTGCTGGCGGTCATGCACAAGCTGGGGTTGCGGCGGCCGCCGACTGCAGGCTAATTGGCGTTGACGGCAGGTAAGCAGCGGCCTAAGTTGGCGCCGCCAAAGAACGAAAGAACGAGCGCCGCGGCCATGACCGAACCTGACAGCAAGACCACGCCTGCGGGCATCAGTTCGGACACTGAGCGCAGTCGCCGCCACACCCGAACCTATAGCGACGGTTTTGTTGCGCTTGCCGCGCAAGATGGCGCAAGCGACCCCGCGCCGGTCGTTGCGGTTGCCGGCGAATCCGCCCATCGCCGCCAACGGCCCACCTCGCAAACAGTGCTGGAGTTGCCGCAAGATCGCGCAGCGTTGGCCCTGCCGCAGATTCCCGACGAAGAGCTCATTGCCGTGGATGATCTGGCCACCGGCTCGCAGACCGCTGGCGGCAGTCAGTTCGTCGCCAGCGAAGTAGTTGATGCAAGTGAAGTTCTTGGAGCCAGCGAAGTGGCCGTGCTCGACGAAGGGGTCGTTGTCGGCGCAACGCACAGCGGCGGTTCAGCGCCCCGACCGAGCGTCAGTATTGCGTTGCATAAGCCCTTCGGTCAGCTTCGAAGCGACGCGACGCGCACCGACACCCGCCAGACGCAGACCGCGCACACGGCGGTGGGGCCGGTGCCAGTGGCGCAACGGTCGACAGCCCGGCAGCCCGCGATCCGCAAGGCAACAGGCTGGTTTGGCCCAGTGGCGTTGCTGGCTGCGGCTCTGGCGGGCAGCGCGGCGGCGTGGCGGTTGGTGGGCCAGACGCCGGCAAGTGAGTCTAGTGGCGGCGCGCTTGAGGTTGCCGACGCGCCGGCAGTAGTCCCTGTCGCCAGTGCAGCGGTCGCGCACAGCGACGAATCCCAGGCGGCAGGCGCGGTCGCTGCTCCAATCCGCGCTGGTGAGGCGGCCGAGGTTGTCGCGGCGGCAAGGCCGCAGCTGGGTCCGGTAGTCGCAGCGGTAGCGGACCCAGTAGCGATCCCAGCCCGAGTAGCGATCCCAGCCCGAGTAGCGATCCCAGCTGGGGTCGGTGCGAGTTCCGTCAGCGCTCAATCGCGGGTGGCGAATGAGCCTGCGCAACCGGCACTGCAACCGGCACTGCAACCGGCACTGCAACCGGCACTGCAACCGGCACTGCAACCGGCACTGCAACCGGCACTGCCGTCGGCACCACCAGTGGCCAGCAAACCGCCACGGGCACCGGAATTGGCCGACTTGTGCCAGCGCGGGGCGTGGGTGGTCCAAGGCACCGCGGCCGATGCCGAGGCACCGTACTTGGCGTTGCGCGACCAGCCGCGAAATGACTCAAAATTACTAGCGAAACTTTCGGATGGCACCCGCGTCGGCTACGGTAGCCGCCAAGGTCGCTGGATTTGGGCACAGGTGTGCGCGACGGGTCAAGCGGGTTGGCTCAACCAGAAATGGTTGGCACCAGCGCGCTGATCCAGACAAGGGGATAGCATGATCGTGATGGGCAGTAAGTCGTGGAAACAAGGTGAACCTCTGGTGCGAATGGAGCTGGAGACGCCAGTTCCGGGCCGCAAACAAGTAGTGGTGGCGGTGCACTTTATCGGCGTCAATCCGGTGGATTGGAAAATGCGGCAATCCGGGCCGCTGCGTTTCGCCGCGCGGGCACTGGGGGCGATCCGCGGCCCCAAACCGCCGGTAGTCATCGGCGTCGATTTCGCGGGCGTCGTACAGGCCATCGGCAGCGACGTCACCACATTTGCGGTGGGCGACCGCGTAGTCGGTGGCAGCAATTTTTCGCGGGGTCAACGCGGCAGCTACGCGGACACCGTGATTGTGTACCCCGATCAGCTGTGCAAGCTGCCCGATTCGGTGCCCTTGGACATTGCCGGCTGCTTGCCGGTGGCCGGGGTGACCGCGCACATGGCGCTGACCCAGTATTGCCCGATCAGTGCTGGAAAAAAGGTGCTGGTGCTGGGCGCTTCGGGCGGTGTCGGCCAGTTTGCGGTGCAGATCGCTAAGCATGTGCTCAATGCGGACTTGGTGGCGGGGGTGTGCTCTGCAAAAAATGTCCAACTGGTCAAAGACTTGGGGGCCGACATCGTGTTGGACTACACCGCAGGCGACCCGCTGCTCGCCGCGCAGGCCCATGGCCCCTATGACGTCATTGTCGATGGCGTCGGCAGCTATCCGGCGGCCCATTGCCGCAAGTTGCTGACCAAGGATGGAGCCCACATCATGGTCGCTGGGGATAAAGCGGAAAGTATGCTGCAAATTGCCGTGCCGCCATTCCAGAGCAAAGCCATCTTGGGCGCCCCCGACGGCCAGCATTTACTGCCGTTGGTGCAAGCGGTGGCCGAGGGCAAAGTTAAAGTCCTGATCGCCCATTGCCTGCCGTTGGCCGATGCCCAAAAAGCCCATGATTTGAGCCAGGGCGGCCGGGTGGTCGGCAAAATTGTGCTCCAAGCCCGGCCCTAGGAGCGTGTCGGAGTATTCCGGCTCGCTCCTAGGACCGTCTGGCTAGACGGCGGCAACTGTCTGAAACTGCACAAATTTGATTGGGCCAGTTCTCCGGGCAGTTCTTGGACAGTTGAGAATATCTGAATGGCTAGGAGCCTGTCGGATCGTAATAGATTCATTGTGTATAACCTGATAGACATTTAACAACCGATTAATTTCCGACAGGCTCTTAGACAGCCGACTAAATCGAATTTGCGCGGCGTCTCATTGCTGGTTTCGTGGGTGGCGAGCTTGCGCCTGGGGCGTCAAGCCGCTCCAGTATTGTTCCGTAATTCTCGACCGTGTGGCCAGAATTGGTCAGCTCAGTAGCGAAACGCAGAAACGCAGCGGTACAGTCCCGCAATCGGTTTGCGCGTGGTAAATTGGCGGCCTAGTGCCCCGTGGCGCAGTTGGCAGCATGGACACCCTCGATCTTTCCCATCCGCTGCAACTGGACGACGTCGTTGCGGTTGCCCGTCAACAGGTTGTGGTCCAACTGGGCAGCGAGGGCCGCGCCAAGGTCCAAACCGCGCACGCGGTGGTGCAGGCGTTTGTCCGCGACCACACGATCGCGCGCTACGGCATCAATACCGGGTTTGGCGCGCTGGCCGAGGTGGTGATCGCCGACGACCAAATCGCCGCGTTGCAAACTAATCTGATTCGCTCGCACGCCTGCGGGGTTGGACCACTACTGCCGACCGACGTGGTGCGGGCAATGATGTTGCTGCGGGCCAAAGTGCTGGCGATCGGCCACAGTGGCGTTCGGCCACAAGTGATTGATACACTGTGTGAAATGCTAAATGCTGGCCTGCACCCGCTGATCCCTTCGCAGGGTTCGGTCGGGGCGTCGGGCGATCTGGCGCCGCTGGCGCATTTGGCGCTGGTCTTGACTGGCGAAGGGCAAGCGGAGATCGGCGGCGTGGCTATGACCGGGGCCCAAGCGCTGCAGCAAGCGCGGATTGCGCCGATCGCCTTGCAGGCCAAAGAAGGTTTGTCGCTGATCAATGGCACCCAGGCGATGACCGCGATCGCGGTATTGGCGTTGGATCGATCGCAAAACATATGCGATTGCGCGGACTTGACTGGATCCATGGCGGTAGAGGCGCTGCTGGCTACCGATAAGGCCTTTGACGCCCGCATCGTTGCGCTGCGGCCGCATCCGGGCGCGCTGCAAAGTGCAGCTAATCTGAGAGCTTTGACGGCCGACAGCCCGCTGATTGCCAGCCATGCCGGACCGGCCGATCGCAAGGTGCAAGACCCGTACTCGATCCGCTGCATGCCGCAAGTGCACGGGGCGGTGCGCGACGCCCTGCAGTTTGTTCGCGGCACGCTGCAAGTCGAAATCAATGCCGTCACTGATAATCCGCTGATCTTTCAAAATGAAAGTGGTGACGCCACCCATACTACCATCTTGTCAGGCGGCAATTTTCACGGTCAGCCGGTGGCGATTGCCTGCGATGTCGCCCGGCTGGCGTTGGTCAGTTTGGCCTCGATGTCGGAGCGGCGCATTGAGCAACTGGTCAATCCTACGCTCAATTCTGGCTTGCCCCCGTTCTTGGCGCGCAACAGTGGCTTGAACTCGGGCTTTATGATTGCCCAAGTGACGGCGGCAGCATTAGTGAGTGAGAGTAAAGGTTTGTGTATGCCGGCCTCGGTTGATTCGATTCCCAGCTCGGCCAACAAGGAAGACCACGTGTCGATGGGGCCGATTGCCGCCCGTCGCTGGGCCGAAGTCGTGGCTAACTGCGAGACTGTCCTGGCAATTGAGTTGCTTTGTGCGGCGCAGGGCATCGACCAACGCGCGCCCTTGCAACCGGCTCCGGCGACGGGCGCGGCGTGGCAAGTTTTGCGGCAACGAGTGAGCCTGATGGAGCAAGATCGTGTTTTGTATCCAGATATTGCCACAGCGACCGAGTTAGTTCGCAGCGGTGAACTGCTTTTTGCAGCGCGGTCTGCCTTCGGCCAACGTCGCTAAACCCCTTTGAAAATACATCTCTTTTTTGCGACAGGCTGGGCAACGCCGCAAAACCCTTTGCTTCAGGCTCCAAAATCGGCTAGACTTTGGCCGACGACGCAACTTCGCGACGACTGCGCTCTGAGGCGCTCCCACTTGTGGATCCTGAACCCCTGTTAGCGACAACTACGGTCGCTGCGCTCAACGACGGCCTGACGCTGTCCGTGCTCCTGCTCATTGGTTCGCTGGTTACCTGCTTCCTGTTTGCCGGAACAGAGACCGCGATCATGTCGATGGGCGAAATGCGCATCAAGAAATTGCTGGAAAGCCATCACGGCCCCGACGGTTTTTTGCAGTTGTGGCTACATAAGCCTTCGGAAGTATTAACGACTCTGCTGACCGGCAACACGTTGTCTTCGGTCGCGGCGTCGTCGATCGCCACCTCTCTGACGTTGTCGTTGTGTGTCCGTTACGGCTTGTCGAACGGAGTGACCGACTGGGTGCTGGCTGCGGCAGTGACCGCATTGGGCGCTGTGCTGCTGATTGCCTGCGAAATTGCTCCCAAGACTTTGGCCAAGCACCACCCGGATTGGTTCTTGCAGCCGATGCATGTGGTGTGGATTTTTCACCGGTCGACGCGGTGGTTCTCTCAAGTCATGATTTGGGCCGCCATGTTCATCGTTCGGCGGCTGGGTGGCGGTTCGCTGCCGACGGCCAATGAGGTCACCGAAGCGCAGATTGAAGACATGGTGCGAATGGGCAACGAATCTGGCAGCTTGCCCGAAGATGAAGGCGACATTTTGCAGGGCGTGTTCAAGTTGTCGGAGACGTCGCTGACGATGATCATGACCCCGCGCACCAAAATGGCCGCCTTGCCGATCGACGCCACGCGCGAGGAAGTGCTGGCCGAAGTGCGTGGCAGTCGCTGGTCGCGCTATCCGGTCTACAGCAAGACGCCGGACGCGATCGTGGGTTTTTTCTACACCAAGGACTTGTTCGATCCCAAGATTGCCTACGACCCCTTTTCGAACAAACCGCGGTTGTTTCGGTTGGCTGACCACTTGCACCAACCGATGCGGCTACCGGCGACTATGAAGGCGATCGACGCGCTCAAGGCCTTTCAGAGCAAGAAGATGCACTTGGCGATCGTTACCGACGAGCACGGCGGCACCGAAGGCATCGTGTCGCTAGAGGACGTGATCGAAGAATTGGTCGGTGATATTTACGACGAATATGACGAGCCCAAAGTGGCGATCGTCCAGACCGCTGCGAGTAAGTGGACGCTGGATGGCGACACTGAACTGCGCGAACTTGCAGACACTTTCGGTTTGGAATTGCCCGAAATGGAGTCTACTACCGTTGGCGGCTTCGTCGTCGAGCAAATCGGCCATTTGCCAGCAGTCGGCGCCGAGATGCATTGGCGCGAGCTGACATTCCGGGTGTTGGAAGCCGACGACACGCGGGTGAAGCGTCTGGAACTGCTGTACAATCCAGCCAGAGCCAAGACGCCTCAGGCTCACCCCGCCGCCCGGCGCCAGACGGGAACGTTCTCTACGCTGCCACTTGCGCCGGCGAATTGGCCGGTGTCGGCGGATAACTAGTTGCAGTCCTTAAACACTACAGCGCGAGCCACCCGAACCTAGGCGGCACTGGGCTCGGCGGCACTGGGCTCGGCGGCAGTGGCCTAGGCGGCAGTAGTCTAGGCGGCAGTAGCCTAGGCGGCAGTAGTCTAGGCGGCAGTAGTCTAGGCGGCAGTAGTCTAGGCGGCAGTAGTCTAGGCGGCAGTAGTCTAGGCGGCAGTGGTCTCGGCGACCGCCGCCTTGAGCATCGGCTCCAATTGGCCGTTTTGGTACAGGTCAACGGTGATGTCACAGCCGCCGACCAATTCGCCCTTGACGTACAACTGCGGCACGGTCGGCCACTGACCGTACTGCTTGACGCCCTCGCGAATGTCCGGATCTTGCAGGACATTGACCGTTGAAAACGCCACGCCGCAGGCCTTGAGGGCCTCGACGGTTCGCGCCGAAAATCCGCACATGGGCATGGCGGGCGTGCCTTTCATGAACAGCACGACCGGCTTTGAGTGAACGAGTTCGTCGATTTCTTTTTGAACATCACGCATCTGCGATTCTCCTAGAGAGCCGATCAACTAAGATTTGCTCGGCGTCTCCTTGCTTGTTTTGTGGGTCGCGAGCGTGCGCCCGGGGCGTCTCGCCGCTCCACTTTTGGTTGGCAGTTCTTTCCGTTAAAGCCTTAGCTGGGTTAGGTCCCTAGGAGCCTGTCGGAAATCAATCGGTTATGAAATGTCTATCAGGTTATACACAATGAATCTATTACGATTCGACAGGCTCCTAGCCATTCAGATATTCTCAACTGTCCAAGAACTGCCCGGAGAACTGGCCGAATCAAATTCGTGCAGTTTCGGACAGTTGCCGCCGTCTAGCCAGACGGCGCTAGGAGCGAGTCGGAATACTTCGACACGCTCCTAGACTGCTGGTTGGGCGAGCGGCCGCGTCTTGAGGCCGAGCGCGTGGATTTCGTAGCCAACGCGCTCACCGAGCGCTGCATACACCGCGCGGTGCTGGACGATCATGGACTGGCCGACGAACTGAGGGGCGGCCACCTCAACTTCAAAGTGATCGCCGCCGCCGGTGGTGTCGGTAACGGAAATCTGGGCGCCGGCAAACGCCTGGGCCAAGGTCGCTTCGATCCATTCTTTCATCGGTGCCGCGCCTGTGCCGCCAAGGAACTGGCGGGGTGCCAAAATAGGCGTCGCCCCGCCGCGCGCAAGGTCTTGCGTGGATCTGCGCCAGACGACACACCTTTGTTGGGCACCTCGAGCCTGCTTGACGGCCGTCGCGGCCTCGGCTTTGCTGTGTGGGTCGGCTTCAGCCAGTCGGCAGCCAAGGGCCGATGAGCAACAGTGCCAGTGCGCCGGTGATCGGGGTCGTCACTAATCCCAATAGCCAGAAAAATCGAGCCAATCCACAGCGCTATGAGCAGATGCGTGCGGTGGTCGGCGACTTGGGGCTGGTGCGGCGCACCCAGGACGTGACCGCGATCGCCAATGTGGTGCGCGAGTTCTTGGCGGCCGGGATACGCTATTTCGTGGCCGATGGTGGCGACGGGGCCTTTCACTGGCTGATGAACACCATCTGGCAGGTTTTGGACAAGGACAACACTGCCAATTGGCCAGCGATCTTGCCAACTAACGCCGGCACCATCGACTTTGTCGGCCGCAAAGCCGAGGTCATCGGCGGTTGCGATCAGTTGCTGCCCGAATTGGTGCGCTTGATCGACAGCGGCGGGGCCCCCAAGATTGTGCGCTTGCCGACCTTTGACCTGCGCGGGACCTACGGGCCCAACGCCGACTTTCCGGGCAAACCCTTTGAAAAACTTGGGTTTGCCACCGCGGTGGCCGGCATCAGTCAGCGCTTCTTTGATAAGTTCTATGCCCACGATCGCCAAGATGGGCCGGGGATCGCTTTTTTGGTGGCCAAGATCTTGAGTTCACAGGCGTCGCGCACACCGCTACTGAGTTGGGTGCCGATGCCGGTGGGTTGGCGCTACTTTGGCGAACCGGTGTTTGAAGGTATCCCGGCTGAGGTGTGGCTCGACGGCGAAAAACTGCCAATTGCCGTGTTCCGCGATCTGGATATTGGAGCGATCGATATCAATATCAAGAATATGTTTCGATTTTTTCCGCTTGCTCATACCGGCGAGCACCTGCACGTCCAGTGTGGCGATCTGAGTCCCCTGGATGTGCTGAAAAACCTGCCGCGGATGGCCACAGGCAAGACAATGAGCATTGACAACTACGTGCAGCGACAAGTGAAACACGTTAAAGTTGTGCCGTTGCAAGGGCGCACACTCGATCCTGTTATCGACGGCGAACTGTACTGGGGTTTGCAGAGTTGCGAGTTGTCGATGGGGCCGAAGGTGCCGGTGGTCCAGTTGCAGGCGCCGTGAGGCTATCCCCGCCAGTCAACTGAATCAGTCGTCGAGCGCCGGGGTGGGGGACAGGCACCAAGCCGCAGTTGCGCGCCGAATGTCCGCGCAAAATCTTGATGTTGCTCACTATTTCAGCGACAGACTACCAAAACCCTAACCAGCCGCTGGCCAACGGCCGCGTGTGCACCGAATCGCCGTGGTCGCTGCCATGCTGCACGAACCAGTCATAGCTTTGCCGCAGCGCTTCGCCATCCGAATGGACGGGCTGCCAGACCAACTGCGCGCAAGTCTGGGTGATATCAAAAGAAAGTGGCCGACCGTACAGCCGCGCGTGGTACGGCGCCACCACCCCCAACGGCAGTGCCGCCGCCATCCGCAGCGCCGTGCGCACGCCGAAGTCGGGGAGGTGCAGCAGGCGACTGCCCGTCCCCGCGTGATCGCACAGCCCGCGCAACAGCGAACGCAAGGCGATTGGCCGCGCCGAACCGGCTAGAAACGGCCCCGCGTGCGGGCAATGGGCCGCAGCCACGCACAGTCGGGCCAAATCATCGGCGTGGACAAACTGGTACACCGCGGCGCCATCGCCCACCACTACCACCGGTCTGCCGCGGCGCACCCAGTCAAACAACAGCGAGAACAGCCCGAGGCGGCCCGGGCCCAGCACCGTGCGCGGCCGCACCACCGCCACTGGCAGGCCGGCATCGGCATACAGGTGCGCCAGTTGGTCGGCGGCCAGCTTGGAGCGGCCATAGGCCTCCAGAGGCTGCGCTTCGCTGGTCATGGTCACTGGCAGCTCCGCAGGAGCCCCATACACGGCGCTTGAGGACACCACCACTACTTTGGCCACAGCGTGATCGGCGGCCGCCCGCAGCACATTGCGGGTGCCCTCCACATTGACGCTGGCGAACAGTTGCCGATTGCGCGCTAGGGGCACCGCGGCGGCAGCATGAATCACCCAACGCGTGTCGGCCATGGCGCGGTGCACTGCAGCAAAATCGCGGACATCCCCTTGGACAGCCTGAGCGCCAGCAATGGAACACGGCGCGATGTCGAACACCCGCACACGCTCGCCGGCTTGCAGCAAGCCGCTCACGATAGCCCGACCACAAAATCCGGCGCCGCCGGTGACTAGCCAGTGCATGGCACCCTACGTCGTCTCAGTGGAATACCTAACTAATTCAGAAGTGTGGCCCGAAATCACCCGTGTCACCGATAGCCAGCCTTGATCCCACTGGATTGCATGAAAGCAAAGCCGCGGAATTTAATGCTCTAAATTCGAACGCCGCGCTGCAAGGCATCGGCGATGCTGCGGCGCATGCCCTCTTCTAAGCTGACTTGCGGGGCGAAACCCAGCTCGGCCTGGGCGCGGCCGACGCTGCAGGCGATGTCCTTGTCCATTTCCGACAACACGTGGATTTTCTGATGGTACAGGCCCAGCGACTGCAGCGCGCGATCCAAAGAGTGGGCCACAGTGGACGCCAAGTGGGGCAAGCGCAGGCGCTTGGAACTGCACGGCAGGCCGAAGTCCCGTTCCAGCACGGCCTGCACCGTATCGATGATTTCGCGCATCGGATACGGGCGCTCATCGGCAATCCAATAGGTTCGACCGTTGATGCCGGCAGTGCGCCCGCACAAGTCCATGCCTTGACAGACGTTGTCCACGTAACCCATGGAACGCAAGTTGCTGCCGTCGCCGACTAGCGGCGCTTTGCCAGCGCGAATCATCTGAAAAAACAAGGTCTGGCGGGCCGGTTGACCGGGACCGTAGAACCACGGCGGGCGCACCACCACGGCTTCCATCACCCCTAGAGCGGCGATGCGGTGCACCACGCTCTCGGCCAAACGTTTGCTGTGACCGTAGTTGAGAAACGGCCGATCCTCGCTCATTTCGTCAAACAACGCCGTGCGATGCGGATTGATGCCGGCGGGACTATTGGAGGACACGTAGACCATGCGCCGCACACCGGCGATTTGGGCAGCCGCGGCCAGGTTTTGGGTGCCCACAAAGTTCAGCTCGTACAGGTCGGCGATCCGTGCAGGGTGAATCAGACCGGCGCAATGGAAAAGCACCGCGCCGGCAGAGTCACGCAAGAAGCTGTGCAAGCTTGGAGGGTCACGCAAGTCGCCGCTGGCCACTTCGACGCCCATCTGGCGCAGAGCCGTGGCGTCTTGGCCCGGCTGCACTAGACACCGCACCGCAAAACCGGGTTGCCGCGGCAGATTGTCGTCCAACCCGCCCGCCTGCAGCCACTGCGCCAGCCGCGAGCCGAGCCAGCCGGGCGTGCCTGTTACGAGAGCTAGTTGTTGCATGTAGGTCTTGCGCCACCGATTTTGGCGACCGAGCAGGCCGCGGCGGCGGATTGTCGCACATCGGCGGACAGCGTGCGATCGGAGGCTCGACGAGCATTGGGCGTTGCGGATCGGTGTGCTGTGGAGCGGTTTCCGGCACGGTTGCTCCGCGAAGACCCTTGGCCCACAATGACGGCGATCGTTGTCGTCGGCGGTCGCCATCCCAATTCGCTGGAGTTCCCATGCGCATCGCCATCGTCGGTTCGGCCGGCAGCGGCAAAACCACGCTGGCCAAAGCCCTCGCTGCGCAGCTCAATTGCCCCTACCTAGCTGACACCATCCCGTTGGTCCTGCGCGACCGCGGCCGCGATTCGTGGCGCGGCGTCGACTCCGCCGACCGGCGCAAGATCCGCGAGGAGGCCTTGACGCGCAAGCTGCGTCTGGAGGCCGAGCACGACCAGTTCGTCTCGGACAAGAGCGTCATCGATTACTTGGCCTATTGGCTGCAAAATCAGAGCGAATATGAGCAGCGCCACGTCAGCGATGCGTTTTTGGAGCAGTGCAAGGACGGCGCCAAGCGCTACGACTTGCTGCTATTTTTACCGTTTCGCCCCGAAGTCGAATTTGCGGTCGGCCGCAATCAAGATCCCAACCACAATCTCAAGGTCGCGGCGCATAAGCGTGGCCTGCTGGTGCTGTTGGGGCTGCCGCACGTCGAGGCGCCGTATACGTTTGGCGAAAATATGGCGGCGTGGGCGGCGCGCTGGTTGCCAGCGGTGCCCGCGCCATGAAGCGAGCGACGCTGGCTCGAGGGGTGGCGGCATTTTGCCTCGCGGCGGTAGGGAGTTTTGGCGGGCGCCTGACAACTAATCCGTGCGACTAATCCGTGCGACTAATCCGGGCGACTAATCCGGGCGACTAATCCGGGCGACTAATCCGGGCGACTAATCCGGGCGACTAATCCGTTAATCCGTGCGACTAATCCGTGCCCCTGCTGAACACAGCGCGCCTGCGCACGCCAACGGCCGCCCGCAAGCAGTTGACCCCACCGCCAGTCACGGCGATCATGCCGCCCGCGTCGGCGGTCTCTGAGCACATCGCCTCCACAAAACCGTCGCGATTTCAATAACTCACCGCGCGGCCCTGCGCCGCTAGGCCTTGCACAGGAAGCCCCTTATGACCAAGCCCATCGTAGTCGCAGTCACCGGCGCGGCCGGCAATATCGGTTACTCATTGCTGTTTCGCCTCGCCTCTGGCGAAACTTTTGGCGACCGGCCGGTGATCCTCAAACTGCTCGACTTGCCGATTGCGGAAGCCCAAAAAAAGCTCGAAGGCACCGCGATGGAAGTGCTCGATTGCGGCTTTAAAACCCTAGTCGGCGTGCAATGTAGCGGCGACGCCAACGTGGCTTTCGACGGCGCCTCGTGGGTGTTGCTGGTGGGCAGCAAGCCGCGCGGTCCGGGCATGGCGCGTGCGGATTTGATTCGCGAAAACGGCCCGATTTTTGTGGGCCAAGGCAATGCCCTGCAGCGCGGCGCCAGCGACATGCGGGTTCTAGTGGTCGGCAACCCGTGCAACACCAACTGCCTGATCGCCGCCAGCAACTGCGCCGGGGTCCCCAAGGAGCGTTTTAGCGCCATGACGCGACTCGACGAAAACCGCGCGATCGCCCAACTCGCCGGCAAAGCGGGCTGCACCAACGCCGAAATCGCCGGGCTGACCGTGTTTGGCAACCACAGCGAGTCGATGTACCCCGATTTTGAGAACGCGACGATCCGCGGCCAACCGGCCACCAACGTCATCGGCGACCTCAACTGGCTGCAGACCACGTTTGTGGCCAATGTCCAAAATCGCGGCAAGGCGATTATCGCAGCGCGCGGGCTGAGTTCGGCGGCATCGGCGGCATCGGCGGCCATTGACCACGTGAAAGACTTCGAGCGCGCCACCCCAGCGGGCCAGTGGTTTTCGGCGGCAGTGTGGTCCGAGGGCTCGTATGCGTCGCCTGCAGGCATCTACACCTCGCTGCCGGTGTCTTCCGATGGCAAGGGCGGCTACAGCGTGGTCCAGGGCCTGCAGCTGTCGCCGTGGGCGCAGGACAAGGTGGCCGCCACCAACAAGGAATTGCTCGACGAACGCGCGGTGGTCGCCGATTTGCTCAAAGGCTAGGAGCCTGTCGGAAATCAATCGGTTATGAAATGTCTATCAGGTTACACACAATGAATCTAGTACGATCCGACATGCTCCTAGCCAGTCAACTATTGTCAACTGTCCGAGAACTGCCCGGAGTGAATCCGTGTAGTTTCAGACAGTTGCCGCCGTCTAGCCAGACGGCGCTAGGAGCGAGACGGAATACTCCGACACGCTCCTAGCCCAATGGCCCAAACACCGAAGGCAGCGGTTCCCACTGCCACTGAGCACGGCTGCTGCGCCACAGGCCAGCCACGAGGAGGGGATTGCCGTGGAAGGCGACGTTGTTTCGGTCCAACCTGCTGGCGTGGCCAAGGTGGTCGCGCGCCTGACCCAGTCGTCGCTTGGCCTCAAAGCGCTGGTGGCTGTGACCGGCTTGGGCCTAGTGGCCTTTGCCTTTGTGCATATGGCCGGGCACTTGCAGATGTTCGCGCTGCTGGGCGGCCAAGAGGGCTACAACCAGTACGCCCACAAGCTGCAATCGCTGGGCGCGCTGAAGTGGGCGGCCCGCGCTGGCCTGTTGGCGCTGACGCTGGTGCACGTCATCGCTACGTTAAAGCTGATTGCCCGCAATCGCAGCGCGCGGCCGATTGGTTACGCCAGCAACCACTGGCTGACCGCGAGCGTGGCCAGCCAGACCATGCGGGTGACTGGGCCAATATTACTGTTCTTCATTATTTATCACCTGTTGCACTTTACCGCGCTGGTGGTCTCGGCGCAGGGCTACGAGGCGATGGAGTACATGCTGCGCGATGGCAGCAATTTGGTGGTCGGTGATGCCTACGGTCGGATGGTCCAGGCGTTCCGCGATCCGCTGCTGACGGTGGTGTATGTGCTCGCCGTGGGCTTGCTAGGCGTGCACCTTGCTCACGGAATTTCAAGTCTTTTTCAAACCTTGGGCCTGACCAACAGCACCTATCGGCCAGCTCTGGCGACCGCGGGGCCGCTGCTGGCTGGGCTGCTGACCGCGGGCTTTGCAGTGGTGCCACTGGCGATACTCACTGGAGTCATTCAGTAATTTCACTGGCCATTCAGTAATTTCACTGGCTATTCAGTAATTTCACTGGCCATTCAGTAATTTCACTGGCCATTCAGTAATTTCACTGGCACTGCTGCATCTGCCCCCATCCAAGTCGAGCTCTTGCTCGTTGCCATCAAGGGCAGTTGCTCCTTTCCACTTTGAGCCACAGCAAAGGGTGCGGCCATGACACTGACGCTGCAAGCCAAGATCCCGTCTGGACCGCTCCAGGGCAAATGGGACAAGCACAAATTCGAGTGCAAGCTGGTTAATCCGGCCAACAAGCGAAAATTCAACATCATAGTGGTCGGCACGGGCTTGGCAGGGGCATCGGCCGCTGCGAGTTTGGCCGAATTAGGCTACAATGTCAGAGCTTTTTGCTTTCAGGATAGTGCGCGCCGCGCCCACTCGATTGCCGCGCAAGGGGGCATCAACGCGGCGAAAAACTACCAGAACGACGGCGACTCGGTGTACCGGCTGTTTTACGACACCATCAAAGGTGGCGATTATCGCTCGCGCGAAGCCAACGTGTACCGGTTGGCCCAAGTGTCGGTCAACATTATCGATCAGTGCGTGGCCCAAGGGGTACCGTTTGCCAGAGAGTACGGCGGAACCTTGGCCAATCGCTCCTTTGGCGGCGCCCAGGTCAGCCGTACGTTTTATGCGCGCGGCCAGACCGGTCAGCAGTTGCTGTTGGGTGCCTACTCCGCGCTCAGCAGACAGATTGGCTTGGGCACGGTCGCCATGCACGAACGCCATGAAATGCTTGACTTGGTGTTGGTCGACGGCCACGCCCGCGGCATTGTCACCCGCGATTTAGTCAGCGGCGCCATCGACGCGTGGGCGGCAGACGCGGTGGTGTTGGCAACCGGCGGCTACGGCAATGTATTTTTCCTGTCGACCAACGCTCAGGGCTGCAACGTCACCGCTACCTGGCGGGCGCACAAGAAAGGGGCGCTGTTCGCCAACCCGTGCTACACCCAAATCCACCCGACCTGCATTCCACGTTCCGGCGACCATCAGAGCAAGCTCACTCTGATGTCCGAAAGCTTGCGCAACGACGGCCGGGTGTGGGTCCCCAAAGACGCCAGCGACACCGGCAAAAAGCCCGCCGACATCGCCGAGGCCGACCGCGACTACTACTTGGAGCGCATGTACCCGTCGTTTGGCAATCTGGTGCCACGCGACATCGCCTCGCGCGCCGCCAAACGCATGTGCGACGACGGCAAGGGCGTTGGCCCCGGCGGTTTGGGGGTGTATTTAGACTTTGGCGACGCCGTCAAACGCTTGGGTACAGAGATCGTCGGCGAACGCTACGGCAACTTGTTCGAAATGTACCAGCGCATCACCGACGATTCGCCGTACCAAACGCCGATGCGCATTTACCCCGCGGTGCACTACACGATGGGCGGCTTGTGGGTTGATTACAACCTTATGAGCAATGTCCAAGGCTTGCATGTGATTGGCGAGGCCAATTTTAGCGACCACGGCGCCAATCGTTTGGGGGCCTCGGCGCTGATGCAAGGGCTGGCCGACGGTTACTTTGTGCTGCCGTACACCGTTGGCCAGTATCTGGCGACTAGCAATCAGAAGAAGCTGACAGGTAGCGAGAGCGAGTTTACCACCGCCGTCGCCGCCACCAAGGCTCGCATCGGCCAACTCTTGGCGATTGGAGGCAAACGGTCGCCGAGCAGTTTTCACAAAGAACTTGGGCTGTTGTTGTGGGACAAGTGCGGCATGGGCCGCAACGCCGCCGGCTTACAGCAAGCTCTGGCAAAAATCCCCAGCATTCGCGAAGAGTTCTGGGGTAATTGCAATGTGCTTGGCGATGGCGACAGCTACAACGTCGCCTTGGAAAAAGCTGGGCGGGTCGCCGACTTTTTGGAGTTTGGCGAGCTGATGTGCAAAGACGCCTTGGAGCGCAACGAGTCGTGTGGCGGCCATTTTCGCGAGGAATTTCAAAGCGAAGGCGGCGAGGCCCAGCGCGACGACGACAACTACACCCATGTCTCGGCATGGCAGTACACCGGCGATCCGGCGACAGCGGTGCTGATCAAGGAACCGTTGATTTTTGAAGAAGTTCATCCATCGACGCGGTCGTACAAGTAGGAGGCGCCCGTGAACCTGACCCTCAAAGTGTGGCGCCAGAAAAATGCCCAAGCTGCGGGCGCCTTTGTCGATTACGCCATGAGCGACGTCAGCCCAGACATGTCGTTTCTGGAGATGCTCGACGGCCTAAACGAGACGCTGCAGGCCAAAGGCCAAGAGCCGGTGGCGTTTGACCACGATTGCCGCGAGGGCATCTGCGGCACTTGTTCGTTGGTCATCAACGGCATACCGCACGGGCCTGATCGGGCGACCACCACCTGCCAGTTGCACATGCGCAAGTTCAAAGCCGGCGACGTCATCACCATTGAGCCGTGGCGAGCGGCGCCGTTTGCGGTGATCCGCGACTTGGTGGTTGATCGCGGCGCTTTTGAGCGCATCCAACGCCGCGGCGGTTTTGTGTCGGTGGGCACCGGACACGCGCCGGACGCCAACGCCATGGCTATCCCAAAGCGCCAAGCGGACTTGGCCATGGACGCGGCCCAGTGCATCGGCTGCGGGGCCTGCGTGGCGGCGTGCAAGAACGCCTCGGCCATGCTGTTTGTCGGGGCAAAAGTTAGCCAATACGCCCACTTGCCGCAGGGCCAGCCCGAACGTTTCCGGCGGGTGCTGGCGATGGTCGAGCAACACGATGCCGAAGGCTTTGGGGCGTGTACCAACTATCAGGAGTGCGAGGCCGTGTGTCCCAAAGAGATCAGCGTGCGGGTGATTGGCGAGATGAATCGCGATTATTTGCGCGCAGTTCTGGTAGGTGTCGAGTAGCCGGCGCGCTAGGAGCGTGTCGGAGTATTCCGACTCGCTCCTAGCGCCGTCTGGCTAGACGGCGGCAACTGTCCGAAACTGCACGGATTCACTCCGGGCAGTTTCGGACAGTTGAGAATATTTGACTGGCTAGCCATGCCAAAAAATCGCGCGTCAGCCTGCGGCCACGCCCCCAGATCTGGCGCTAGCCGCCGGCCACGCCCCCAGATCTGGCGCTAGCCGCCGGCCACGCCCCCAGATCTGGCGCTAGCCGCCGGCCACGCTACTGCCCAGCGCCCGTTCGACCTCGGCGACCCCCATGCCCTTGCGCCGCGCGTAGTCGGCCACCTGATCTGGGCCCACTTGGCCGACGCTAAAATAGCGCGCCTGTGGATGCCCCAAGTACAATCCCGACACCGACGCCCCAGGGTACATCGCCAGCGTTTCCGTCAGCGTAATCCCCAGTTCGTCGGGCCGCAGCAATGACCACAGCTTGAGTTTTTCGGTGTGATCGGGGCAGGCCGGATAGCCAATCGCAGGGCGAATCCCTACATAGCGCTCGGCAATCAGCGCCTCATTGTCCAAACTCTCGTCGGCGGCGTACCAGCTGCGGCGCACTTGAGCGTGCAGCCATTCGGTCGCGGCTTCGGCCAGCCGATCGGCGAGCGCTTTGGCCAAAATAGCCGAATAATCATCGTGCTCAGCCATCGCAGCCTCGACCAGCTTTTCCAGGCCAATACCCGCAGTCACCGCAAAACCGCCGACGTAATCGGGCACTTGCAGATCGCGCGGCGCCACGAAGTCGGCCAGACTCAGGTACGGCTTGGCCGCATCGGTTTTTTGCTGTTGTTGCCGGAGCATGCAAAACCGCGCCACTTCGTGGCTGTGCTCTTCGTCGGCAAACAGGACCACATCGTTGCCTTGGCTATGAGCCGGCCACACGCCCCACACTGCTCTGATTTCCAGCTGATTTTGGGAAACGATGGTCTGCAACATGGCCTGAGCACTGGCAAACAGGTCGCGCGCCGCCTCGCCATGGTCGGGATGCTGCAAGATCTGCGGGTAGCGGCCCTTCAGATCCCAAGCGCTGAACAGAAAGGTCCAATCGATGCACTGCGCGACTGCCGCCAACGGCACCTGCATCTGCACTTGCCGCCCGAGCTTTTGCGGTTTGGCGACCTCGGCAAAACTGAGTTGCGGCCGCCGGTTTTGCACTTGCGATAGCGGCACCAGCGGCGTCGCTTGGCGCAAGGCGTGAATTTGCCGCACTTGTTCTTGGTCGCCGCGCACTTGCCCAAGGTAAACGTCCGGATTCGCCGCCGTCACCTGCTGCGCCACTTCAACCGCCCGCGACGCATCGAGGACATGCACCACCGGACCCGCGTAGGCAGGCGCGATCTTGACCGCGGTGTGCTGTTTGCTGGTAGTGGCGCCGCCAATCAGCAGCGGCAACTGCATGCCGCGCACTTGCATCTCTTTGGCCACATGGACCATTTCGTCCAGCGACGGCGTAATTAGCCCGGACAGACCGATGGCACTGACGCCGCGCGTTTCGGCTTCGCGCAAGATGGTCTCGCACGGCACCATCACGCCTAAGTCAATGATCTCCCAGCCGTTGCACGCCAGCACCACGCCGACGATATTCTTGCCGATGTCATGAACGTCGCCCTTAACCGTCGCCATCAGGATCGCGCCTTGGCTGGCCATGGTCCCCGCTTGTTTGGCCGCCTGCAAATGCGGTTCCAGCCACGCCACTCCGCGCTTCATTACCCGCGCCGACTTGACGACTTGCGGCAGGAACATCTTGCCAGCCCCAAATAAGTCACCCACTTGGCGCATGCCGGCCATCATCGGCCCTTCGATCACGGCCAGCGGGGTGCCCAGTTCGGCCAGCGCCTCCGCGACATCGTGTTCGACAAAATCCACGGTGCCGTGGACCAGCGCCCAGGCGATGCGCCCCGCCACCGGTTGCTCGCGCCAGCTCAGATCGAGTTCGCGCTTCTTGGTGCCGCCTTTGAAGCGATCGGCCAGCGCCACTAACCGGTCGGTTGCGCCAGAATCTCGATTAAAAATAACGTCTTCCACTGCAACCAGCAACTCGGGAGCAATGTCGCTGTACAGCGCAATTTGGCCGGCGTTGACGATGCCCATGTCCAGACCAGCCGCGATCGCGTGGTACAGAAACGCCGAATTCATGGCCTGACGCACCGGTTCGTTGCCGCGAAAGGCAAAACTGAGATTGCTGATCCCGCCTGAGATCTTGATGCCCGGGCAGTGCTGCTTAAGCAGCCGCGTCGATTCAATAAACGATACCGCGTAGTTAGCGTGCTCCTCCAAGCCGGTGGCGATCGCCAGCACATTGGGATCGATGATAATGTCCTCGGCAGGAAAACCGACATCGATCAACAGCTTGAACGCGCGCTGGCCGATCTGCAGCCGCCGCTCGGTGTCGGCCGCTTGCCCCTGCTCGTCAAACGCCATGACCACGACAGCCGCGCCATAACTGCGGATAATTGCCGCTTTTTCCAAAAACGCCGCCTCGCCGTCTTTGAGCGAAATCGAGTTGACCACGCCCTTGCCCTGCAAGCACTGCAGGCCAATGTGCAGCACTTGCCACTTGCTCGAATCGACCATCACCGGCAGCCGCGCGATTTCGGGTTCACTGGCAATGGTATTGAGAAAAGTCCGCATGGCAACAGGCGAATCCAGCATCCCCTCGTCCATATTGACGTCGAGGATATTGGCA
>SHZD01000081.1 GCA_009692465.1 Myxococcales bacterium
CTGTCCGAAACTGCACGGATTCACTCCGGGCAGTTCTTGGACAGTTGAGAATATCTGTGAAGCTAGGAGACTGTCGGATCGCAATAGATTCATTGTGTATAACCGCAAAGATATTTCATAACCGATTGATTTCCGACAGGCTCCTAGGCCCAGGGTTAAGGAACTGTCCCACAATAAGTCATTGTGGGACTGGTTCCGTTTGCTTGCTTTGTTGGTCGCTAAGCTCGCGTCCTCAATGGCCGACTCGCCGCTCCTGTGTTGCCCAGATCGATCGAGTTATTTGAGGACAGTTCCTAAGGCGAAAATTGGACCACCGCTCAAGGCGAAACCGACACCATGGCTCACGACGACAACAACACTGCCGCACCGCCATCGCTAGCAAAATCGTCGGACCCGTCGGCGCTTCTGCCGCCCAATCCTTACAACCGCTTGTGCTGGGTGGTCGGCGAACCGGTCATCGGCGCCGGTTGTTGGATCGGGGCCTTTACGCTTATCGACGGCTCGGGCGGCCTAACCATCGGCGCTGGTTGCAACATCTCGTCGGGCGCGCAGATTTTGACCCACAGCTCCATGCGCCGCACCGTCACGGAACGCCGCCACCCGCATGTGGACCGAGCGCCGACAACCATTGGCGATTATTGCTTTATTGGCGCCAACGCCGTGATTTTGATGGGCAGCACGATTGGCCACCACAGCGTGATCGCCGCTGGAGCCGTCGTAAAGGAATTCAGCGTCTTTGAGCCGTACAGCCTGATCGCCGGGGTGCCAGCCGTGCGCAAAGGTGCGGTCGATCTCGAGGCGCTCTTAACCAAGCATTTGGGTGTCGACACAATCGATTAGATTTGGTGGGTGACTTATTTCGCCCACAACTGGTCCGGTGCCACCTGCAAGTCGATATACAGCGTAGAAAACCGGTTGAACACCGCCCGCTGATAGGTCGAATTGGGCGCCAGCTGCGGATTGAAGGTATCGACGCCCACCAGCACCGTTAACGCTTTGTGGACACGCAGTTCGGTCGAAATGCCGTAGTAAAATGAGCCGCGCAGATTGGTGTTGGTGACAGAAGGCGCCAGCGTGCCGCCGCTGGCGATTGGACTGTCTCGAAGTGGATACAACAGGTTGTCGATGACCGCGAACTGAGCGTTGATGCCCAACCACGCCACCGGCGACCAGCCGCCGCCGACCAAATTCAAGAATCGCCACTGCGGGTTGCGCACGCCAGTGCCGACGAAGGGGTCGCAACCGCCAGCAAAGCTCTGACAGTCACCGAGCCACGGCTTTTCCAGCTCGCCGGTGGTGAAGCGATGCCAATTGTGGGCGACCCGCGAGATGGCCAACAAGTAAAAATCACCTTGGGCCACAATCAGAGTCGCGCCGATCCCAGTTGCCGCCGTCAATGTTCGCGCCTGAGCAGCCTTGCTGGTGGGCAGGGTGACAATCGCCTCTAAATTCAACATGGCGCCGATGCTTGGCAGCTTGACGGCCCGCCAGCCCAAGGTGGCATTGGTGTCGCTCCACACCGACTCGCCGCGGTAGGTGGTGTCGTCTTCTTGAGTTAATTCACGGGTGACGCTGGCATTGGCGCGCACATATAGGCCGCCGGGCAGGTTGACATTGGGCCCCAGCGTCAACTGCAGCGCGTAGTAGGGATTGTAGGTCGGGTCGAAGTCCTTGTTGAGCGACACGGTGGTGGCGGTGTTGCGCAGCGTCAGCGTCGAACCGGCAAACGGTGAACCAGCGCCCGGAGCCAGCGCGGCCAGCGCGCCCGAGCCACCCTTAGCGGGCGCAGTGGACGCTGTTGCTGTCTGGCTCACCGCGGCCACCGGCGCCGTCCCAGCAGGCGCTGCTGCAGTGCTGACCGCGCCAACCGGGTCGCTGTCGGCAGGCGTTGGGGCGGCGCTGCCCGCGGTGGGTGTCGCCGCCGCAGGGGTTGGTACTGCCGCCGCAGGGGTTGGTACTGCCGCCGCAGGGGTTGGTACTGCCGCCGCAGGGGCTGGTACTGCCGGGGCTGGCGCTTCGAGAGCTGCCGCAGTCGGATCGGCCGCGGTGGGCACTGCTGGCGGTGGGCGAATCGCGGGTGGGTTCGCTGCGGGCGCAGGCGTAGGTTCATCCGCCGCCACCGGCAGCGTCTGTAGCAGCGCGATCGCCACGGTTGCAGCGCCAATCCAACGGACAATCGCAGAAACCAGCATGATCTTGACCAAATTGTGCGCCGTGGACACCGCCGCGATCGGATTACCCGGTCGTGGGTCGCCCGCAACCGACGCCACGGGCGCGGTAGGATAGCGACAAAGTGTGCCAACGCAAGAGCCAAAAACTCCCGCGATTCTCCGCTTTCGGTGCAAACTGATTCGCTGGGGCGGCTTGCTCACCGCAAGCCTTTGGCGTCGGCCACTACCCATTCACCAGCGGATCGGGCCAATGTTGCAGCCACCGCAGCTTGCCGGCGGCGGTGAGTTCAAACAGCCATCGGCCGCCACCCACAAAATCGTCGGGCGCAGTCAGGCGGTAGCGCACGCCAAAGCGATCGCCGTCAGCCGCCAGCGAACTGAAGTCGCACTCGAAGATCACCACCGCGCGCGTCATCGCGAGCCACGCGTTGACCGCTGCCACTCCACCGATAATTTGCACGATCTGGCGCAGTTGCTGCTCAAACCCGCCGCGCTCCACTACGATTTCGGCGTCCACTGCGGCGCTCGTCTTGGCCAGATCACCGTAACCGTTCAGGGCCACCAGCCACGCCGACAAGGCCACCATCGCTCGCTCGTGTTGTTCGGCGCTCGATTGCTGGTTCGCCAAGCTCAATTGCTGGTGCTCTGCGCTCAATTGGTGGTGCTCTGCGCTCAATTGGTGGTGCTCTGCGCTCAATTGGTGGTGCTCCGCGCTCAATTGCTGGTGCTCCGCGCTCAATTGGTGGTGCTCCGCGCTCAATTGCTGGTGCTCCGCGCTCAATTGGTGGTGCTCTGCGCTCAATTGGTGGTGCTCTGCGCTCAATTGGTGGTGCTCTGCGCTCAATTGGTGGTGCTCTGCGCTCAATTGGTGGTGCTCCGCGCTCACTTGGTAGTGCTGGGGAGTCAATCGGCGGTAGTGCGGGTCAATGTCGCCAGCCGGACGACAGATCGTCGTCAATGAAGGCCTCGCCCTCATCGCTGTCGTCGTCGGCGCCATTGCCGCCCGCCTCGCTGCCATCGAGTTCATCGCTGGCGCTTCGGCGCCGGGCCCGCACTCCACCGCCCGCTTTGCCAAAGCGCCTGCTGGCGGCGCGCCCACTGGATTCGACCGATTTGCGCAACTCATCCAACCGTTCGGCCACCCGCGCCAACAGCGTGCCGGCCGCATAGCTGCCATCCGCCAGCAGTTTGCCCGCTTCGACGCCGGTCAGAATTTCCAAACCCTGTTCCACTGTGCCGACTGGCCACACCGAAAACTTGCCTTTCGCAATCGCATCGCGCACTTCACGCGACAACACCAAGTGCTGCACGTTCTGCCACGGGATGATCACCCCTTGGCTACCCGTCAGGCCTTTGGCGCGGCAAAATCGGTAAAATCCCTCGATTTTTTCGTTGACTCCGCCGATCGGCTGAATCTGCCCCAGCTGATTGACGCTGCCGGTGACGCCAATGCCCTGCGCAATCGGCACTTCGGCGATGGCCGACAAGATGACGTACAGCCACGTGCTCGCCGCCGAATCGCCGTCGACCTCGCCGTAGCTCTGCTCAAACGTGACCGTCGCGGTCAAGCACAGTGGCTTTTTGCGCGCAAAGCGGTCACCCAAAAATCCTGAAAGAATCTGCACGCCTTTGTCGTGAATCTCGCCCGACATCGACACTTCGCGCTCAATGTTGACGATCCCGGCGGTGCCGGCGAAACAGCGCGCGGTGATGCGAAACGGGCGGCCAAACTGGTGCTCGCCGACACTTAACACCGCTAAACCATTGATGACCCCGACCGCGCTGCCGTGGGCCTCCATCAGCCACTGGTCGTCGAGCAGGTCCTCGTGCATCTTGTCGGCGATCAAACTACTGCTGTGCGTGCGTTGGTCGATGGCTTTTTCTACAAACTTGCGGGTGATGATTTTGCTGCGGGCTTTGGCGGCAAACCAGTCGGCTTCAATCAATAAAATTGAAATGCGGTTAAAGCGCAGGGTCAGCTTGCGCTGGCTGTCGACGATGCGTGCGCCGTGCTCCAAAATGGCCAGCACCCCGGATTTGTCGACCGGCCGGCAGCCATTGTTGCTGGCGGCGGTCGCAATAAAACGCACATACTTTTCAACGGCTTCGGTGCTGTTGCGAATTTCATGGTCAAAATCAGCCTTGACCCGAAAGATCTTACGAAAATCGTCGTCGTTGCGATACAGCATGTGATACAGCGAGTTCGACCCAATCAAGATGATCTTGACGTTGAGCGGAATCGGCTCCGGCTTCAGCCCCGAAGTCGGCAGCAAACCGGCGGTCTCGCTCATATCCTCGATCGACAACTCCCCGTTGCGCAAGGTAACTTTTAGATTTTCCCATACTCCAGGGCTTTGCACCAAGTCCGCCGCGTGGCACACCAAGAAACCGCCGTTGGCGCGGGCCAGCGAGCCATTGCGCACCATGGTGTGGTCGGTAAAGTAGATGCCTTGCTCGACGCGGCGTTCGAGGCGGCCAAACAATCGGTAGTAGGTCGGGTGGCTCTCAAAAACCACGGGCGCGCCGCCCAGTTTGGCCTTGTCACCGTCAGTCTTGTCGGCGAACTCGCTCTTGTCGCTATCGCCGCGCCGGGTCAGGCTTTTGGCATGGCCCTTGGCTTGAGCGTGGCCATTATCGACAAACACATTGACACTAAACGGTAAAAATGGGTCCTTGTTGGCTTCGCCGCGCTCACTTCGCTCGTCGTCGGTGCTTTCGGGCAAGAACTTGGACAGGTGATGGGCGACGTGGTCGTACAGTTCCTCCAGATAACCCGCCAGCTTCTTGCCGCCGGACTTGAAGCGCTCGCGCACCTCGGCAAACAGCGGTTTGCACACCCGTTTGGCCAGTTCTTGTTGGCTGGCTTCAATCTTTTCCTGGGTCGCCGCCTCGATCTTGCGGTTGCTCTGGACAAACTCAGTAAACAGCGGTTCCAGGCCTTCACGGCGGCCATCGATGGCCTTGCGTTCGCTCTCGGGCAGCGCCATCACGTCTTTGTCTTTGAGCGACTTGCCGTTGACCACGGGCAGCGTTTCTAGTTCGCCGTCTTTGCTGGCGCGCACCACGAAGCCGATTTGCTCCGCCTTACGAGAAAGCGCAACGAACGCATCCGTTTGCAGCGTTTGGGATTGGCTAACTGCGTGCTGCAAGCGCAACTGGTGTTCGGGCGAATGAAACGCGGCAGGGACCTCTTTTTGCAAGCGCTCCAGCAACTTGTCGATAGATTTCTTGAGCTCACGCGCCTCGCCGGCCTTCAGATTGATGGCCATCGGCGCGTCGTCGTCGGAAAAATTATGAACGTAAATCCAGTCTTGCGGGGTCTTGCGCGTCGGCGCCAGCTTGCCCAGCATCACCCGCAGCAGACTGCGCTTGCCGGTGCCCGACGGGCCGGCGACGTAGACATGGTAATTGGGCCGGGTGACCGACAGCCCCAATTCTAGGCTCTGCACCGCTCGTTCTTGTTCGATGACCGAAGCGAGCGGCTCCAAATCGGATGTAGTTTCAAAGGTTAATCCGTCCAGATCAAACTGTACCGTACACTGGTCGACGTCCAGACCGCGCGGGGCGACAGCAGGCGTTAGCGTGCGTACACGTTGCACGGCGGCCAAATAGCGCGAGCTGGGCGATGATTGGGGTGCGACGGCTTTGTCTTCAACTTTGCTGGGTTTTTTTGCCATCCACGTTCCGCTTTTCCGCGCTGTGCGGTGACTGGTTGGGAGTGCGATCCAATGCAGCGGATCGCCACGATTGCCAAGATCAACACGATTGCGAAGTTCAGCACCCGCGCAAGAAGCCCGGCCAATCAATTGGCGGGCTATCATGGCTCCGTCCGCCTGTGCGGACGGGAAACAAACTTGGCAGTCCGGGACGTCCGCGCAGGCGGCCGGCGTTAAGATAGCCCGCCGTTTTAACGGCCGAGAACAAAAAGCGGGGTCGCACCCGACACCCCAACTGACCACCGGTTCCGGTCACACTTACTGGTTGGCCATGGGTTGGCCCCTCGTTGGCGGTATAGTATAGGCAGCGACCTTTGCAAAGGCGCCGTCGGGGCCGCGATCCCCCGCTTTGGGCGCATCTGGGCGTCGCTGCGTCACTTTTCTGTCAGGGATGTACGAGAGTACGCCCCTGACAGAAAAGCTCCTTGCTCCTTGTCGAGCGACAGGGCACTGGCATCCCAAATCGGGGGCCGCGGACAATTTCGATGGGGAATCCTGGGGGCTGCGAATCCCCGCTTTGCGCGCAACGTGCTTGGTTGAGTCGGCTTGCTTGAACGCAAGCCTGCTGCGTCGGCGCTCCAGTCTGTGGCGGCGAGCCTAACGGGTCGTCAGCCACATCGAGGCCGCTTTTTGGCGCCCGAAATCGGCATTGGTCCAGATTTTGACGGTGAATGTGGGGTTGCTGCCGCAAAAACTCAGCAACAGGACGGCAAAATTCCATCGCCCAGCTAGAACACCCAGCGGCCTGACGCTAACTCATGCCTGCAGTTCTTGGTGTGGCTCGATCTACTTTTGTGTGGCTCGATCTACTTTTGTGTGGCTCGATCTACTTTTGTGTGGCTCGATCTACTTTTGTGTGGCTCGATCTACTTTGGCGTGCGCAAACCGTTACTTTTCATCCGGGGCATTGAGCACGGTCTGCACGGCCTTTTCGAAGTCGGTCAAATTCAGCGATCCGACGCCGTTGGGCTCAAAGTACATGATCGGCTCGCCGTTTTTGGCAAAGCCATAGCCGCTGTTGCGAATGCCAGAGCCCGAGAACTTGCCTTCGTGGCCCTTGTTCATCCTGTTCCACGCATCGACACCAGCTTCGTCTTGGAAGATTGGAATATCTTTGGCCTTGGCGGTCAGCGCCTCGGGCTTGGACTTCTGCTTGTCGTTGATCACAATCATGACCGCGTCCTTACCCGCGGCGGTGGCCTTGTCCTGCAAGTCCTGCATCATCTTGGTTTGCGACAGGCACGAACCGCACCAGTCCGACACCAAGGCCACCACTACTTTCTTGCCCTTGAAGGCATCCAGACCGTACTTGGTGTTGAAACCCTTGCTGCCCGGGTTGATGTCCATCAGCTCCCATTGCGGGAATTCATGAAAGGTCTTGACACATTGGACGCTGTCGCTGCCTTCGCTGGTGATGTCACCTTTGAACGAAATCTTGGACAAATCGACTGTAAATTTGCGGCCCTGAAAGACCATGGTCGTCGGCTTGGTGAACACCATGGCCAGCGCCTTGTTTTTCAAGGTGGCTTTGGCCATGCCGGCTTCGGGTTGGCTCAGTGGTGGTAGCATCAGGCTGCCCTCCGCTACAGCCGAAGCGTAGATGACCTCGCCCTTGGCCGGTTCGGTGGTCCAGCCCTTGCACGGCAAGGTCTGAATCAGGGCTTTATCTTGGTAAATCCCAGCCTTAGCGGTGAAGCTGGCGGTCTTGAGCAGCAAGCCCTCGCCGGCAAAACCGGCTTCAAAATTGAGTTGCAACTTGCAGGTGCCATCGGCCTGCGCGACTTCAATCACCGCCGTCGGCACGCAAGCCAAACCACCGGCGGTCTTGTTGATCCGGTGCTGCATGACCGCTTTGGCGGTTAGGCCCGTGTAATCCACGGTAAAGGAGCCCTTGTCGATTTCGGCGGTAAAACCACCGGTGGCCACCAGCGGTGCACCTGCGGCGACCGCCCCTGCCGTTGCCCCAGAGCCGCCGTTAGCAGCGACGCAGCCGCCCACAGCCAGCGTTACGGGCAGAATCACAGCAATAAAATGCACTGTTTTCATGGGTTCCTCGCGAATGGTGTTCTAGCGGTCCGCGTTCGAGTTCTGTCGGCGTTCGAGTTCTGTCGGCGTTCGAGTTCTGTCGGCGTTCGAGTTCTGTCGGCGTTCGAGTTCTGTCGCTTTGGATTCACAGTTTGGTTCCACAGTTCATGCGCAGTCAGGGTTGGACTGCGGGGGCCGACATCGCTGCGCGCGAGCGCACGTTAGCCTGACTCACGCGCGAGGATAGCACAAAGCAGGCCAACGCAAAAGTGAAAACGCACAAAGCGCGCCTTCACACACTACTTCACCGTCGGCGTGATCTCTTGGGGTAAGTACTTGGCAAAATCGAAGGCGTGTTCGCCACACAACCGAGCAGAAAGCTTGCCATCTTTGGTGTAAATGTCGACCACAGGCAGGCCCGGAACCGCCGGCAGCAGTCGGTCCATGTTCGCCTGATCCCAGTCACTGGCGTCGATTTTGGCTAGAGCCAACTGGTCTTGAGCTTTGACAAATTGGTCCAATTGCGGCCCCAACTTGAGGCATGGCGCGCACCAGGTCGCCCAGTAATCGACGATCGTGGTTTTGCCGGCCACCAGCAGGGCCGCAATTTCGGGCTGCGCGGTGTCGCCAGGTTGGTGCGCACGCAGCGCGGGTCGCGCGGGCGCTTTGGGCGGATCGCCCAGCAGGGTGCTCCAGGTCAATCCAACAAAAACCCAATAATTTGGCGGAGTTTGAATGCCTGACACTTTGCGCCACACCGGCTTTCTGCCGGTCAAGTCGGCGGCAAAACTGTCGGTAATCTGCCAGCGCAATGACGCCGTGGCGTCCAAGTACTCGCCGCCCACGCTGGCTGAATCAACACGATCGCCAAAATAGTCGATTTCGGTGGGCATTGCGCGGCTCAAGTAGTCCATCGACGCCGACGCCGACAGCAGCTTGGGCACGATGGTGCCCGACAAGCTGGCTCCGTATTGGCGCTCATCGCCCCAAGCAAAGCCATCGCGGGCGTTGTTGATCGCCGAACGGGTGCGAAACGACAAGTAATAGCCAAGCCGGTCGGCGATCGGCCCAAAAATCTCGGCGTCGGCCAACAGCCACCAGGCGCCGCGACCCAGTGACAGGTTCTTGTCGGGTGCCTGACCCGACGGCAGTTTGGCCAGATCCAACTTGGAAACGTAGACGCCGGTCGGCGCGGTGCTGCCCAAGCTTACAACTAGCCGTGGCAAGTAGCGGCCCTTGAGGTCAAAAAGACGGCCCAAATCTTGGCGCAGGCGCAATTCGGCGTCGCCGATGCCGATGTCGTCGGTGACGCGCACGCTCGACGACGAACGCAACCGGCCGGTCGGCAACACCAAAGCGGCACCGGAGCCGCTGGGCAACTCCGCAGCCGCCAAAAGCGTTACCAACTGCAGGCGAATCTTGAATTCGTCGGCGTTTTGTTCAGGCTTATCAATGTTATACGGTTGATCGCCGTAAGCATAGGCGTAGTTGAGACCCGCGCGCACTCGGGTTTGTTGCAACCCGGTACTGCCGTCCAGCGCCCGCGACATGTCTGTGTCTCCCACCGGGAGAGCGGGGTTGCCTCAAGCGGAACACTGAGCGTAGGCGCTGGCGCCCACCAGCGCTGCGTAGCCCAATGCCAGCACCGTTGCCGCTTTGGCGACTGCCGGCGCGACTCGACCTTTCTGTGCTGCTAGGACGCCCCCCTGTCTTGTCATGCGACTACCCTGTCTTGTCATGCGACTAGCCTGTGTTGTCATGCGACTAGCCTGTGTTGTCATGCGACTAGCCTGTGTTGTCATGCGACTAGCCTGTGTTGTCATGCGACTACCCTGTCTTGTCATGCGACTAGCCTGTGTTGTCATGCGACTAGCCTGTGTTGGCACGTTGCCCCCCGTTGGCCCCGCGTTGTCCCACAGCGCGTTCGTAGAATACAGGTATTGCAGCCGCGGCTACAACTGCGGTGGCGCCGCTGCCGGCGGATCCACCGGACACAGGCCTTCAATGGCCAGCAACGTTTCGCGCAGCGCCGCAATCGCGGCCGCCGGCAAGTCGGTCTTGGCCACCGTCACCCGCAGCGCCTCGGCGCGGCGAGCGGCCCGACAGCGATCGCGAACGTGCTCGACATCCACCCCATGCGCCAGTGCCACCAGCGGGCCCAGGCGCGCTCCGAGCGGCAGATTGCCGCGCGCCGCAGCAAAAAGTTCCCCGGCGGTGGCCTGTCCGGCCCGACCGCTCCCAGCCGCCAGTGGCCGCGCACCCGGCGCCAAGGCAACACTGTAGCCCAATACCACCGCCTGCATCGGCGTCAGTTCGCTCACCTTGAGCCGCGACTGCTGATCGGCATCCGCTTGCGCCAAACCCTGAGCGCGGACCACCGCCCGCCACACCAGATCAGCCAGCGGCCACACCCCAGTGCGCCGACCGTGCAGCGCAGCATTGATCACCGCAAGGGTGCGATCGCCAGTGCCATCGGCCTGCAGTACCTCAAACAGCATCATTTCGTGCAACGGGGTGCGCATCACCAAGCTGCGGACTACCGGATCGTCCAGCCAACCCCGAAAAAAGGGCGCGGCCGTCACCCACGCATCGCCGGCCAGCGCCTGCGCCGGATGGACCGGCTGCGGGCGGGTGCGCTGGGGTTGCTCGGTCTCGGGCAGCGGTGGCGGCAGCTGGATGCGCGCGGCAACGGTTTGCAACTGCTTAGGATCGCAAGATTTCTGCACCGGGGCTAGCCAGTTTCGAATCAGCAAGTCCGCGCGCTCTGCGACCGCGAGACGAACCGATTGGTCGCCGCCGTGGCGCGCTGCCGCCAACACCGCGATGGCCTGCGCGCAGGCTGGAACTGATAATTCGGCAGCTGCGAGCGCATAGGCCAACTGGGCCGCTTGCGAGTTGGGCGCCAAGGTGCGGGCGCGCTCAAGCAACTGCAGTGCTCCGGCGTGACTGGCGCGGTCGCTGCGTTGACGCCACCGTGCTGGTGGCTGCGCCAACGCCTTAGCCCAGCCGAGCAGCAGGGCGGCGCGGTCATCCAGTTGCTCGGTGCGCACATCGTCGGGTTGCAGGGCCCCAGATGGGCCGATCTGCAGGCGGGCGGCGATGCCGAGCAGCAAGTAGCGGTCGCCGGCATTGCGCTGCATGCGCGCCGCGCCAATCGCATCGACGGCGGCCCACGCGCGGTCGGCGGGCCAGTGGGCGCTGAGGCACTGCAAGCGCTCATCGGCCAGCAACCAACCGCGCTGGGTCACTGCGGCGACCAGTGGGTGATCGGTGTAGGCGGAGCCTATTTGCAACTGCGAGACCATACCCGTGGCGACCAACTCAGTGGCAACCGCATGACTGGCGACCGCCGGCGTTGATGCCTCAGGCAACGGTGGTGTTTGGGCGCTGGCGGCGGCTGGCCCAACGGCAGCAGCACCGACAGCAACACCCACCACGACCCACCACCCCGCCATTGGCGCAGCGCCCGGTCGAACGAACCAAGCACGGGGTCGAACGAACCAAGCACGGGGTCGAACGAACCAAGCACGGGGTCGAACGAACCAAGCACGGGGTCGAACGAACCAAGAAGACCACTGCGCTGCCATTTTGCTACCCGCGACCGCCCGCAGGGGCGCCATGGCCAGTCTAGCCGACATCTGCCCAAAAGTCCGATAAAATCGGTGCAGTTGCGCGCTGTAGGCCCGCCCCATTGCGCGGCGCGCTTCAAAGTAGCACGATGGTGGCAGGAGCCTAGACCGCGTCGGCGCCGGAGAGACTATGTACAAGTGGAATGCTTTCCTCGCGATTACCCTCTTTTACGCAACAGGTTACGCGGGAGGACCGGCGTCCATTTGTGCCTACGCGGCGGCCGCGGACGACGCCGGCGACTTTGCTGCCAAGGGCGCCGAGGCGTTCAAGGCCAATCAATACCTAGAGGCTGCACAAGCATTTGAAAAAGCAGCACAATTAGACCCTAGCGACCCAAAGAACCTGCGCTACGCCGGCCGTGCTTGGCAAGAAGTCGGCCACCTGCGGCGAGCGTTGGTGTTGCTGGAGGCCTACCTCAAAATCGAGCCAGACCCAAAGTTGCGAGCCTCCATTGAGGAAAAAATCGCGCCATTGCGCAAGTTGAAGTCCAAACAGGTGGCCGAAGCATTGGCCCAAGCGCTGGGCAAATACCCTCAGGGCCGGCTAGAGGCCGAAACGGCCAAAGCCTACGAAGAGATTGGCGACGAACCGGCCCTGAAGCGCGCAGCCGAGTTGTGGGAAGTGGCGCGGGTGCGGGCGGCCTCCGATTCGGAGCGCATGGCTGCGGAAACGGGGAGCGCCCGGGTTGCCCAGCGCGTCTTTGACGCCAAGGCCCGCCGTGAAAAGGAGGATGCCGAGCGCAAGGCTAGCGAAGCCGAGGCTGCCAGAGCCGCGGCCAAAGCGGCGCACGACAAGGCCCCCGATCCCATCGGCGCGACCAAACCGCCCGCCAGTTCGGCGCCGATCTTGCTGTATGGCGCCGGCGGGGCGCTGGTCGCCACCGGCGCGCTGTTGGTGGTGCTAGGCCGCAACGGCGCTGATACTGTCCATCGGGCCGCCTTGGCTCACGAATATAAAGATGATTATCCGCGCTATTTGAAGGACCGAGCCTCTGCCGACACCATGTACTATGTCGGCTACGGTGCGGCCGCGGCCGGCGCGGGGGTGTTGTTGTGGGCGTTTTTGGTGCCCTCATTGCCGTCACCTGAAAACAAGGCCACCACGTGGTATGTGCTGCCGACAGCCCGTGGTGCGGTGTGGGGATTGCAGTTCTAGAGTTGGTACATGAATCGCTTTTTCAGTTGCGAGCCCTAAACCTCTAAAATCTCAGTTTCCTTGTCCGCAGCCGCTTGGTCAATCTTTCTGCCCATGGCGTCGACCAGTTCCTGCACTTTCTTCTTGGCCTTGAGCAGATCGTCCTCAGGAAAATCATCAATAGCTTCAAGCATGTCCATTGCGTCGCGCCGGTGATTGCGACAGCTAACCTTGGCTTCTTCGGCTAAGTGTTTGACAACTTTGACCAACTCTTTGCGGCGCTCGCCAGTCATCGCCGGAATCGGCACCAGAATCACGTCGCCCCGATTGGACGGCGTCAGGCCCAAATTGGCCGCCATGATCGCCTTGTCGACCGCCGGCACCATGTGGCGCTCCCACGGCTTGACCTGCAGCAGGCGCGGATCGACAACATGGACGGTCGCCACCTGACTGAGCGGCGACTCCGAGCCGTAGTAGTCCACGCGCACTGAGTCGAGCAACGAAGCGTGGGCCCGTCCCGTACGCAACTTGTTGCATTCGCGGCGAAAAGCGTCCAAAGCCCCGTGCAAGCCGCGATCGAGGTCGTCTAAGATCTCTTGTTCCATGGCAGTCTCCGTCGCTGTCTGGGATTGCGGTGGCTGGATCGGAATTAGCCTGCGGGCCGGTGGGCCAAGCGTCAATAGAGGCGCCTTGGGTATCGCCGAACTGCAATCACTGCAGCAGGTTCAGACCGTAACCATGGTGCCGATTGGCTCGCCCTTGACCGCCCGCAAAATATTGCCGACACAATGCAGGTCGAACACAATGATCGGCAGCTTGTTGTCCATACACAGCGAAAGCGCCGTAGAGTCCATCACTTGCAGCCGGCGCTGCAGCGCATCCATGTGGGTCAAGTGGGTGAAGCGCTTGGCGTCGGGGACAATCCGCGGGTCAGCGTCGTAAATGCCATCGACCTTGGTCGCTTTAAGAATGATCTCGGCGCCAATTTCGGTGGCACGCAACGCAGCGGCGGTATCGGTCGAAAAGTACGGATTGCCGGTGCCACAGGCGAAGATGACGATGCGGCCTTTTTCCAAGTGACGGATGGCTTTGCGCCGAATGTACGGTTCGGCGATTTGCTGCATCGCGATCGCCGATTGGACGCGGGTCTGTACGCCCATTTTTTCCAAGGCGTCCTGAACTGCCAAGCAATTCATGGCGGTGGCGAGCATGCCCATGTAGTCGGCGCTGGCACGATCCATCCCCGAAGACGCGCCGGCGACGCCGCGAAAGATGTTGCCGCCGCCGATCACCATCGCTACTTGCACCCCGAGTGCCACGACCTGCGCGCACTCGGTGGCAATGGTGTGCAGGGTGTGGCCGTCGATGCCGTAGCCCTTGTCCCCGGCCAGCGCTTCACCGCTGAGTTTGAGCAAAATCCGCTGATAGTTGGGCATGGGGGCGTAGCGCTTGGCCAGCGGGATGCGGCGGGCGCGGCGCCGATGTACACCTTTTGGCCGGTGTGCGCAAACGGCGTGGACCGCCCGCGCCGGCTCAAAACCCCACCGCGCACCCAAACCTGTGGTGACATTGGCCGCAAAATTGGGATTAATCCGCAATGACACCCGCGCCCCTGAACCGGTGCTGGTCATGCTGGCGCCGCGTATCACCCGCGCCGTGCCGGTTGTGGGCCCCTGCGGGTTGGTGGTGGCGCTGCTGGGGTAGGCGCCGATTCTGCGGGGGCGACTTCTGATGGAGTTACTTGGGGCACGTCAGCTTGTAGCAGGGCAGTGTCTGCGGCGGTGACGGCTGGATCGGCGGCGGCGCTGCCGTCCGTGACCAAGCTGCCGTCCGTGACCAAGCTGCCGTCCGTGACCAAGCTGCCGTCTGTGACCAAGCCGGCAGCGGCATCTGCGACCAAATCGGTTTGTGGGTCTGAGTCGGCGCCGACAACCGCATCGGCGACCATCTGATCGTTCGCTTGGGTATCTGCGGTCGCAATTTCACTGCCTAGATCAGCAGTTGTGGCCTGTTGTTGCTGGCAGCCTGAAGGGCAAACCGCCATCACCGCCGTGGCCCAGGCCTAGCCCAGCCGAAAGGTAAAAACACGGCAACGCAAAGTCATTTGTCCTGCCGGTCGGCACCGTCCTGCAGCTGCACACCCAAATCCGCGGCGACCTTTTGGGCGCAGCGCTGCCCAGACATCAGGGCGCCCACGACTCCATGACCGGCGCGGGTGCTGGCCCCGCACAAATACAGGCCCGGCAGCGGCCCGCGATACCCCGGTCGTTGCTGGCCAAACTGATCGGGCGTCGCCGCCAAACCATAGCCGGTGCCGGCACTGGCGCGGGTAAAGCGCATGTGGGTCATCGGCGAGGCACTCTCGCACATCACCACTTGGCCACTGGTGGCAGGTAGCACGGTGTGCAGGCGCTGGCGCAGTTCGGCCTCGATCGCTGCTTTGCGCTCTACATAGGCGGTTTTTTTGCGGTATTCGCCGCTGTGGACTTCGGCAGCGTTGACTCCCCAAATCGACCACGTCGCTGGAATTAGCGCCATCACCTCGATGCTGGTCATGCCGGAGGGGGCGTGGCCAGCGGTGGCCGGATCCTTGGCCGTAGCGCTGGTAATGTAGCACCCGCGCGGTGTTGGCCGGTCCGCGGTGGCTGCTTCGGTATAAAAACGCTCGACGTCGTAGCTGTCAAACTGCCAGTAGTTGGCCGCGCGAATCCCTAGTTGCTCTGGCGAGCCTTGCAAACCGGCACAGGTCAGCCACAGCGCGCCACCCATTTGCCAACCAGCAGCGCGCGCCCGCCACGCCGCCGGCAAGTGGTCGGCGGGCACCAACTCGAGCATAGTCCGCACAATATCGGCATTAGAAATCACGACTTTGGCGCGAATTTCCACCGACGGTTGCTTGCTGTCCGCTTCGGTGCGCACCCCGACCGCGCGGCCGTTTTCGACCACGATTTGGGCGATCCCGCGGCGCAAGTGCACGCTGCCGCCGGCCGCTTCAATGGCAGCGCTGAGGCGATCGGCGATGACTTGGCCACCGCCTTTGGGGTAGTAGGCCCCGGCAAAATAGTGCATGGCCAAACCGGCGTGCAGCAGCGCACTGGCCTGCGACGGCGCCACTCCGTAGTCGCCCGATTGACCCAGTAGGACCGCGCGCAGCTGGGGATCGCGGGTGCAATCGTGCAGCACCTGACCAATGGTTGCATGCTGGTAGCGCGCCACCAAACGACCCCGCAACAGAACTTGCAGGCCAGTGAGCCAGCCGATCTTACCGCCGCGCTGGTTGGCCGAGTTGAAAATCGTCCACGTTTCGCTCAAGAAGCGACAATAGCGATCAATGCCCTTCTTTTCACTGGGAAAGGTGTCGTGCAAGCGCTGACGGTAACGGTGCAACCCGACCGGAATGCGAAACTCCAAGTCGGGAAACACCAAGGTGTCAAAACCGTCGGGATCGAGCGGCACGTAGTCGATATCGGCAATGCCGGCCGCGCGCAACAAAGTCGGAATCTGGCCGTCGCGCCCGCAATCGCCGATGTAGTGCAAGCCGACGTCAAAGCGCCAACGCGCCGCGCTACGACCGCGCTCAAACATGGTGGCGCAGCCGCCGGCGACGTAGTGCTGGTCAAAACAGGCGACTTTGAGGCCGGCGCGCGCCAGCTGGGCCCCGGCTTGCAGGCCACCGGGCCCACAGCCAATGATCGCCACATCGGTGTGGTTGGGCAACGCGGCGCGCACCCGCCGGGCGGTGTGCAGGGTCGGGCTGTGCATGTCGCCGCTCGGCCGCGTGGTGCTGGGATTGAACGAGTCGGGCATGGTGGGCCTCTGGGTCAAGGAGCGTAGGTTCGCATGTTTGCACACAACGTAGGTACCCTTTGTTCAACATCTTAAAACTACAAATCATTCTGGCGGCAACGCCGTGAATTCTGACGCCAGAATCCCAGTTTGCGCAAACCGGCAAGCGGGGGCACATTGCCAACTTGCTGATGAAGGAACGCCGCGTCCATGCTGGCTGCTACTGAAGCGAAAGGGGCTGCGCGTGACGCAAAGGCGGCGCAGTGGTTCGCTGCACTGGTCGGCTGGGCGCTAGCAGCCATCGCCTTGGCCTGCTCTGGTGAACGCGCGCTAGGCACTGCCGCCCAAGCGGATGCGGCGACCGCAACGAGTTGTTCACCGCTGACCCTGAAGGCCGACGGCACTTGCTGCTCAGTTGGCCAATTCTACCACAGCGCTGTAGGTGGCTGTCGCAGCGCTGGTCCGCTCGGCTGTGGACTGGGCTTGGCCACCGAGGCGAGCAGTTGCCAGTTGCGCCGGTGCTACGCGTGGCGCACCGTGGCCGACCAGCCCTGTTCCTCACCGGCAGCGCTGCAGTGTTGACCGGTAGCCGAACCCTGCGCTGCCACTGCAACCGAACCAGCGCTTAGCTGCCCTGTCGGTCAGTGGCCCGGCGGTGCGGCTGGCAGCTGTGTCGCCGCGGGCGGTGCTGTCGGCGGTTCTGAGCCGAAGTCGGCCCCGCCAGCCGTTGCCAGTCCCACCGATCTGGTGTTTTGTCGCGACCCGCTAACCGCCAGCCTGGTGCCGTGTACCTCGGGGACGCCTGTGTGCCCCGCCGGCCAAGTGCCCGCCGCAGCGCCAGCCACCGGTTGTGTGCCGCTAGGCGTGCCGTGGCACTGTCCGCCCGGTTTTGAGGTCGACAGCACCAAGGCCGCGGTTGCGCCAGCGCCGCCGCCGTGCAAGCCCGACCCAACAGTGTGCGGCAGCGACGAATATGGGGGAGTGGCACCTGCTGCGAATGAGGTCTTTGTCGATGGTAACGCGCCCGCCGGCGGCAACGGCAAGCGCAAAACGCCGTTCGATACGCTGCAGCAAGCCTTGGCTGCGGTGCCGGTTGGCGGCACTGTCGCTGTCGCCGCAGGCATCTATTCCGGCAATTTGACCCTGAACAAGGCCATGACCTTGCGCGGCCGCTGTGCCGCGCTGGTCCGCATCGACGGCGGCAAGGGCCAGGTGACGCTGCGCTTCGGACAACCCGCCGGCAGCGTGGTCCAGGTGATGGGTCTACAGGTGACCGGGGCTCGTGGCGGTCTGTTTGCCCAAAGCGCCGGCGAGACGGTGGCCACCAGCCTGTACGTTCACAGCACTCGCTTTATGGCCGTCGCCGGGCTGGCTGTGGGCGGCAAGCTGCTGCTGCAAGACAGCGTGGTCGGCCCGCACGCCAGCGATTTTGAACCTGCCGCCATCGGGGTGTCGTTTGAGCAGGGTTTCACCGCCCACTTGCAACGCGTGCGCATCGGTGGGGCCCGCGGCAATGGGCTGATCGCGCACGATCCCAAAACGGTGGTCACCGCCACTGAACTGCTGATCGACAGCACGGCCGTCGCCGACAGCAGTCTGACCCAAGGCAATGGGATCCAAGTGCAGGACGGTGCCTCTTTGAGTCTGACCAGTTGCCGATTGGCCGCCAACCGCTCGGCCGGCCTGTCCACCCTTGGTGCCGCCACCCAAGTCGAGGCGCGCGGGTTGCTGATTGACGGTACGTTGCCGGCCGCGGACACCTTGCAAGTGGGCATCGGTGCCAACGCCATCTCTGGCGGCCAGCTCAGTTTGGCGGGTGCGCGGTTGACCGGCAATCGCACCGCGGGCTTGTCGGTGGTCGACGTCGATTCACAAGCCCGGGCGTTCGGGGTGCGCATCGACGGCACCCGCGCGGCCATCGGCAGCAAAGGCAACGAGTTTGGCACCGGCGCAATTGCCTACAAGGCGGCGTTGCTGGACTTGCAAGGCTGCCGCATCGACAACAACCAAGCGGTCGGTGTCTACGTGGCCGACGGGCCGGTCTTGGTGCGCAATAGCTTGATTTTAGCTGGAATACCCGGAAAATTCCCGCGCACGGATGCCACCGGCCGCATGCTGGTTGGCGATGTCATTTTGGCCGATGGGGTGGTGTTGGCGCGAAGTGCGCCGGCGCTTTTCGACCGGGTGGTGGTTGCTGGTCACGCCCGGGCCTGCATTCTGGCGGACGCCGGCCACCTCGAGTTGCTCTCCACGGCCGCCACCGGCTGTCATTTTGGGTTGGCCACTCAGGTTGGCGCTCAATTGGTTCAGAAATCTGTTCTTTTACACGGTAATACGGTTAACTTCAGCGCCGACGGCGGCTTGGCGGTGCCGACGGCCCCGCAGGTGGCGATTGCGGGGGCGGGCGATTGACGGGCAGCAGACACGACCAGTTGTCACCAAATTACTCACCAAATTACTCACCAAATTACTCACCAAATTACTCACCACGCACCGCCTTGCTCTTGCGGGTAGTCGCCGCTCGCGCCACCTGCGCCACAACCGCCAAGAAGCTGCCCGAAGGGGTCGCCCGCGGCGGTAGGTTCAGCGGTTTGGGCCGGTCGGCGCCGGGCGGCCATTCCCACAACTGCAATTCACGACCGCTATCACTACCATCGCCCGCCGCCGCAATCCGCGCATAGCTCTGAGTACCCAGCCGGGCCTTGCAGTCCGGCTCAGCAAAAGCGGGCGACCAAAAGCCAGCGTTGCACACGTACAACGGCCCAATTCGCTGCAGTTCAGGCAGATGGGTGTGGCCCACCACCGCGTACTTGGCGCCAGTGATGCGGGCAATCCACTCGGCGCGATTGCTGTCGATGAGCGGCTTGACGAACGTCTCGGGCTTGACCTTAAACGAATACGACAAAAACAGCGGAAACAGCATCGACAGCGGCAACAGCGTCCACAGCGGGCTAATCGGCCACACAAAGTTGATCCACACCACAAACTGGAAGGCCGCGTAGACCATGGCCATGAACAACAGCGCGCGGTCCAGCCACAATTCGCGGACAATCGCCAGTGGGTTGGTACAGGCCGAAGGCACCGCCGCCGCCGCCAATTGGCGCACCATTGCCGGAGTCGCGCGCGCTCGCTCGGCAATGGCCGCCACTTTGTCCTCTACGGTCAGCGGATCGCGCAGTGCCGGCCGCAAGAAGTCGGCAAACGTGATCAGCAGCGTCGCCAGCGCCGACCAAAACCACGTCCACAACAGCAGCGGCTGGCTGCGCACCATATACTTGAAGAAAAAGCGCACGTATTGTTTGGCGCTCATGATGTAGTTGGCGGTGGCGTGGGGATTGAAAAAGCCCATTCCGTTGAGCATGAAGCGATTGGCCACTTCGCCAAACGGCAACCGCACCCGCGCCTTGCCGCGCACCGATATCAGCGGATTGATGAGATCGGGCACGGTGCAATACGAATCGAACACATGGCCGTGGGTGATCAGGGTGTCGGCGCCGGACAAGTAAAACCATTCGCAAAATCGAACGTTGTGCTGCTTATTTTGAGAGATCGTCAGCGCCAGCCGGATCTTGTCCTGCACCTGCGGCCACGCCAGCTCCAGATCGTGGTTGCCCATCACGAACACCACCTGGTGCCCGCGCTGGGCCATTTCGCCGCACACCCGAAAAAACTCGGGATGATCGTCGATAATCAAGCCAATTTTGAACGAACTCATCCACTGCTCGGTGCCCAGCCCGCGCAGCCGTGACAACCAGTGGATCGGCGACGGCGGCGGATCCGGCATCCGCAAAATGGGGTCAAAATCGAAGACGTCGCCGTTAAACACGACTTCAAGCGTATCGCCAGCCGCTTCAGCGCCGTCGGCACTGTGGCGCAGCAGGGCCGCGACGTCGGCGTCGACAAAATACTCGCGGCGCTTGAAGGCCTTCCACATTGGCCGACTGAGATCGACCGCTTCGGCGTCGGCCAGATGAAGATCACTCAAAACGATGGTCTGAACCGCCACGCGCTGCCTCCAAGGCACACACTAGCACGCCGCCATCGGCTGTCGCGAAAAATGCCAGCACCGACGCGCTGGGCTGGGGGCGGCAAGCGCCGGTACAGGCTGAGAATTCACTTTGTCCACATGGAGTTGCCCTGGATGATCCGGCCTCCAGTCGCAATCCGGTCGTTCAGTTTGCGCTTGACCGGTTGGCGCTCTGCCTTTACACTTTCGCCCCCTCGTCCGACACCTGATCGCGACGGCTGGCTCCGCAACTTATTGAAAAATTTCCGCGTTTCGCCGGCAGGTGCCGTGCGGGGCGCGCGGACGGCCGCGACGAGAATCAAGGAAACCCAATGGCAATTACAGACTTTGCACCAGCCGACGATTTTGAAGCCGAATTTCTGGAATGGGAAAAAAGCCAGAATGTCATCGAAGGCGAAATCGTGCGCGGCACGGTGCTGTCCGTCAATAAAGACTTTGTGATCGTTGACATCAAGTACAAGAGCGAAGGCCAGATTCCCATTGCGGAATTCGCCGAGCATGATGGTACGCTGTCGGTCCATCCAGGCGACGAAATCGACGTTTACGTCGAGAACCGCGAAAACGAAAATGGCTTGGTCGAGCTGTCCAAAGAAAAGGCCGACCGCCTCAAGATCTGGGACGAAATCGCCGACGCTTGCGAAAAAGAAGAGTTGGTCGAAGGCGTTATCACCGGCCGGGTCAAGGGCGGCTTGACCGTCGACATCGGCGTCAAGGCGTTCCTGCCGGGCAGCCAAGTCGATCTGCGGCCTGTGCGCAATCTGGAAAAATACATTGGCCAGCGCTTTCACTTCAAGGTCATCAAATTCAACAAGAAGCGTGGCAACATTGTGCTCAGCCGCCGCGCCCTGTTGGAGAAGCAGCGCGAGGCTCTCAAGTCGCAGACACTGGGCAAGCTCGAAGTCGGGATGGTCGTCGACGGTATCGTCAAGAACATCACCGATTACGGTGCCTTTATCGATTTGGGCGGTATCGACGGTCTGTTGCACATCACCGACATGAGCTACGCGCGGGTCAATCACCCGTCCGAGCTGTTCGAAGTCGGTCAAGAAGTCAAAGTCAAAGTCCTCAAGTACGACGCCGATCGCGAGCGCGTCAGCCTGGGCCTGAAGCAAAACTTCGAAGATCCGTGGATGTCGATCGACAGCAAGTACCACATCGGCCAGCGCGTCAAGGGCAAAGTGGTCAGCTTGGCTGATTACGGCGCGTTTGTTGAGCTCGAAGGCGGGGTCGAAGGCCTGATTCACATTAGCGAAATGTCGTGGACCAAGCGCGTCAAGCATCCCAGCAAGGTGCTGAGCATCGGCGACGACATCGAAGCGGTGATTTTGGAAATCGACGCCAAGGCCAAGCGCATCTCGCTGGGCATGAAGCAAATCGAGCAAAACCCGTGGGATGTGCTGATGCACACCTATCCGGTCGGCAGCAAAGTCCACGGTACCGTGCGCAACATCACCAACTTTGGGGTGTTCATCGGCATCGAAGACGGCATCGACGGCCTGTGCCACGTCACCGACCTGAGCTGGTCGAGCAAGGTCAAGCACCCGCAAGACATCTTCAAGAAAGGCGACGAAGTGGATGCGGTCGTGTTGTCCATCGACCCGGACAAGGAGCGCTTCAGCTTGGGAATCAAGCAGATGCAAACCGATCCGTGGAGCGATGTTCACCGCCGCTATGCGCGCGGTTCGACCCACGAGGCCAAGGTCGCCAAATTGCTTGATTTCGGTGCCATCATTGAACTGGATGACTGCATTGAAGGCTTCTTGCACATTTCCGAAATCGCGGACGAAAAAGTGGAGAATATCCACAACGCGCTCAAGGAAGGCGAGACGATTAAGGTTAAAATCATCAGTGTTATCGCTGAAGAACGCAAGCTGGGCCTGTCGGTCAAGCGCGTCGGCAACGATGACGATGACGGCAACTTTGAGAATCCGACCGGTGGAGCGACCACCATTGGCGATTTAGTCAAAGAGAAGTTTGGCAATCTCAAACTGAGCTAAGGGCCCCAGCACAATTAACTCGACGCCGCTCGTCTGGGTCGGAGCGGCGAGTCGGCGCAATAGACGCGAGCTTAGCGACCCACACAGCAAGCAAACGGGCGCCAACAAAATCGATTCGGTTTTGTTGGTGCCCTAAGCCGAGCTTTGGTGCCCTAAGCCGAGCTAGGGCAAGATCCGGACCCGTTTGACAGCACTGTGACGGCAGCGGCGAGACCTATCCGCTGCCGTCATGGCCTGCTGGCGCCGGCGCTCACCTCGGCCCACGTCCAATTACCTCGGCCCACGTCCGCCTCACATCGGCTCGGTGTCACCCGAATCGAAGGGCGGCACCAAGCCACTGACCACATTGCCACCGCGCATCGGAATCGTCTTGCGCCACACGCGCTTGGGCTTTGGGGGCACGCTGCTGGCCTCGCGGACTGGGGTAATGTGCAGGACCTTGTGGCGATCGGTGATCTCATCGGTGACATGCGCCGCCCGCAACGGCGCCGATGCTAGCGTGGCTCGACGAATCAGGTCGGGCTCCACGGTGTCGACCGGCTGGCTCTCGGGCCGCCGAGGCGGGGTCGGCAACGTTATGTCGAGCAGCACCTTAGCTGGCGTGGTTACCCGTTGCAAGTCGCTGCCCCGTCGGGCGGCGAGCTCCTGCTGCGGCGACGGCGACACGGACGGCAACACGGACGGCGACGGCGACACGGACGGCAACACGGACGGCGACGGCGCGGCTTTGGCCTTGAGGTTGCCACGCGGCGGCGGCGCCTTGCCATCCAAGCGAAAAGCCTGCATATCCATCGCGGTACGACTCATGTCCCCGCTGGAGCCCTCCATCGCCTCGCGCATCGCTGCCGCATCAGGGTAGCGCGCATCCTTGTCCTTGCGCAGCGATTTGAGCACCACATCGACAAAGGGCTGGGTCAACGGCGTGCGCGCCCTGCGCCAGATGTCGGGCAGCGGCCGCGACAAGTGCGCCTGCATCAGCTTGACCGCGTTGCTGTCGGCAAACGGCACGTCGCCGGTTACGCAGCGCCACAGCACAATACCCATCGAATACAAGTCACTGCGACCATCCAGCTCCAGACCTTGGCACTGCTCGGGGCTCATGTAAGCCGGCGTGCCCAGCGCCATGCCAGTGGTGGTCAGCGTGGAGCCGCGCGTCTGGGCGATGCCAAAGTCCAGCACTTTGACCACCGTTTCACCGGCGACATTGGCCAGCACAATATTGGCTGGCTTCAAGTCGCGATGGACCAACAGCTGGCCGTGGGCCTCATGCAGGCTGCGCAGCGCCGGAATCGCGAAGTTGATGCACTCTTGCTGGGTATACACTTCGCCTGGACCGACCCGATCGGGCGGCTTGCCGTTGGCCAGTTCTTGCAACTTCTGCTCTAGGCTGACGCCGTTGAGCAATTCCATAGCCAACCAAAACGCGCCGGCCTCCGTTTGCCCCACATCAAACACCCGCACCGTATTGGGATGGGATAACCCCGCGGTCACCCGCGCTTCGCGGTAAAATCGCCGCACCGCTTGCTCGTCGGGCCCCGGATACGCCGCCTTGAGAACCTTGATCGCCACGTCTTGACCGGTGACCATGTGGCTGGCGGTAAACACCGACGAGTAGCCGCCCTCACCCAACGGTTTGACGATCTTGTAGCGCTCACCGACCACATCGCCTGGCCGAATTTCGGTGCCCGCGGCGAACTTCTTGAGTTGCACCGTCAGCGCGCCATCGGCCTGACACAGCACCTGCGCGGTCCAATTGCCACAGGCGGGACAGAAGCGCTGGGAGAGGTCAGGTGCGGCCATGGGATTCTCGACGCGCGCCGCAGCCCGTGCGCGAATAAGGAGGGCGACCGCACGTTGCCACGGCCCCGTCTCAAAGGCAACCGCTGCGGCAACGTGCATAGGCCCGATCGACCTCGCCCCGAAAAAGCCTCTTGCCCGACCTCGATACGCCTCGTTTGACCGTACCCGCCTCAGAACCCCTAACTTTACGCAGATCTACACATGCACCCCGGTCGGCACCGATGGGGTGGGCAATTCCGCAAAGC
>SHZD01000082.1 GCA_009692465.1 Myxococcales bacterium
AAGGCCGTTTCCGTGGCGCGGGAAATCAGTTCGCAGGACTGATTTCTTGATCCGCGCCCATTGGGCTTCACTTCTCCTTGTCGAGCGACAGCGAGCGACAGCGAGCGACAAAGCACTGGCATCCGAAATCGGGGGCCGCGGAGTTTTCGCGTGGGGAATTTGGGTTGGGGGGACGCGACGTGCGCCTACGCTCCGCGGACCGATGCCACAGCCCTCTGTCGGCCAGCTCTGCGCAACTTTGCCTTGGCCAATCGCAGTTTCCACACGTTGACGACCGCCTCGTGTACGATCGACCCCGACATCTTGGATTGGCCGCGGGTCCGATCAGGAAACTGAATCGGCACCTCACCAATGGAAAAGCCGGCCAAAACTGCCCGCCACGTAAGCTCAATTTGAAAAACGTAACCGTTGGACACAATCTCATCCAAGGGCAGCGCCTCTAGGACTCTGCGATGGAAGCACTTGAATCCCCCGGTTAAATCGCGATACGGTAGGCCCAAGATCAGCTGGGCATAGGTATTGCCGCCGCGCGAGATCAGGCGTCGGCGCCAATCCCAATCTTGGGTGCCACCGCCGGCGATGTAGCGCGAACCCAACACCAGATCGCAGGTGGCGGCCTTGGCCACAAACTCAGGCAAGAACCGCGGCGGGTGCGAAAAATCACAATCCATTTCAAAAACAAGCGGATAATCGTGCTGCAGCGCCCAGCGAAAGGCACTCAGATAGGCGCGGCCCAAACCCTCTTTGCGCTCGCGATGCAGCACATGCACCCGTGAATCGGCTGCGGCCAGCTGGTCGGCGAGTGGGCCAGTGCCATCGGGACTGTTGTCGTCGACCACTAGGATATGGAAGTCCGGGACAACTTTGAAAATCTCCACTACCAGCAGCGGCAAGTTTTCGCGCTCGTTGAAGGTCGGCAAGCAAATCAGGGCGGGGGCGGAGTTGAGCGGCATAAATTCCAACGGCAAGGGAGAGCGCCGGGGCGTTGGCGACCGCAACCACAGCGAGCGGGCCTTAGAGGGTGTTTATCTTCAAACGCCTGCTGCGCGTAACCCGTCGATGAGTTCGCTGGACTCATCGACCCCGCCATGCTTTGTTGTCAGCCCTCTTCCTCCTTGCGACGCACTACAAGTGCGCCGCAGTCGTCAGAGTGCCTCCGCCTCGCCTTGCGGGCGCCTGTTTCCGCACGCTTCGGCAATGAATGTAAACACCCTCGTAGGGCAATCGCAAGAATAAGTCGATCGATCTGCAAAAGGAACGGAGCAGCGAGTCGGCTTGAAAAGCCGCGACTTTGCGACCCACCAAGCAAGCAATCGGACGAAGTGCAAAATCCACTTGATCTTGCATCGGCCCTCAGCGAGGGTGAGCACGGGTTAGGGCTAGGCTAAGAACACCTTGCTCGACCGGCTGGCAGAGGGCGCAGCACCGGAATTTCTCTTAGAATCGGGCACTTGCAGCCCGCCCAACCAGCAATGACCGCCGCGGACAGGCATTTGCGCCGATCGGTTCAATACAGCTCGGTGTAAAACGAATCCAGCAGCGACTGGTATTTTTTGGTGACCTCGTGGCGACGCAGCTTCATCGATGGCGTCATGTCGCCGTCATCGATAGTAAATTCATGTTCCAAAATCGCGAACTTCTTGATGGTCTCAAAGCTGGCCAGGGCGCGGTTGCGGTCGTCAATCTCGCGCTGGATAAGGCGAAAAACCTCTGGTGATCGCGCCAGTTCGGCGAATTCCTTGCTGGCCATGTCGTGGGTTGTCGCCCACGCAGCAATCGCATCTTCGTCCAAGGTGACTAGCATCGACAAAAACTTGCGCCGATCGCCGTAGACCATGCAATTGCTAATGTATCTACTACTTTTGAAGTGCGATTCGACGTTTTGCGGGGCAATATTTTTGCCACCGGCGGTGATGATTAGGTCCTTTTTGCGGTCGGTAATCCGCAAATAGCCGTCACTGTCCACTTCGCCGATGTCACCGGTGTGCAACCAACCCTCCTCGTCCAATGCTTCAGCAGTCGCCTCGGGCGCGTGCAAATACCCGGTCATCAAGTTGCCGCCGCGGATCAGCACTTCGCCGTCGCTGGCGATCTCGATTTCGACCCCGGCTATAGGCCGGCCCACAGTGCCAATTTTGCAGGCGCCGGGCCGATTGGCGGTGGCGGCGGCGCAGTTTTCGGTCATGCCGTAGCCTTCATAGACCGGCATTCCGACTGCAAAAAAGAACTCGGCCAGCTCGCGCGACAGCGGGGCACCCCCTGAAATAAACGCGCGAACTTGGCCACCGAACACCGCGTGAATCTTTGAGAAGACTGCGCGCTGGGCCAGCTTGTGCTGCAACGCCAGCAGCGTGTCGGGCTTTTGCCCCTGCAGCTGCAACTTGGCGACGCGATGGCCAACCGTAAGCGCAGCCGCAAAAAGGGCCTTGCGCAGCGGGCCAGCGGCATGAACCCCGGCCATGATCTTGGTGTGCACTTTCTCGAAAACGCGGGGCACACTCGGAATCACCGTCGCCGCCGCTTGCGGCAAATCGCGCACAAGTGTCGCCAGCGATTCCGGAATCACCATCTGGGTCCGCATGCCGACACACACGATGTACACGACTTTGGCGAAGCTGTGGGCCAACGGCAAGAACAAGAGTAAGCGGTCGTTTTCATAGACATCTAGCGCCCCCATGCATGCATTGACCTCAAACACAAAGGCCCGATGGCTGAGGATGGCGCCTTTGGGCCGGCCCGTGGTCCCTGAGGTATACACCACCGTGCAGGGTTGGTCGGGACTCACCGCGGCGCGGCAGGCAGCAAGGTCGGATTCGTTTTTAACTTCACCCAGTTGAACGAGGTCCTCGCTGCGCAAGACCCAGCCAATCGGCAAAGGTCCCAGGTCCTGCACGGTGATCGGCGCGAGCGCGATCTTGGCGCCAGGGTCGGCCGCCCGGCTGATGTCGTCCCACAGGACTACCCGCTCCAGCAGCGGCAGATCGGCGCGCCGATCCAAAAACTTGCGTAATTGCGCGGGGTCTTCGAGGAAGGCAAAGCGCATCTGGCTGTGCTGGGCGATCCAAGCCGCATCGTCGCCCAAGCAGCTTGGGTAGACCGGCACCGTAACACCGCCAGCCATCAAGATGGCGATGTCCGCAAATAACCATTCGCGGCGTGTGGTTGCCGCAATTCCGACCGACTCCCCCGGCTGTAACCCCAGCGCCAGCAGCCCCTTGGCCCACGCCGCCGATTGCGCGCGCCATTGGTCAAACGTGGTGCTGTGCCACTGTCCGGCGACTTTACAGCGCAACATCGCCTTGTTGGGCTCTGCGGCAACGCCGGCCTCGAACAGTTGCACGACAGTCCCGATCTGGGGTGTAGGGGCCGAATCAGCCAGCATGGTCCTCACTTGTACGGCTCAGAGGTGGGCGCCGTGTGCCGCCATTTTCAGGCCTGCATCGATTTGCAGCAAGACCCACTGGCTCAGGTCTGCCAAGAAATCCACCGCCACCCATGAACCGCGGCGGCAGATCTGGCATCAAAAGGTGCGGAGATGGCGACTTGTGCCCGCGGCCGTCGCCGCCTACACTACTGGCGCGGCCTCGCTGCCGCCAATGGAAGGAATGTTCGACTCTATCGCCCACCTATTTGACGGTAGTGCTTGCGCCTCCATGGGTTATTCACCACTACTTAGCCCAAACTCGGCTCGAGCGTCGGCTCAAGAGCAAGACCAACTGCGACGCCTGGGGCGCAGGGGCGTTGTGTTTTTAGCCATCACAGTGGCCATGACAATGGCCATCACAGTGGTCGGCGCGTGCTCCAGCGCGCCCGAAGTCATTGATCGGCTCGGCGACTTGCCCGAGCAAGAGCAAGTCCGGATTGACGAATACACCTCGCGGCAAATGCAGTTGGGCTACCAGATCGCGTCCACCGCGTCGCAGGACGACGCCCTGCTGCTGTGCTACGAAATGTGCAACCGCTCGGCCGAAAGCTGCATCTTGTCCAACAAGGTGTGCGATGCGGCAGCGGAGAATTCCCAAAACGGCCCACTGGGCGCTCGCTGCGACGTGACCCGCGAACGCTGCCGGGTTCATCGGACCAAAGTTCCGCGGCAGTGCCCGTGCGACTTTAGCCCCAGCGCTACCGCAAAACGGCGGTGAGGCCCGGCAAAATCAAGTCGATTTTGCCGACTGGCCCGTTGCTTGCTTGGTGAGTCGCAAGCTCACGGCTTTGCAAGCCCACTCGCCCGTCGAGCGTCGCATTACTAGATCAACTAGTTTCAACCGAACACCTAGGCATTCCTAGGCAACCCTAGCCCAAATGCGTCAGTCCGGTGTGGGCTATTTCCGGACTGGGTCGGGCGCTAAGTTTGCGCCATGATTGGCTAACTGCCACCGTGACCTTGACCCTGCCACCGTGACCTTGACCCTGCCACCGTGACCGTGACCTCGCCACTGTGACCCTGACCTCGCCACTGTGACCTTGCCACTGTGACCTTAAGGAACTGTCCTCAACTAACTCGATCGATCTGGGCAACACAGGAGCGGCGAGTCGGCCTTTGGGGACGCGAGCTTAGCGACCCACAAAGCAAGCAAACGGAACCAGTCCCACAATGACTTATTCTGGGACAGTTCCTAACAAGGCTCGTGCAATTCCAATGGACAGGTCTTGAGGAAAGAGTAGCCCGTGTTTTTTCAACGGCACCGAGCCAACATCGGCGCCTGATTGTGCGTAAGTAGCGCGCACTTGCTTCATTTTCAAGCCGCAGCGACGCGACCTATCGAGCGTGCCGTCGGAGAGTTTTCGTATGGATCGCGTTCGCAACATCGGCATTATCGCCCACGTCGACCACGGCAAGACCACCCTGATCGACCAAATCTTGACTCAAGCCGGTGCCGTCGGCAGAGCTGGCCTCGCTTACGAGCGCGTTATGGATTCCAACGACTTGGAACGCGAACGCGGCATTACCATCTTGGCTAAGAACACCGCCATCCGTTGGCGCGACCAGACGATCAATATCGTCGATACCCCGGGCCACGCGGATTTTGGCGGCGAGGTGGAGCGCATCCTGCGCATGGTTGACTCGGTGCTGTTGCTGGTCGACGCCTGCGAAGGTCCGATGCCTCAAACTCGGTTTGTGCTTAAGAAATCACTAGCTTTGGGCCTTAAGCCTATTGTGGTGATCAACAAGATCGACCGCCCGGATCGCCAACCCAATCGGGTGCTCGACGCCGTTTTCGACTTGTTTGTCGCGCTCGATGCCAATGAGGAGCAGCTCGATTTTCCGGTGATTTACGCTTCGGGCCGCGCCGGTTTTGCCGCTAAAGACGACGCCGATGTCACCGACGACGATCCGGAGGTGATGGCCGAAAAGCAAAAAGGCAAAACTTTGGGGCCGTTGCTCGATCTGATTCTGGAACAGGTCCCACCGTGCACTTTTGAAACTGACGCGCCGACCCAGTTTCAGGTTGCCACGCTGGACCGCAACGATTTCTTGGGCCGGATCGCCATCGGCCGCATCTACCGCGGCGTTGTCCGCAAAGGCGATCGCCTGACCCAGATCCGCCTAGACGGCACCACCCAGAGCCTGCGCGTTTCCAAGCTCATGGGATTCTTGGGCACTGAGCGCATCGACATCGAACAAGCCTATGCGGGCGACTTGATCGCGTTGGCTGGCGTCGGCGATGTCACCGTCGGCGAGACGTTGTGCGCGGAAGGCACACTGGACCCTTTGCCGGTCATCCCGGTCGACGAACCGACGCTGTCCATGGACTTTATTGTCAATAATTCGCCGTTCGCTGGAAAGGACGGCAAATACGTCACCTCGCGCCACGTGCGCGAGCGGTTGTACAAGGAGCTGGAATCCAACGTGTCTTTGCGCATCGAAGACGGCGACACGCCCGATTCGCTCAAGGTCGCCGGACGCGGGACGCTGAGTTTGTCCATTCTGATTGAGACCATGCGCCGCGAAGGCTATGAGCTGCAGGTCAGCCAGCCGCGGGTGATCATCAAGCGCGGCGATGACGGCACCCGCCTTGAGCCTTACGAAGACGTCGTGTGCGAGTGCGCTGAACCTTATTCGGGGATCGTCATCGATAAATTGTCCCAACGCGGCTCCGACTTGCGCTACATGAACGTCGAGGACGACGGCACAGTGCGCATGGAATTTCGCTGCCCGTCGCGCGGCCTGATCGGCTACCGCTCGCAATACATGACCGACACCCGCGGAACTGGGGTGATTTACCACACCTTTGCCGAATTTGGCCCATGGCGAGGCGACATCCGCCGCCGCCAAAATGGCGTGCTGATTGCGTTAGAGCAGTCGGTCACCACCCAATACGGCATCTTCAATTTGCAAGACCGCGGCCAGTTTTTCATCGGCCCCGGCGTCGACGTCTACGAGGGCCAAATCATCGGCGCCCACAATCGCGACAACGACTTGGTCATCAACGCCGGCCGCGAAAAGAAGCTGTCCAATGTGCGTTCTTCTGGCGCCGACGAGAAATTGTTGTTGACGCCAGCCAAGAAATTGACGCTGGAAGAGGCGCTGGAGTTCATTGGCGACGATGAGTTGGTCGAAGTGACCCCCAAATCGCTGCGGGTGCGCAAGCGCTATTTGCGCGAGTCCGACCGGCGCCGGTATGAAAAGGGCGCGCCTGCTGCTGGATAAGGGCCCGCGCAAAATCTAGTCGATTTTGCACCCTGGCCCATTGCTTGTTTGGTGGGTCGCTAACTCGTGGCTTTGTAAGCCGCCTGCACGCTCCGTTCCAGTCGCGGAACGACCGAGTTGTTCTTGCACGAGCTCAAAGAAGGCCGTGCCTGCCCCAAAATCACCATCGAAGTTTCTGCGGGGAATCGCGGTCGGTGCTACCGCGATCCCCCGCTTTGGGCGCATCTGTGCGTCGCTGCGGCGCTTTCCTCCTAGACAGTTCGCAGGACTGTCTCATTGGCGGACCCAAGTACGCCTCAGTCGTCAAGCCCCTTGCTCCTTGTCGAGCGACAGCGAGCGACAGGGCACTGGCATCCCAAATCGGGGCTCGCGGAGATTTCGGTGGTGAATTTGAGTGCTAGTACCTGACCGGACTGCTGCTAGCACTTGACCGGACTGCTGCTAGCACTTGACCGGACTGGCGGCCCGCCTATCCTGATCGGCATGGGCTGCACACTGATGCGGCTTGGGGGCAGCATGTCTCAGTTCGACGTCGATAGCGCGCACCAAAACAGTCTACCGCAGTGGGGCCAAACCGCCGACTTGGAAGCCGCGGCGCGCACCGACATGGCCGCGCGCTTTATGAATCAGGTCTACGGTTGGATGGCCGGCGCTCTGGCTGTTTCCGGCGTGATTGCGATGACCGTGCTGTCGTCCGAAGCACTGGTTGGCGCGGCGATTCGCCTGTATATCCCGTTGATTATTGCCGAACTGCTCGTCGTGGTGGCGTTGTCGGCGCTGGTGCAGCGGATGTCGGCCACGGTCGCAGCAGGCGCGTTTCTGTTCTACGCGGCGCTAACCGGGGTCACGTTTGCGCCGATCTTGTTGCTGTATACCGGCGCTTCAGTGGCCAACGTCTTTTTCGTCACTGCCGGCACGTTTACGTCGATGGCAGTGTTCGGCGCAGTGACCAAACGGGATCTGACCGGCCTGGGTTCGTTCTTGATGATGGGCGTTGTCGCCATTCTGATCGCGGCGATCGTTAACTTGTTCTTGGCTTCCAATGCTTTGCAGTTCGCGATTAGTCTGGTCGGGGCCTTGGTGTTTACAGGACTGACCGCCTACGATGTCCAAAAGTTCAAGTCGTTGGGCTATATGGGATTTTCCAATCCAGAGCAGCGACGCAAAACTGCGCTCATTGGCGCCCTCAATCTGTACTTGAATTTCATCAATATTTTCCTCAGTCTGTTGCGCTTGTTTGGCGGTCGTCGCTAGCGAGTCACGCCGTCGTCGTCGGATAGGCGCCAAATGCCCAAGAAGCCGCGGTCTGCGTAGCGCCAGCCCACCGCCGTCCATTCTTGCTGGGCACAACATCCCTTCTTGGCGGGCACAACTTCCCTTCTTGTTGGGCACAACTTCCCTTCTTGTTGGGCACAACTTCCCTTCTTGTTGGGCACAACTTCCCTTCATGTTGGGCAGGGTCAGCCAATTCTTCGATGGAACATCATGAACACTAAGTATTTTGTCGCCTTGGCCGGCGTCTTGGGCTTGAGTGTAGCCTGCACTTCGGCGGCCCCAACGACCACCAGCGCCACGGCGTCAGGTGGCGTTGACCGTCAATCCAGCGCAGCAGCTGACGGGGCAGGTAGCGGTGGGGCTGATGGCGCCGCGACCGTCGCCGGCCCGACCTACCACAAAGACATCAGTCGGATCATGACCAACTACTGCGTGCAGTGCCACTCGGGTGGCGGCATTGGCCCTTTTGCGCTGGATAATTTCGCCGCGACCAAGGGTACGATGGTGGCAGGCCTTGGCGCCATCGATGCGCGGCGCATGCCACCGTGGAGTGCGTGGGACACCCCTAACTGCAAGCCCCGTTTTGGTTTTCGCCACGACTTGCGCCTCAACAGCGCCGACCGCGCGACGTTGGGGGCGTGGGTCACGGCTGGGATGCCAGAAGGCAATGTGGTCGATGCGCCCAAGGCGGTGGTGCCCAAACTACTCACGTTGGACGCTGTGGAAGTGATCGCCAGCCCCAAGGCGCCGTTTGTCAGCGCCGGCAAAGACGACCAATTTCGCTGCTTTGTGTTGGACGTCGACTACCCAAAGACCAAATACCTCAATGGCGCGCAAATCCAGCCGGGCAATCCGCTGGTGGTGCACCATGTGCTGCTGTTTATCGACCCCAACAACAGTTCCGCCAAACACGCCAATGCCGACGGTCAGTACGATTGCTTTGGTTCTGCCCAGTTGGACCAGTCGGGCAACCTCATTGCCGCGTGGGCGCCTGGTTCGGTGCCGATGGAGTTTCCGGTCGGTATGGGTTCGACGCTGCCCAAGGGCGCTAAGATCGTGATGCAAGTGCACTACCATCCGGGCGGCCAGACCGCAGCGCCTGACTTGACCAAAGTGCAACTGCGCTATGTCAAAGGGCAACCGACGATGCTGGGCGACACGGTTCTCATCGGCAACGCTCTAGGCGGTAAGGACGGCGAGGGGCTTTTGCCCGGACCGGGTGACAACGGAGCCAAGCCTCAATTCGTGATCCCGGCCGGCGCTGTCGATCACACTGAGGAGATGGTGTTTACGATTCCGCCTGCGATTAACGGCAAAGCTACGCCGCAGTTCAAGGTCTACGCGATTGGCACCCACATGCATTACGTCGGCCGCAAGATGGAAATCCGGGTGGAGCGGCCACCGCCCAAAGCGCCGTGCACCGAGGCGATGGTGGCGCCGCTTACCAAGTGTACCCAGGAAAAGTGCCCCAACAAGGCAGGCATTGAGCTGACTACCTGCGCTCAGGAGGCGTGCCAGACCGCTGTCGGTGGGATCAACGCCCTGTGTGGCGAATGCCTGAAGACCGAGACGCTCAAAGGCACCAGTCAACAGGGCACCATGCTGGCGTGCACGACAGCGCCAGCGGCATCTGCGGCGACAGGGCCCGCCGAGGAGTGCTTGATCGAGACGCCAAACTGGAATTTCAACTGGCAACGCATCTATGTCTACGATGCCGAACTCGACAAGCTGCCGGTCATCAACGGCGGCGACCGCTTGCGGCTCAAGTGCACCTACGACAACTCGACTGCCAATCCGTTCTTGATGGATGCTTTGAAATCACAGGGCAAATCGGCACCGATCCCTGTAACACTCGGCGAACAAACCCTGGACGAGATGTGTCTGGCGGTAGTGCAGGTTCTGTACAAACCGTAACCGCGATCCACCGCTTTGGGCGCATCTCCTGGTTGCCGCGTTGCTTCTCTCAATCGCCGTACGCAAGTACGGCTCAATCGTTCAGATCCTTGCACCTTGTCGAGCGCCAGCGAGCAACCGAGCTTGTCGAGCGCCAGCGAGCAACCGAGCTTGTCGAGCGCCAGCGAGCAACCGAGCTTGTCGAGCGCCAGCGAGCAACCGAGCACGGCCATCCCAAATCGGCGGCCGCGGCAGATTTCGCTGGTGAATTTGGCAGGAGCGCCTGCCAGCCCGTTGCCGAGGTCCTCTAAGCTCCTGCGCAGGTCCGCAAGGCGACTGCGGAGGTCCGCACAGCAATTGCGGAGTAACTCAAGCGAATGCGGAGCTCCGCAGCGTACCTGCGGCGATCCACGCAGCGATTGCGGAGCAAAAAGGGCGCTGCCCCGCGTCTTTGTAAGTCGAGTGCTTAGCGGTCTTGGCGGTCCCGGCGGCGATCTTCAGCGGCATCGTTGCGCTCGCCACGGCCACCTTGCTCAGAGCCGCGGGCTGGCCCGCGATCGCGTCCACCGCCACCGCCACCACCACCGCGGTCACCACCACGGTCACGGTCACCGCGATCGCTACGTTGATCAGGCCCGCGGTCGCCACCCTCACGCTGGGCCCGCGCTTCGAACTTGATGACGTTCTCGCCGGCGGCTTCGCGGTGGGACAAGCGCACTTTGCCGCGCTCGATGCTGATGACGCGCACTTTCATCTTATCGCCGACTTTGCACACGGCGCTGACGTTGGGCACATGGCCCTCGGCCAATTCTGAAATGTGGACCAAGCCTTCCGTGCCCGGCATGATCTTGACGAAGGCGCCAAAATCGACCACCCGCGTCACTTCGCCATCGTAATCCTTGCCGATTTCCGCTTCGGAGGTATGCGCGCGAATCAGTTCGATGGCCCGCTCGGCGACGTCCGAGTCCGAGGCGCCGACCCGCACGGTGCCGTCTTCTTCGATGTCGATCTGCACGCCGGTGGCGGCCTGAATGGCCTTGATGTGCTTGCCGCCGGGCCCGATCAGGTCCTTGATCCGCTCCGGGTTGATGAGGATGGTGTAGATGCGCGGGGCGTACACCGACAGGTCAGCGCGCTCGCGCGAGATGACCTTATCCATTTCAGCCAAAATGTGGATGCGGCCGGCGCGGGCTTGCGACAGCGCCAATTCCAGCACTTCGCGGTCCAGACCGTCGATCTTGATGTCCATTTGCAACGCGCTGATGCCGTCGCGATTGCCGATGACCTTGAAGTCCATGTCGCCGAAGTGATCCTCGTCGCCCAAGATATCGGTCAATACGCCAATGGCGTCGCCCTCTTTGACCAGACCCATCGCCACGCCGGCCACTGGGCATTGAACCGGCACCCCGGCATCCATCAGCGCCAGCGAAGTGCCACACACGGTGGCCATCGACGACGAGCCGTTGGACTCCAAAATCTCGCTCACCGAGCGGATGATGTACGGAAACAGCTCAAAGCTGGGCAGGGCGGGGGCAATGCCGCGCTGCGCTAGATTGCCGTGACCCACTTCGCGGCGACCGGGGCCACGCATCGGCTTGACTTCACCGGTCGAAAAGGACGGAAAGTTGTAGTGAAGCATGAACTTGCGCTCATTGTCACGGCTGTCCAATGTCTCGACCTTTTGCGCATCGTGACCGGTGCCCAGCGTCACGGCGACCAGCCCTTGGGTCTCGCCGCGGGTAAACAGCGCCGAACCGTGCGCCCGCTTGAGCAAGCCCACTTCGATCTCAATGGGCCGCACTTGATCGAGCGCGCGGCCGTCGAGGCGAATGCGGTCAACGGCGATCTGCTTGCGGCAAATCTCGTCTTTGAAACTGCTGACGATTTCCTTGATCTCGCCGTCGCGACCGGGGAAGCGCTCAGCCAAAGCCGCCACCGCCGCCTTCTTGACGTCGCCGGCAGCCGCGTAGCGCGCCTGCTTATCGCGGATCGACAGCGTGCCCCTGGTGGCCTCGTAGGCCACTTCGCGACAGGCGGTCACCAATTCGGCATCGGCCTGCGGTGACACAAAAGCGAACTTGGGTTTGCCAATGTCGACGGCCAGCTGCTGGATGGCGGCGATGACCGGCATGAGTTGGGCCTGACCAAACATCAGCGCTTCAATCATAGTGGCTTCAGACACGAAGTTGGCGCCGGCCTCAACCATAACGATGCCTTGCGGGCCGACCACCATAAACAGGTCGAGCTGGGACAGCGCCCGTTCGGCCTTGACCGGGTTGCAGATCAACTTGCCGTCGACCGAGCCGATGCGGGCGGCGGCAATCGGGCCGGCCCACGGAATGTCAGAAATGGCCAGCGCGGCCGAGCAGCCATTGACCGCCAACACGATAGGATCGTTAATTTTGTCATACGAAAACACGTGGGCCAGCACTTGGGTGTCGGCCATGAAGCCTTCGGGGAACAACGGACGGCACGGCCGATCGATGATGCGGCTGGCCAAAATCTCGTGCTCGCCTTGGCGGGCTTCGCGGCGAAAGTAGCTACCGGGGACGCGACCGGCGGCGTACATCTTTTCGACGTAGTCGCAGGACAGCGGAAAGAAGGGGGCGCCGGGCTTGTTCACCAGCGTCGAGACGGCGGTGCACAGCAGAGTGGTCTCGCCCATTTCGACCATGACCGCGCCGTTGGCCTGCTTGGCCACCTTGCCGGTGTCGAAAATCATGGTTTTGTCGCCAATTTGGACTTCAGTACGGCGATGGTTGGGGAATAAGCTCATGGTGGACTCCTTAGGGGGCGCGGCGATCGTGCCGCTGCCGGTGCTTGTGGGTATGTACAGAAAAGAAACTGGAGGGCTGCCGGCGCCGTTGCCAAGCACGGTTGCTTGCTGGCGGTGACGGTTGCCTGCTGGCGGTGACCGGTGTCGAAGTGAACTTCACACGGCAGCGATCGGGGCCATAGCTGAACCTGCGGTCGGCGCACAGGCCTTGACCTGCGAGTCGGACATGGTCTGCGAGTCGGACATGATCTGCGAGTCGGACTTGATCTGCACACGGGAGTGGATCTGTGTGCAGAACTCGCCAAGGTCCACAAATCCGCCATCGCGGCGCGCATCGCCAAGCAACTACAGTGTTTTTTTGGACGCAACCTGCGCGAACAACTGCGGCTGAAGGCGGGCAACGATCAGGAGGTCGCCGCCGTGGAGTGAATGCAGAATCGCCGCTTATTTGCGCAGTTCAAACTTGACCAAGATCGCCTTGTAGCGATCGACACTGACGCGGTGCACATAATCGAGCAACCCGCGCCGCGCGCTGACAAGGCGCAACAGGCCGCGACGACTGTGGTGGTCCTTGGCGTGGATTTTGAAGTGTTCAGTCAGGTAGTTGATGCGTTCGGTCATCAAACCGATCTGCACTTCAGCCGAACCGGTGTCTTTGGCGTGCTGGCCGTTGCTTTGCACGATTGCTGCTTTTTGGAATGCGAGAAGCGCCATTTTTGGCTGTATCCTTGTGCGCCGCGGCGGTTCCAGCTGCGGCAGTTGCGGTTGTCCCTCATGCAAAAAACCGGTCGATAGTCGCCAAAACTCTTTCTATAGTCTTGCTTTTGTTGGTTTTCGCCCAGACACCGCGTTTCATGGGTGTCCAAGTTGGGGCCAAGAGTGTAAATGCGGCCATCGGAGGTGTCAATCGGAAAGTGTGCCTGCGGATTGCGCGTCGGCTCCCACTGGCGCTCGACAGCTTGAACCAATTCTTGGACAATCCGCGGACTCGGAGGCCGCGTGAACATCCATTTTGTGCGTATTTTCAGTATCTTGATTGCCGCAGTCCTACAGTGCGCTTGTGGTAGCCCGCAAGCAGCGCCCACGCCGCAAGCGCAACCGGAAGCGCCTGGCGCGCTCGCCTATCCACTGGCACATGCCGTCACCCAAGTCGATGACTACCATGGCGAAAAGATTGCCGATCCGTACCGCTGGTTGGAAACGGACGGGCCCGATACTCGAGCGTGGATCGAAGCTCAAAACGGCCTGACCCGCAGCTTTCTGAGCGATGCCAAGGCCATGCCGGCCATCCGCAAGCGATTGGAACAAGTCTGGAACTACCCTAAAGTATCAACGCCTTACGAGCAGGGTCAGCGCTATTTCTGGCGTTTCAATGAAGGGCTGAAGAACCAAGCCGTGTTGTGCTGGTCGGCCAAGCCTGACGGCCAATGCAGCGTGCTCTTGGACCCCAACGCGCTTGCCAGTGACGGTACGATCGCGTTGGCGACATGGGCGCCGAGCAAAGACGGCCAACTCCTGGCCTACGCGACCGCCGCCTCAGGTTCAGATTGGAACGAAGTGCGGGTGCGCAAAGTAGATTCAGGCGCCGATCTGCCCGATCACCTGCGTTGGGTCAAGTTTAGCGGCCTGACCTGGGACCGCAAAGGCACCGGCTTTTGGTACGGCCGTTACGATGCGCCCAAGCCGGGTGAGGCCCTGACCGGCAGCAATAAATTCAACAAGCTCTATTTTCATAAGCTGGGCCAAACCCAGGACCAAGACGAGCTAGTATGGCAAGACAAGGACCACGGCGACTGGGGGTTTGCCGCCGAATTGAGCGAAGACGGTCGCTTTTTGGTCGTCGGCATCAGCAACGGCGCCGCCAGCCAGAACGGGGTCATGGTCAAGGACTTGGCTGACGGTGAACCGGTGGCCAATGGAAGTTGGTTGTCTGTCGTCAGTGGCTTTGGCGCGCGCTTTGACTTCTTGGGCTCGGACGGCGCAACTCTTTATTTTCGGACCGATTTCTTGGCGGCCAAGGGCAGAATCGTCCAAGTCCGATTGGCGCGCTTTGCGACCAGCAGTCGCCTAGTTAAGCCGACCAAGGGCAAAAAGTTGCCAACCGCAACGGCTAGCTTAGGCGCTGATCCCAAAGAGGTTTTATTGGCATCGGAAGCGACGGCAGCGGCCCTACCTGGCGACTGGACCCAAGTCGTCGCTGAAGACGACGCCACGTTATTGGCCGCGACTCAAGCTGGCGACGGCTTGATTTTGAGCTATTTACGCAACGCCTACAGCGAGTTGCGGACATGGAATTCCAAAACCGGCGCCATTGTCAAGGTCGCCACCCCGCAGTTCGCCACCGTCAATGCGGTCAGTGCCCATCAAGGTTCCCAAGAAGTCTTCATTAGTTCAGCCGACTTCTTGAGCCCGCCCCAAGTGTCGACTTTGGATCTCAAAACCGGGGCACTGGCCAAGTGGTTCGCGGCCCAGCATGGCTTGGATCCTGCCAAGTACAAAGTTGAGCAAATCAAGGCGCCTAGTCGCGATGGCACGATCGTTCCAGTGTTTTTGGTGCACCGCCAAGAGTTGGTGCGCGACGGCACTAACCCTGTGTTTTTGTATGCGTATGGCGGTTTCAATTCCAGCGTCACTCCGAACTACTCACCGGCGTGGCAGACGTGGATCGAGATGGGTGGGGTGCTGGCGGTCGCGGTCCTGCGCGGCGGCGGCGAGTTTGGCGAGCAGTGGCACAAGGCCGGCATGCGCGGCAATAAGCAGAATGTTTTTGACGACTTCATTGGCAGCGCTCAGTGGCTCGTGACCAATAGGGTGGCCCAGCCGGGCAAAATTGCCATCGCGGGTGGCTCCAACGGCGGGCTGTTGGTTGGCGCCTGCATGACCCAACGCCCGGATTTGTTTGGGGCGGCCCTGCCTGCGGTGGGGGTGATGGACATGTTGCGGTTTCACAAGTTTACCATCGGCTGGGCGTGGGTGCCTGAGTACGGATCTGCGGATAATGCCGATGAGTTCAGGTGGTTGCGCAAGTTTTCACCGCTGCACAACCTGCGGTCTGGGGTGCGCTATCCGCCGACGATGGTGACCACTGGCGACCACGATGACCGCGTCGTTCCGGGGCATTCCTTCAAATTTACAGCCGCTTTGCAAGCTGCCAATCCGTGGCCGGGCGTAAGCTTGATTCGCATCGAGACCAAAGCAGGCCACGGGGCTGGCAAACCTACCGGCAAGATGATCGAAGAGTGGGCGGATCGCTTGGGGTTCTTGAGCAAAGTGCTCAACGTGCCTGCGCCCGCCGCGTGGAAGTGAGGACCGATGGCGCGCGCGGCACTCTTTGATCTCGACGGCACGCTGCTGGACTCGCTGGCCGACATCGGCACGGCTTGCAATCAAGCGCTGCTGGACCATGGGCTGCCGCCGCACGCGTTGGCGCGCTACGTGGATTTTGTCGGCGAGGGGGTCGAAAACTTGATCACCCAAGCCATGGCCCCAGTGCCTTTTGATTTGGCGGTACTGACGGCGTACAAGCGCTTGTATCCTCAACAGATGCTTAAGCTTACCGTGCCCTACACCGGCATTGAAGCGGCGCTGACTGCGCTGGTAGCCGCTGGGCTGCCGTTGGCGGTGCTGTCCAACAAGCCGCACGCCCCAACCTGTGCCTTGGTCGAGCACTTCTTTGGCGGCACGCCTTGGCGCGCGGTTGCCGGTCACCGCACTGAAGTCCCGCGCAAGCCTGATCCAACTTCGGCTCTGGCTTTGTGCGCGCAACTTGGGGTCGCTCCACAGGATTGTGTGTTTGTGGGTGATTCGGCGGTCGACGTCGCCACGGCGCTCAACGCTGGCATGCCTTCGATCGGCGTCGGTTGGGGATTTCGGCCCCACGAAGCACAAACTGCGAGCTACTATTGCCCAGCGCCTCAAGTTTTGGCGGCGCTGGTGCAAGCGGCATCACCAGTTGCCGTAGTTGGTCGCGGTGTCGCTAGTTGATGGGCCATGGCGCGGTGGACGACGCCGACCGCGCTAACTAGCGCCAAGTTGCACGCCCTGTACTGCAGTGCCGCCCTCCAATTGCGAAGTCATGTTGCGCCTGACCAGGATTCCCCATCGAAATTCCCCGCGGCCCCCGATTTGGGATGCCAGTGCCCTGTCGCTCGCTGTCGCTCGCTGTCGCTCGCTGTCGCTCGACAAGGAGCAAGGAGCGTTTCTGTCAGGGGCGTACTCTCGTACGTCCCTGACAGAAACGTGACGCAGTGACGCCGAGATGCGCCCAAAGCGGGGGATCGCGGCTGAGCGGTTGGCTTGACGGCTGCGCTGCGCATCCTTGACTGTGCCCGCCACGCGGCAGCCCCGATGTGGTCGAACTGAAAAGACCCTGTGCAATCGGTGCAAACGGTGTCTATTCGCCTGAGTACAACGAGCACCCAAGGATCTGCATGACCACCGCCTACGCTGCGACAGAGACGCCGATCGTCAAATTGGTCAATGTTGACAAGGATTATGAGCTGGGGACCGTAATCGTGCCGGCGCTGCGCGATGTGTCTCTGTCGATCGCCGCCGGTGAATTTACGGTGATTGCCGGGCCCTCCGGATCGGGCAAAACCACGTTGCTCAACCTGATCGGCTGTGTCGATATCGCGACGCGCGGCAGCGTTATCATCGACGGCAGCGACACCAAGGTGCTCAAGGACAAGCAACTGACCGAACTGCGGCTGCGCAGTTTGGGGTTTATCTTTCAGTCGTTTAACCTAGTCGGCGTGCTGGATGCTTTTGATAATGTAGAGTTTCCGCTTCTATTGCAGGGCAAACTGTCCAAAGCGGATCGCCGCGAGCGGGTGATGGTGCTGCTGCGCCAATTGGGTATAGAACAGTACAGCCACCATCGGCCCGGCGAACTGTCGGGGGGGCAGCGCCAACGGGTGGCCATTGCCCGCGCCTTGGTCACCGAGCCGCGCATTGTGCTGGCCGACGAACCGACGGCGAACCTGGACTCCAAGACCGGCAATTCCATTTTGGATTCGATGCAAGAACTCAATGCCCGTGGCACCACGTTCTTGTTTTCAACCCACGATCCGCGAGTGGTGTCGCGCGCTGGCCGGGTCATTCGGCTGGTCGACGGCGAAATTGCCGACCACAACGCCACCGCCGAAGACGTCGCTCAGTTGGCCGCCGCCGCCCACGCCGCTTGAGCCAATTGCAAGTTTTGGCGGTCAGGACCTGCTGAATTTGGCGTGGTTTTGCAGGCCGCCTTGATTGGCCTGTAGCGCGCAACCTGGTCAGTCCTCGCCACCTGCGGGAGTTACTCGTGATCTTGATTCGAATCGCTTTGCGCAATCTGCGCGGCCACTGGGTCAAAGGCCTAATTGTCGGTGGTCTATTGTTCTTGGGCGCGGCTCTGGTGGTGGTCGGCTTGTCGCTGCTCAGCACCATTGACCGCTCGATGGCCAAAAGCATCGTCGGCTCGGTGTCGGGCAACCTGCAGGTGTATGCCAAGGACGCCAAGGACAAGCTGACCCTGTTTGCGGGCATGACCGATGGCACTGAAATCGGCCACGTTGAGGATTTTGCCAAGGTTCGCCAGACGTTAGAGGCGGTACCGGGGGTCAAGGCCGTCATCCCGATGGGCACCGACGTGGCGATGGTCTATGGCGGCAACGTGCTCGACGTCAAACTGGACCAGCTGCGCGCTGCGGAAAAAGGCAAAGACAAAGATAAATCGAAAGTGGTGCGCGCCCATGTTCGCAAAATGGTAGGTCTTTTGGCCAAAGATCTCGACCGGATGAGCGACTTGCGTGCCGTGAAAAACATGTCCGACGAAACCAAGCAAGCGATCGCCGATGTCAAACAGGGCGGCAGCGATGCGTTTTGGGCCAGTTTTGACAAGGATCCGTTTACCGCGCTCGAGTTTTTGGAAAACAAAGTGGCGCCGCTCGGGCTAAACGCCGACATGATTTGGTTTCGGTATATTGGCACCGATCTCGACCGCTTTGCCAGTAATTTTGAGCTGTTTGAAGTGGTGGACGGCACCCAAGTGCCCAAAGGTCAGCGCGGATTTTTGTTCAACAAATTGACCTACGAAGAAACGATCAAACACCGCACCGCTCGGCGCTTCGACAAGATTCGCGACCGCCTGGCCGAAGGGTTTACGCTCAAGCGCGACGAAGACTTGCAGCAGTGGCGCAAGCTCAACAAAGACCAAATGCGCGAAATTACCTACCAATTGGATGATCGCACCGAGCCGATGGTCCGACAGTTTTTGCAAAAGCACCTCGACAACTCAGCCAGTGCCATCGAAGTCTTGTTGGCGCAGTTCATGGACATCAATGACGACAATTTTGGCGCGCGCTACACGGCCTTTTACGCCGGCATCGCGCCGCACTTGATGTTGTATTCGGTCAAAATCGGCGACGTGATGACCATGAAAGGCTTTACCTCAGCGGGTTACCCGACCACCGTCAACGTCAAAGTGTATGGGACGTTTCGCTTTAAGAGTTTGGACAAGTCGATGATGGCTGGCGGTATGAACCTCATCGATCTCATGTCCTACCGCGACTTGTATGGATTCTTAACCGCCGACCGCAAAGAGGAATTGGCCAAGCTGCAAGCCCAAAGTGGCGTCAAGCCGCCCAGTCATGATCGGGCCGAAGCGGACTTGTTTGCGGATGCGGACGATGAAGTCGAAGAGCTGCCGCGTGCTGCAACTGTGGTCGCGGCCAACGAGGTTGGCAAAACGAATTCGGAGTGGCCAGCAGCAGTGGCCGCAGCACCGGCGGTAGAAAGCGGCTTTGATGAGTTTGCCAAAGTCGACATGAAGGCTTCGGCCAAGAAATACGGGGAAGACCTGTTTGGCCGGGTCTATGCGCAGCCGGATATTGATGGCGGCGTGGTGCGCAATGCTGCGATTTTACTACATAACGGCATTGACGAGCGTCAGGCCAAGCTGGCAGTCCAAAAAGCCTGCAATGACCACAAACTGGGTCTGCAAGTGATGGATTGGCGCGAAGCTTCGGGGATGATTGGGCAATTTCTGTTCGTGATCTACGCGGTGCTGGCCGGTTCGCTGTTCATCATTTTCTTTACTGCCATGGTGATTATCAATAACTCCACAGTGTTAGCGACGATGGAGCGCACTCGCGAGATCGGCGCACTGCGGGCGATCGGCGCGCAGCGTTCGTACATTCGCAAGATGTTTTTTGTCGAAGGGCTGGTGTTGGCGCTGCTGTTTGGTTCGCTGGGCTCGGCGTTTGGCGGTCTGGTGGTCGCGTTCTTCAATGCCAAAGGCATCGCCGCGTTTAATGACGTGTTTGTGTTCTTGTTCGCTGGCCCGCGCCTGTACCCAACCATGAGCTTTACCCATGTGGTGGTGGCGCTGGTAGTAGTGACAGTTGTAACTTTGTTTTCAACGCTTTATCCGGCGTGGCTAGCGACGCGGGTGACTCCGTTGCAGGCCATGCAGGACGCGGAGTAGGCCAGGCCAGCCCCCAACGGCACCGGAGCATCGCGTGAACACTATTATCCAAATCGCCTTTCGCAATCTGCTGCAACATCGGCGCCGTTCGCTGTTGCTGGGCGGGGCGATCGCCATGGTCACTCTGCTGCTGGTGATGTTGTCAGCGCTGCTCAACGGCATGCAGGCGACCATGCTGCGCAATGGCACCACGTTGTCCAGTGGCCACGTCAACGTCGCCGGATTTTACAAAGTGACTGCAGGCAATGCCGCGCCGCTGGTCACCAAGTTTGAGCCGCTCAAAGAACTGGTCGAAAAGGCAACGCCGGACTTGAGTTATGTGGTGACGCGCGGGCGCGGCTTTGGCAAAATTGTCAGCGAGGAGAGCTCGCTCAACTCGGTGTTGACCGGCATCGATATCCAAAATGAGTCTGGTTTCAAAGAGATCGTCCAGGTCGCCAGCGGCAAGATCGCCGACTTGGCCGAGCCCAAGACCGCGCTGTTGTTTGAGAAGCAAGCCGAGCGCCTGCATGTTAAAGTTGGCGATAATATTACGGTATCGTCGCAGACGTTTCGTGGCGTCAACAATACCGTTGATGTCAAAGTGGTGGCGATTGGCCGCGACTTGGGCATGCTCAGCGCGTTCAACTGCTTTGTGCACCACAACGCCATTCGCGACCTGTACGAGCTGGATCCGGATACCACCGGTGCCATCCAGCTGTACTTGAAAAATGCCGACGATGCCCGCGAAGTGGCAGCGAAACTGCGCACTGTGGTCGCAGCCACCGGCTTGCGGGTGATGGAACCGGTGGAGCAGCCATTTTGGCGCAAGTTTGACGCCGTCAAGCGCGAAGACTGGACCGGGCAAAAAATCGACATTACCACCTGGCTCGACGAGCTGGCGTTTATGCGCTACACGCTGACCACCTTGAGTGCATTGATCTTTGTGCTGGTCACCGTGCTTTTGGTCATTATTGTGATTGGCGTCATGAACACCTTGTGGATGGCGATTCGCGAGCGCACCCGCGAGATTGGGGCGCTGCGGGCGATCGGCATGCAGCGCGGCCGGGTGCTGTGGATGTTCATCGTCGAGGTGGCACTGCTGGCGCTGGGCGCGACTGTGGTCGGCAGTGCGGGCGCCACCGTGCTGTGCCTGGGGATCAACGCCGCCAAGATCGTGGTACCCAAGGCCTTTCAAATGTTTCTGATGTCCGAGACGTTGTGGCTGATTGCCGACGTGCCGACGGTGGCGCGGTCGCTGGCGATTATCGCGGTAGTCACCACCTTGGGGGCAGTGCTGCCAGCGTGGCGGGCCAGTCGGTTGCAGCCGGTTAAGGCGATGCAGACCGCCAGCTAGCCGCGACCCCCGCTTTCGGCGCAACATGCTTGGTTGAGTCGGCTTGCTATTCGCAAGCCTCCTGCGCCGGCGCTCCAGTCCCCAGCTCTTGACCAAGCTGATGCTCAACGGCCCAGAAGGCCGTCTCCGCTTCGGTCTCCACTTCTCCTTGATTTGCATCCGAAATCGGGGCTCGCGGAGATCTTGGTTGGAAATTTGAGTTAGTTTGTTCCAGTCAGTAGTAGCCAGACCGGCCAAGTGGGCCAGGAGAACCCTATGAATTTAGAGATCCTATGCCGCAGCGGCCGAGTTCGTGCTCTGGCGGCAATGATGGCCGCGCTGGTGAGCCACGCGGCCCACGGCCAAGAGCCGCCCAAGGAAGCGGAGGAAAAACCGGCCGAAGCACCGGCCAAACCGCTCGATGCGGCTGGGGTCAAGGCGGTGATCAAGCAAATCGACGACCGCCAGAAAAACTCTGGGGATTACAAGACCTTGGTTTACATTGAGCGCAAAGAGAAGACCAAGAACGATGTGGTCATGGAAGCGGTGGTCTATCGTCGCGACGCCGACGACAAGCTCATGATCTTGTTCACCCAGCCTAAGTCCGAGCGCGGCAAGGGCTATCTGCGCATTGAACGCAATCTGTGGATGTACGATCCGGGCACCGGCAAGTGGGAGCGGCGCACCGAGCGCGAGCGCATTGGCGGCACCGATAGCCGCCGCGCCGATTTCGACGAGAGCCGGTTGGCGGAGGAGTTCGACGCCACCTACGAAGGCATTGAAACCTTAGGCAAAATTAGTGCACACAAGCTGACTTTGACGGTGAAAAAGGGCGTCGATGTCGCCTATCCCAAGATCATGCTGTGGTGCAACATCGTCTCTGGCAATGTCTTGAAACGCCAAGAGTTTGCCGCCAGTGGCAAGCTGATGCGCACCAACCTCACCCCTAAGTGGGCCAAGCGCTATAGCGAGTCCAAGAAGGGCGATGTGTGGACGCCCAAGACGATCTACATCTACGACGAGGTCGAGAAGGGCAATTCGACGGTCATTGTGCTCAAAGACATGGACTTGCGGCCGCTGCAGCCCAACTTGTTTACCAAGGCGTGGTTGGAGTCGCAGTCCCGCTAGATCTGCTCCGTTGAGAAGCAGGGGAGGATCCATGGTCAAGCGCTGGATTGCAACGGTCACCGCCCTCGTGGCGCTGGGACTTGGACTCGGCCTTAGTGCAAGGGCGGCTCAGGCCGACGACGAAAAAGCCCGTGATGACAGGCTGTTTGATGATGACAGCGTTGAAGATGCCAGCGCCAAGCGCGCAAAAGCAGCCACGGGTATCGCCAAAGACGCCACGGCGACGACCACAGCCGGGGACGGCGCCGATCCGGCAGCGGCCGATCTGGGCGACGAGCGTTTAACCAGCGATGCCAAAGAAAACACCGAATTACTGACCCGCGACCGCACCCAGATTGGCGGCATGTTCTACATGCGCACGAACGGGGTCTTGGCGCACGACCAGAAGTTGTCGGACATCGCTCTGGGCAACAGTACCTTGTTTGAGGCCTATTTTGACTCGCGGATTCACGACCGGGTGCGGGCCTATAGCCGAGCGCGGGTCGTCTACAATCCGCTGGCCGATGCCCAACCGGCCGGGCCGACGCTTGCCGGTGCCACTTTTGCCCAAAATACCGACGAAGTGCGGGCTATTTTGACCCAAATGTGGCTCAAGTTCGACATCGGCCGTACGGTGTTTGTCACCGCGGGCCGTCAGTTCGTGCGGTTTGGCGCCACCCGATTTTGGAATCCGGTGGATGTCATCAACGTAGCGCGCTTTAACCCGCTGACGTTCTTTGACGACCGGGTCGGCCCGATGATGATCAAGCTGCACGTGCCCGTGGAGTCCAAGAACTGGAATTTTTACGCAATTGTGTTGGCCGAGAACGCTATCAAGGCCGAGCAAGTCGGAGGCTTGCTCCGCGGTGAATTTCTGTTCGGCCAAACTGAGATTGGCGTGGTGGGCGCAGCGCGCAAAGGCCAAGACCCCAAAATAGGCCTCGACGGGTCGTCGGCGCTGGGGCCGGTGGACGTCACCGCCGAAGTGGCAGCGTGGTGGCCGAATTCCGGTGAGCCCAAGTGGCAGGCTTCGTTTGGAGTTTCACATACTTGGGCGTATGGCGAAGACGACACTCTCGTCGTCGGCGCCGAGTATTTTCACAACCCGCAAGGGGTGACGGCGGCGGAGGCGATCGACAGCGCGCTCGCAGCCGGGTTAGCTGGTCAACCGTCGCCGCACTTGCCGTTGCACACGGGCCGAGACTACGCCGGGCTAGTGGCGACCGTGATTTCGCCGGGCAACTGGAGCGATAGCGCCGTTTCGCTGATTGGGTTGAGTAACTTGACGGACAAGTCGTGGACTGGGCAGCTCAACTTGACGACCCGGGTGCTGACGGACTTGTCGGTCGAGTTGTTTGCCGCAGTCAACCAGGGTTCGGGTGAATTTGTCGGTTATGTGCCGCTGCTTAAGGAGGTGTTGCCGCGTAAGTTTGGGGCGGCGGCCCAGCCTTTGGCGGATTCGTTGGCGGTGCCGATGCTGCGCGCAGGGCTCAATTTGCGGTGTGCTTTGTGAGGGTGGGTGGTTGGATGCGCTGGCGTTGAAGCCTGGTGGACTTGCCGCCTAGGAGCCTGTCGGAAATCAATCGGTTGTGAAATGTCTATCAGATTATACACAATGAATCTATTACGATCCGACAGGCTCCTAGCCAGTCAACTATTCTCAACTGTCCGAGAACTGCGCGGAGTGAATCCGTGCAGTTTCGGACAG
>SHZD01000083.1 GCA_009692465.1 Myxococcales bacterium
CTATTGCGATCCGACAGTCTCCTAGCTTCACAGATATTCTCAACTGTCCAAGAACTGCCCGGAGTGAATCCGTGCAGTTTCGGACAGTTGCCGCCGTCTAGGCAGACGGCGCTAGGAGCGAGTCGGAATACTCCGACACGCTCCTAGGGTCAATTCCACAGCGGCATGGCCGATTGCGCATCTGTAGCGTCCACACCCGTTCGCCAATCACGGCGTCCTGCCGCCACAGATCCAGCAACGCATCGAACCGCCACTCGCGTTCGGCAGTGCGCACCACCAGCGCCGAGATCGGCGGGGTCAGGCGGCCAGCCACGCGAATTCGCCCAGTCAATGCCTCGACCATCGCGCCGTCAAACAGGCACTGGCCCCACGCATATTCAGCGGCTGCGACCCGCAGTCGTCCCAAATTCACCACCGAAATTCCCCGCGGCCCCCGATTTGGGATGCCAGTGCCCTGTCGCTCGCTGTCGCTCGACAAGGAGCAAGGAGCAAGGAGCAAGGAGCTTTTCTGTCAGGGGCGTACTCTCGTACGTCCCTGACAGAAAAGTGACGCAGTGACGCCGAGATGCGCCCAAAGCGGGGGATCGCGGTCGTGCAAGCCGGCAAGCCCATGGCCAAATGGACTTTGCGCTCGCGGCAGCGGGCCGTCAAGCACCACCGGCCCTCCAAATTGGCTGTGAACTCAACACACAGTGCGCTGATTTCTCCAAGCCAGCAGCCGAAGCTGGACCGAAATTGCCCGATGGCCTTGCGCTCGTTCAAACAGCGACTGGGGTGGCGGCGCCCACGCCGATTTTCACTGGGACGCCACCACCAATATCTGCTACCCTACTGCCCGCGCCGCACCAAGGCCGCCGCGTATCCGCAGGAGCTTCAATGCGTTATCCACTTGCCAACCAGCAACACGCATGGGCTGTCAAGGTCGGAGCCGTCGTTTGTGTGGGTGCAGCTTGGGCATGCAGTGACCCGACCGCGGGCTCCGGGCCGCAGGCCGTCGATCCATCGGTCGCCGTGGGCCTTAAGCCTGGACAAATCAGTACTTTCACGGATATTGACACCGCGCTCGCCGAAGCCAAAGTCAAGGCCGGCATTGGCGTCAAAGTCACTTGCACCGCCCAGCCAGGCGGTGTTCCCATTCCAAAACCAACCTTTACGGTGATACCAGCCGACGGCGTCAAGATCGTCGGCGATACGATCAAAACGGAGCGCGTTGGCACCTACGCCGTGGCTTGCGTCTTGAACAATGCCAAGAAGTTGATCGACGTCTCACCGGCACACTTGACTGTAATTGCGGGCCAAGCCAGCAGTATCCTGACAACAGTGACCCCCGCCAAAATCACCGCCGGCGACAAAATCGCGGTGGGCTGCGAGGGCAAAGACGCGTTTGGCAACGCGGTGGGCAAAGACGCCGACGCCTTTAGCGCCGAAACGACACCACCTGAGTTGGCAGTCATCGACGACAAGCTCAATGGCCAAGGCAAGAAAGCTGGCAAAGGCCAAGTGCGCTGTAAGATTGCCGATATGGCCGCCAACGTCGTGATTTCGGCCGCAGATTTGGAAGTGACCGCGGGCAAACCGGTCAAGACCATCGCCACGGTGACCCCCGGCGAAATCACCGCTGGCGAGGGCGGCTCTCAAGTCAAATGCGCAGCCGAAGACGCCTATGGCAACGCGGTCGTCGGTGAATTCACGTTGGACATTCCGGCGGGATTGACCATTGCGGGCACCCAGTTAACCAGCACTAAAGCCGGCGACTACGAGGTCAAATGCGCGTTGCCCGACGTCGCCGACAAGGTTGCCGCCCAATTGGTCGTCAAACCCGGGGTCGCCGTGGCCTTCAAACTGGGTTTAATGCCCGATCTCAAGGTGTTCAAGATCGACGCCAGCTGCAAGACCGTGATCTTGGAACAGGACAAATACGGCAACATCACCAAAGTCCCACTGGAAACAGGCGTCACCGTCGATCCGGCGGACAGCGTCAAAGTGTTCGGCGGCGGCAAAAACTACGACTTTCTCAAAGACGGTTACACCACCTTTAGTTACACCCACGCGACGCTGAAAAACACCAACGGTAGCGCCACCGATAGCGTCAAAGTCAAGGTCGATTCAACGGGACCGCTTGTCTATATCGCCACCCCCAAACGCGGCGAATCGCGAGACGGCAAGGCCGACGTCACGGTCAAGGGCACCGTCGCCGACGAACTGAGCGCGCTCAAGTCGTTTGTCATCAACGGTAAGCAGATTAAAGTCAGCGGCGACGGCTCATTTTCATTCATAATTTCATCGGCTTTAGGCCTGAACGCCATCGTGTGGGAGGCCTGCGACGCCAACGAGAACAAGTCCTCGGGCGTGCAGAGTTACTACTACTCGACCAAGTGGTATCCCAATGACACCACCAAGCCAATCGACGCCCATGTGCCGACCGGTATTGGGTTTTGGATGTCGCAGTCGACCATCGATGCCGGCCCGCCACATAACCACAAGACGCCCAAGGACTTAGCCAGCGTTGCTGAAATCATCATCGGCACCTTGGACCTCAAGGGTCTGCTGGGCGCTGGCGGCTTGCCGATCAACCAAGTGTTGGACCTTGGACTGTTCAAGATTGAGTTGGCCGGCACCATGGAAATCGTCGACCTCAAGATGGGCGACAAGGGCATCAACGACGGCTTTCCCGAGGTCGGCATTACCGTCATCAATGGCGGCATGCATCTGAAGGCCAAGATCACCAATCTGGATGTGACGGTCAAACTCAATATCCAAAAACCGGTGGCCGGTTGGCAAGAATTCATGATTCATACCGATTGGATCACCATCGAAACCGACGTGATGATCGCGCTCGATGCCAAGACCAAGAAGACCAACGCTTCGCTGAAAAATACCAAGATCAAGATTCAAGATTTTATCATCAAGCTGGGCAAGAATAACCTGCCGAATCCTTTGGATAAACTCGTGGCGGGTGGGGTCAACTTGATTCTGGACCTGATCAAGCAATGGGTCGGCGGTCCGCTGACTGGGCTCATCGAGCAAATTCTGGCCGATCAGGTGGAGAAATTGCTCGGAGCGCAATTGGCCAAAGCGTTTGAGCTGTTGGCAATCAATACTGAGCTGCCGCTCAAGCCGTTTATTGGCGGCGGCGATGAGGTCAAGGTCAAGCTCAGTTCTGCGCTTGGCCTACTGACGTTCAAGGCTGGCCAGGGCGTGTTGGCTGGTCTGGATGCTTCGATGACCGCAGCCAACAAAGTCAAACACGAGGTGCTGGGCTCGATTGGCCGCGCTGGGTGCCTGTCGCCTTCGGGCAAGGACATTTTCAATCCGAGCTTGAAGTACGCGATCGAAGTCGGCTTAGCTGATGATTTTATTAATGAATTGCTGCACTCGTTATGGAACGGCGGGCTGCTACAGATGAAAATCGGCGCCGAGTCGCTGGGCACGGTCGATTTGAGCGCCTACGGAGTCGCGGATTTGTTGATTGAGACTGATTTCATGCTGCAACCGATGCTCAACACCTGCTTGGGCAAAGACGGCACGATCAAGCTGCAGATTGGCGACTTGGGCCTGCACGCTAAGATGGACTTTGCCGGCACGCCGGTCGACGTGTTCATGTTTGCGTCGATGCAGGCCAGCGCCGAGCTCAAAGCGGTGGAGAATCCGACGACCAAGCAGAAGGAAATTGGCTTTACGCTCAAAGGCATCGATTTGTTGGAGCTGGAAGTGACCCAGATCAACGCCGAAGCCAAGAATCTCAAGGACCTGTTCGTGATGCTGATCAAGACGCTAATGGTGCCCAAGCTGTTGGCCGGTTTGGGCGGCGGTCTGGGCGGGTTTCCGATGCCTGAACTGGACTTGTCGGCGTTGTCGCCAGCGATTCCCAAAGACACCAAGCTGGCCATTGAGGTGCAAGCCATCATCAACGACGGCGGGTACACCTATCTCAAAGGCAAGGTCAAATGACGACGGCGCTTTGAGCCCAGGATTCCCCCTCGAAATTCTCCGCGGCCCCCGATTTGGGATGCAGATCAAGGAGCAAGGAGCATTTCGACTGAGGCGTACTCGCGTACGCCGCAAGGAGAAAGGCGACGCCGCGACGCACAGATGCGCCCAAAGCGGGGGATCGCGGGAGCGGCAGCAGGTTGCGCCTGCGCTTGCACACCGCTAGCGTGTCGGCCCTTTGCTGGCATAATGCTGGCTTGGTGCACGGCCGATCTCGTCGGGTGCCTGCCCAAATTTCGATGCAATTCCGGCGGCTCGACCGCCACACCGGTGCTTTATGCGCAAACAGTCAATCGGCTCCCTTTGTACGGCGATGCTGGCGTGGGTCACAGTCAGCGGCTGCGTGACGTCGGCTTCGACCCCAACTCGAACGGCTACAACCGATGCTAGCAAGGCCGATTCGGGCGTGGCTGCCGACGGCACGACGCCCTTGGCGGATGGTGCGCTACTGCTGCCCGACGGCGCGGTGGTCGCCGCGGACGGTGCGCCGGTCGACACGGCCAAGCCCGAACCGCCGGGGCCGGTGATCGACTTGGTAGTCGACGCCAATCGCGACGGCGTAGTCAAGCCGGGCGATCCGAACGATCAGGACAATGAGGAGGTCTTCAACGACAAGTTCGGCGCGATTTTCCTGCCGAATTTGGACGACGATGATGGCGACCATCTGGAAGATTTCTATGACGAAGTGATCAACGGCGAGGGCGACACTGCCGACCTGGCGACCATTCTGCTGCAGCCATGGAAAGAAGCGCCAGATGGGACCAAAGGCAAGCTGACTGTCGATGTGCCCGCCAAGGTGCGGATTTGGGCGCGGACGGCGGACGGTTCTTGGGGCCTGCTGCTGGGATCCTTTGGCAATTGCGACAAGGCGGAGAATTGCAGTTACCTCAACGAGTTTGAGATGCAGGCGGACTGGCTGCGCTCGGGTCTGGAATTGCGCATCGAAGGCAGTCAACTGCGGATGTCCCAAGCCAAAGATGCGTGGTCGGGCGACGTTGAACTGACGTTGACCGTTACCGATGCGGCCGGCGCGCCCGTCGTCACCAAAACGGCGCCCGCTGGTTCAGATACCGTCCGCATGCGGGTAGCGGCGTGGCTCAACAATGGCAATACCAGCGAATTCGATAAGTGGCGGTCGCTGCGCTATGGCGGGTCCAGTAACTCGGTGGTATTCAACAAAGATTTAGACACCGCGGAAGCGTCGATGGCGGGCCTGGCCAAGTACGTGACCTACGAGGCCAATTCGTATGCTGACCGCTGGACTCAGGATTTCTACCAAACGGGCGTAGTGCAAATGCCTGGACCTAATGGCAAACCGCAGGGCTTTCGCCTGTTCAACGCCCGCCCGTTTGCCAACGCCGGTGGCCAGGGGTTGCCGATTGCATGGATGCGCAAAGCGCTGCTCGGTCCGGATCAGGCGATTTTGGCGGTGTACAAGAAGGCCAATTCGGGGACCAGCTACGATTCGCACGGCAACCACGACTTGATTCCGCCGTACAAGACCGCGACCGCCGACTTCAAGTACGGGCGCATCGTGACAGGCTCTGGGGTGTTGCCTGAGACGTGGGATTGGTACGACGCCCAGCGCGCGCAGGGCCCGACGCTCAAGCTCAATTCCAGCTGGCTGATTGTCGGCCACATTGATGAATTTCTGAGCTATTATCCGGCCAAGACCAAACGCGGTTGGAAGCTAATGGTCGGCAGCAACGCCATGGCCAAGCAGATGTTCGAGAAGGCGCAGGCTGACGGCAATGGCGGCGCCAAAGTGTTTGTCGGCCGCAAGGCGTACAACTCGGCGAATCAGGAGATCAAAATGGAGCAAACGGTCGATGATGTCCTGAAAAACGCTGAGATCTTGCAGTGGTCGCAAGAGGCCGAAGTCAAAGTGGCGGAGAACATTGCCAAGATCAAGCCCGAGCTGGAACTGGGGGACGACGAAATGGTCCTGTTTCCGTTCTTGACTGAGGCAGAGGGTACCAAGAAAGTGTCTTGGCAGCCGGGGACGGTCAACTGCTTAGTCGTTGGCAATTACGCTATGATTCCAAAGCCTTTCGGCATCATTATCAAGGATAAAGACGTATTCGAAGAAGACATCAAGGACCGCATGGGCACCGCCGTCAATCTGCTGGGCAGCGACGGCATGGGCATGAAGGTTCACTTTGTCGACGACTGGTACGGCTACCACATCAACTTGGGCGAAGTGCACTGTGGCACCAATCCTGAATCGGGACCGTCGTCCAAGCTCAACTGGTGGAATTTGGCGCGCTAGGAGCCTGTCGGAAATCAATCGGTTCTGAAATGTCTATCAGGTTATACACAATGAATCTATTACGATCCGACAGGCTCCTAGCCAGTCAACTATTCTCAACTGTCCGAGAACTGTCCGGAGTGAATCCGTGCAGTTTCGGACAGTTGCCGCCGTCTAGCCAGACGGCGCTAGGAGCGAGTCGGAATACTCCGGCACGCTCCTAGACCTGCGCGAAGGAGTACAGCACTCCTTTGCCGACACATGGCTTGATGCTGCGGTGACAGACCGGTTGAAGTCACGGATTCGCGGCAGTGACCCAGACAATCGTGAAGGAATTTCATGAGGTTATCGATGAACGCAAACACAATCGCTGGCTTGGTCGCCGTCAGCTTGGCCTCGGGCCTAGCCAGCCCTGCCGTTGCCGCCCAAGGGGTGTGGATGGGGTCGCAAGCGCTCAACCCTGCGGCGCGCGCGGCTCTCAGCCAAGCCGTTGCCCAAGAGAAAACCCGCAATCCCCAAGCGTTTGAAGCGGTTGCTCAGGTGACGGGCTGCACGCTGGCCGGTTATTCGCAGATGCGCCAGAACGCCCCGTCCTGTGGTCGGCAACTGCGGGCGCTGCAAGGGCAAGTCGTGCTGCCACTGCTCAGTGCCTTGGCGCTGGCCGAACCGCGCGGCGCCGATGGTCATCTGCCCTACGCTACCGCGACCGAGCGCGAAGCCTTTGCCGCAGCTGCCATCGAGGCCGTAGGTATTTTGCGCGACGTTCGCGCCCGCGATGTGTTGCATGCGGCGTTTGCCACGGCACCGTCGGCACTTCTGGCCCGCAGCGCGGCGGATGCACTCGGACGGCTGGGTGGTGATGCGGAACTGGCGACTTTGGAAGGCAATGCCCGCTCGGGTGCCAAGCAATTGGCGGCGATTGGCGGTCTTGGCGAATGCAAGCGTGTCGACGCTGCGAAGGTCCTGAGCAGTCTGCTGGCGGCCAGCAAGGATCCAGTGCTGACCACCGCAATCGCCAACGCCGCGGGTCGCGTGGCTTCGGCGTGGGCGTGGCAAGCCATTGTGCGCTCCGTGCCGTCGAAGGCCGCTGAAAGCTTGGATGTTCGCACTTTGATGGCGCGGGCGGTGGCTGAGGCGCTGTTGGTGACGACTGAGGCCGGTGCCGTCGAAGAGCTTACCCAAGCCCTGCAAATGACAGAGCATCCGCAAATGGCGGCGATCTTGGCCGAGGTGCGCGCCCGCGGCGACAAAGCGGCGATGGCTCGGGTCGATACGGCCGCCAGCCGCTATGTGGCGTACTCGAAGCAGCGGTAGGACCGGTACATGAATATGACGTTCATGTACTGAGCCCATTTGCTTACATCGTGGGTCGCGAGCTTGCGCCCGGGGCGTCAAGCCGCTGCAGTTTTTGGTCGGGGATTTTCTCAGCGGCGGCGATACTTACTTCGTGGGTCGCGAGCTTGCGCCTGAGGCGTCAAGCCGCTTCAGTTTTGGTCGGGGATTTTCTCAGCATGGCGATAATTAGTCAGTTCGCTAGGTGGTTCGCAAGTTCGCGTCGTTGCAAGCCAATTCTCCGTGCAGATTCGCAGTTGGTTGGACGAGTGGTTGGACGAGTGGTTGGACGAGTGGTTGGACGAGTGGTTGGACGAGTGGTTGGACGAGTGGCCGGTCTGGTGTCCCACCGAGTTCATCGCGCCGCATAGGATGCTCCGCCAATGAGCAAACCCCATTGCATTGGGAACGAATACGCAAGCGATTTCGAGGTGCTGCGATGCAATTGACGCGGGGTACAGCAGTCCTGGGTTGGATGTGCAGCACGATGGCCTGCACCACGACCCTGCCGCCAGAAACGCCGTTAGCGGCGGCGGGCACAGCGCAGATTCAGATTATTGAAACCCCCGCGCAATCGCTGGGCCAAACGATGCTGCCCGCCTACGAGACCGGGGCCGAACGCGCAAGTCGCGGGCTGTTTGACCAATACGACGACTTTCGGCTGGCCAACAAACAGTGGTTTGCGCGCACCGTGCCGCCTAAGGTCGGCCAGTTGCGCTCGATGAACGAGTGGGAGCCGATGCAAGAGGTGTGGACGACCTACACCGCCGGCATGCCTGCAGACAAGCCGGTGCGCCGGATGTTCGCCGAGCAGAGTATCGCCTTTGCCAAAGCAGGGTTGGTCCGGGTCATCGTGCCGGGTCAAGTCGAAGCCAACGACTTTGTCGCCGCGCTTTTGCAGTACGGCATGGCGCAGGGCCAGATCGACGCCAAGGTCAAGTTCGTAGTGATGCCGCACAACTCGGTGTGGCATATCGACTACGGTCCGCTGCCCATGATCGATAAAGCCGATGGCCACCAAGCGTTTTTGGATTTCGCCTACTACAAGAGCCGGCCGCAAGACGATGCGATTCCGACTCGATTGGGACAAGAATACTTCAAGACGGTGACGACCTATCGCATGCCGTTCGGTTTTGAGGGCGGCAACTTTCAGGCGGACGGTTTGGGCAGGTGTACGACGTCGACGCGGGCGCTCAAGAATACCGGCTATAGTGAACTCAAAGTCCTAAATTTGCTAAAGAATTACGCGGGTTGTGATAAGACTCTGATTATGAAAGACATCACCGACGACGGCACTGGGCACATCGATATGTTTTTCAAGTGGTTGGGCCCTGACAGTGTCATGATTGGCGAATACGAGGCCAAGATCACCTTCGACTGGCCCGGCTTGGGGCCAACTACGGTCGCCATGCCCGACAGCGTAGCCACCGAATTGTCCAGTGATTTCAAAGTGCCCTACCAGCAAGTCTGGCTCGAAAACAAGCAACGCATGGACGACAACGCGGCTTTATGGGCCAGCACCAAGGCGCCCAACGGCAACCTGTACAAAGTCTATCGTTTGCCGATGATGACCCGCTTTGCCGACGAATATGGCGATGTGCCGCGCACCTTTATCAACTCGACGTTTTTCAATGAGCAAAACGTATACCCGGCCTATACGCTCAAGAGCTGCCGCAATCCATTTGGCAAAGCCTGCACCGACTATTTGGGCTGCGCGGTCGGGCAGCATTGCGCCGCTGGCAAGTGTACTTCTGGCGCAGTAGCCGCGGGTTGCGACGAATTGCTGGCGTGCTCCAACGGCCAAGAATGCACCACCGATCCGCTCAAGGTCGCACTGCAGGCGAAAGTCGACCAAGTGTGGAAAGCCGCCTTGCCGACCATGACCCACGTCGCCGTCCGCGCCGACACCATCGCGCTGTGGTCGGGGGCGATTCACTGCATCACCCGCACCATTCCAGCCAAGCCGTTGGCCAAAACCATTGCCGACGGGTTGTGTGTCAGCGGCACCTGCGGCTGCAGCGACGGCGGGTCAGGGCAGACTTGCAGCGATAGCGCCCAGTGCTTCGGTCCCCAGTGGGTGTGCGACTGCACCGTCGGCAAGGGCGTGTGCAGCGGCGGCAAAGCCTGTACCGACGACGCCGATTGCTCGCTCGACGGTAGTATCGTGATAGCTGCCAGTTGCGCCATCGACCCCAAACAGGGTTGCTACGGGCAACCGCCGGGCGGCGGTGGCACCGGCTTGGGCCCCTGCGGCACCGTATCGTATGAGGGCCAGTGCGACGGCAAAGCGCTCAGTTACTGCGATGCCACGCTGAAGAATCAAGCGTGCTCAGGCTGTTGCGGCTGGGACGCTGCCAATAAGTACTTCAACTGCCTTAGCGGTGCGGCTTGCACAAGCTGCCAAAATGAATGCAGTTCTGCTCAAGTGGGGTGTAGCAGCGCCGCGACCCACGCTTGGACCTGCGCCAACGTCAACGGCTGTTGGAAGCGCCAGTTCAGCTATTGCGCCAAAGGATGTTCAGTGGCGACCGGCACTTGCAGTGGGGGCACCAGCGGCGGTTCGATGGTCGACAAGTGCCCGACGAGCGGGCAACCGGACGCCGGTTCGACCGACACCGCGGTTGCTGACAGTGCACCAGCAGATGCGGGGACCACAGACACCAAAGCCGATGCCGGCAGCGACCTAGCCGCAGCGGAGGTCAGCCCGGCCGATAGTGCGCTTGGAGACATCCAAACGGCGGACACAGCTGCAATTGATGCCGTCATGGTCGACAGTGCCGGTGCGGAAACGACCGTTGCCGAAGTGTCGCCAGCGGACGCGGCTGCCCCAGACGCCAAAGCGGATTCCACTGCCAACGACACGGCAGCGGCGGACAGTACGGGTGGCGATGCCCGCAGAGGCAATGACGTTTCGGTCGCCGAAGTAGGTGTTACTGATGCGCAATCACCGGATGTCGTTGGGGCCGTTGATGCCACTGCGCCCGACGAAGGTCGAGTGCCTGCAAACCCAGATGCCGGCTCGGCTGCGGCCGATGACAGCACCAATGGCGCAGGAATTGGCGCCGCCAGCGACACGACCACCACCAGCGGCAACGGCAGCTCTGCCGGAGTCAAGGGCGGCTTGTGCAGCGCGACATCCAGTGCCCAAGGGAGTTGGAATTGGCTGTGCCTAGTGCCAGTGGCGGCGCTGTTCGGCTGGCGACGGCGGCAGCCAGTATGAACGCGGGCCTGCGGCGGGCCGTGCACCGCGGCCAGTGGCTCGCACTGACTCTGGCTGGCTGCGCTCAGCACTGGTGGCAGCTATCCATGGTCACCCAAATTCGAGATCAACCTTTGACCGGAGCCGCGAGTCGGCTGCGCAGCAGCCGCGAGCTTGGCGACCCACTGAGCAAGCACGAGATCGGCGGTCCGGCATTTGATGCCGGACTTCGGCGATCGAGTATAGCGGGCGCCGGTGTCACTCGCTGGGCGCTGACAGGGGCTGCCGTAGCGCAATTGGCCCAAATTGGGGCCACACTTTTGGCCGCTGCGGCCGTGAGCGCCGGGCCGGCTCACGCCCAGACCAAGGCGGCCTCGACCGTCGATAGCCGCGAAACTACAGCGCCTTTGCAAGTCGAGCTCAGCAGCTTTGCCGTCGTCGATTTTCTGACGGGGGGTGCTGTCACCGCGTCGCGCCCCGGGACTGGTACTGCCGACAAACCCATCAGCGAGCCGCCGTGGCTTGGCCATTGGCAGCAAACGCTGCAGCGCACGGCCCAACCGTCGAGGGCGGCGAGCGAGCTGACCCACCACCCGTTGGGTCGCGTCACCCCGACCCTGCTCGACATACCCTTGCAACCAACGGTTGCGCCCGTGGTGGCGGTCACCATGACTTGGCCCGAGTTGACCTGCCCAACGCTACCAGCGGCGAAGCGTCCACCTCAGTTGGCGGTGAGTGTGCAGACGCTCTTTGAAAACGAAATCGGCTGGCCGACACTTGGGGTTCAATTGAGCTGCCACACCGGCAGCCATGTCGTGCGCAGCGTGCGGCTGGTGGTAGCGGCGGATACGCGCGGAATGGTACAGCGGGCGTTTGGGGTGCGCTTGGAGGCTGCGCTGCCTCTGCCGGGCGAACCATCCAATCGGCAGGCCCAGCCGGCGTGGCCAATCGGTCCAGCGCACCTAGCCAGCCAGCGACCGGCGTGGATGGTGCCCAATGGCCACGGCTGGTTGGCGCAGATTGCCCAAGAAACGGTAGGCGCGTGGCGCGAGGATGGCATGGCGGTGCAGGCCGAATCGTTTGCCGCCGCCGAGCCTGCGCCGCCCAAACGCGGCATGTGGTGGTTTGACCGGGTGGGCCAGCCCGTAGCGGTGTTGCTGGCCCACGGGGCGCCGCTCGGTCGCCAGACGTTGGCGCCATTGGTCAAGGAGGCGTTTGCCGAGTTTGCCCCCACCGAGCGCGGCGAGTTGTTCGTGCTGCAGCGGATCGCAGCGCTCAATGCCGTGCACCAGCCAGTTCACGCAGGCTATTGCGCGTGGCGGTTGGACGCGGGGCGTGCCGAATTGTGGCGAGTCGGCGTCCCGGCGCTGGCTCTGGAGGGCACCTGGAATTGCCAGCCCATTAGCCAGGACCTCACGTTGCACTGCCACTTTGCGGCTGCTGGCACCGCGGTTCAATTTCAAGTGTCTGATATCACACTAGTTACCGATCGGACACGCCGCCAGTTCGGTCTACAGAGCTCCAAGTGACCGCGGCGAAATGGCTGCTTGCAGTAGCGCAGTTGACGATGGTGGTCGCGGCGTGGGCGCCAACTGCGGCAGGGGCGACCCCGCTGACGGCGGCTGCCGACGCGGTGCGCCACTGGCAAGCTCCGACTGGTGTTGTAGTGGCCCAAGTGGACACCGGGGCCGACATGGTCACCGTTGTTTTGGACGGCCACGGCCAGCAAGTGCGGGTGCTACTGACCCATTTGCCGCCGACGGCCAAATCAGGCACGGCGACGGCCCAAGGGCTGGCACTGACCTCGCTGTTGTGGTTGACCGACCCGCGCCAACCGACGCCAGTGTGGGACGCTACGCTTGCCAGCTTGCGCACCCACATCGACAAGGCCGACACCGGGCAGTTTGCCGCCACTCGCCGATCAGGGACGGCGCCGCCCGTGCTGTTGGTGTGGCAAACGTGGCTGCTGTTGGCGTTGAGCATCCCGGCGCTGGCGCTGACACTGCACTGGAGCCTGCGTACGCTGCCGGGTCGCAAGCACTGGTGGCTGCTGCTGATTATCGGCGCGTGGCTGCTGCGGGCTTGGGCTCCGCATCGGCTGGTTATGGTGCATTTTGGCTATCTGCACGTCGATCAGGCGGCGTTCCTGCACGAGCTGCCGCGCTACGGGCCGGCGACGACGCTGCTCGACCACGCCCTGTTTTGGCTGGCGCCGGTGGACCACCGCAGCGTGCAGTGGGCGCATACCATAATCGGCACGCTGACTTTGCTACCGCTAGCCGCGCTGACCCAGCGTCTCAGCAGTCAGACGCTGGCGCCGTGGTTTGTCGCTCTTGCATTGGCGGTGCTGCCGCTGGCGATTTTGGACCACGGTTCCGAGTCGATGCTGGTGCCGGCGCTGTTGTGGTGGGCGATGGCGACGGTCGGTCTGGTCGAGTTTTTGGGGACAGGTCGCAGGGTTGGGCTGGCTGCGGCGGTGATCCTGCTGACCTTGTGCGGCCTGTCGCGGCCCGATTGCTTGGTGGTCGCCGCACCGACCGCGTTGCTAGTCGTGTCGGTTGCAGTGGGCCGTCCGTGCCTGACTGCGCGCTGGCCGGCGCTGGCGCTGGCCGCGCTGGCCTTGGCGGTGCTGGCCATCCCCGACGCCCTGTACCTGAGGGAGCGCGCGACCGAGGACGTGGCGCTGGGCAATTTGCCGCGGTTGAACGTCAGCTTTTTTGCCGAACTGCCGCAGCGTCTGCTCCACGGCTGGGTGGTGCTGGATCCGCGGTACTTTCCGTTGCCACTGCTGGCCTTGGCTGCTGTGGGCTTGGGCGTTCCGGTCTGCCGCAAGGCGGCATTGGGTCTGTGGGCGGCGGCAGTGCTGTGGGCGCTGCCCATGCTGCTCGATTTCAATGAAACTAGCAAGTTGCGCTTGATGATGCCGTCGGCACTGGTGGTGGTGATGGCCGCCGGACTGGGAGCCGGAGTGCTGAGCGAGCGCATCGGCGCACTCCGCCGGCGCTGGGCGGTGGCGGGCATGGGCGCACTGACGGCGGTGACGGCGTTGGCGACGTTACCGGTGGTGATCGCCCCACAACTATCTGATTTTTCAGAAAATGCGGTCGACGCCGCCGTCAAGCTGGCCAGCGATGGCAAGCCGACGGCTTTGGTGGTGCGCGCCTATGTGGATGAACCTGCTTACGGCATTCACCTGTATTGGCCCGACTCGGCACTGGAGGCCACAGACCGCTGGTTATCGGTGGCGGACTGGCAGGCCGGGCGATTGCGCCCTGACGAAACTGCGCTGGGGGTGCTGGATGTGCGGTGTTGGGCGGCGCTGCCGGATCGGCGTAGTTTTGCCGACATGCACCCGGCGTGCACGGCGATGGCCCAGCATGCGGGCAATGCCGTGGCGTGGCGCGAGACTGTGGTCAATGTCGGCGAGCGCGGTTTTCGTTGGTACGAGTCGGCAGCAAAACGGCCGGTGTTGGAGCAGAAGGTGGTTCAGTTGCGCCAGTAGACGCCAATTGGGGGGCCTAGCTCGCGGCTACCAAGCCTTTGCGCAGCAGTGCCCAGGACCACGTCGCGGTCGCAGCGATCGCCGGCCCGACCACCAGCGCGCCGAGCAGGACAAAAATCAAGTTGTTATCGGGATCTTTGCTCAAGCCTACGCCGACCACCCCCAAAAACGCCTTGGATAGCGTGACGGCCCAGTTGGCGTAACATGGCACCATGGTCAGCACGGTCAACCGTTTGAGCCCGGCCGGCCCCAGCCGCACCCACGGCAGCGACCAACCCAGCACCCCCAACCAGCAGGCGCCGGTGATCGCATTGACGTGGCTCGCCAGCATGGAATGGGGGTTGGCCGCAAGTTGACCGGTCATGGCGCTGGCGACCAAGATGCCGGTCAGCATCGCCAGCAGCATCAACACGGCGGCGGCCTTGGCCAATAGCGCTTGATTGTCCGTAATTGCTTGCGAAGTCGCTGGGGTGTTGTCGCTCATGCTGGCCCTAGGGTCGAACGCTGGATGCGTGCTGCGGTGCTATGCTTGGGCGCTTGGGAAGTTTCGTCAAGGCATTGGCGCGCCCATCGCCGGTCGCTCAAACCAGATCAATCTACTCAACCGTAATTGCATAGACTTTTGACGAAACGCCCCAAAACCCGTGGGTGTCGATTGGCGTGACCCGCCAGAACCATCGTTTGCCGACCAGCGACGGATCAATCCCCCATTGGGGGTCGGCGACATGCCAAGTGCGCATTTGCAACATGAATTCAGCGTCAACGGCCACTTCGACCACATACCCTGCGGCAGTGGCGACCTCGTGCCACTGGGCCACTGCTCCGCCTTTCACCGCGCCCTTTTGGGGCTGCAGGCCTACGGCTGGCCCGACCAACGAGGAGGGCGTGCCGGGCGCATTCGACGACGTGACCTTGGAGCCCTGACCTTTATTGAGCAACACCGCGCCCTTATCTGTGCGCAACTCGACTTGGCCGCTCAGAGTTTCCACTTGGGTGTTTGCCCCTTCGGCAGTGACCGCCACCCGAAACCGCGTACCGCGCACGCCGGCGATGGCTGTGGGCGTGACGATTTCAAACAGGGCCCCCGAATGGTTGGGGGTGACCCGAGCTTCGATTCGGCCGCGGTACAGGTCGATCTTGATCACGCGCTTGAGTGCAGAATTGAGCTCCACTGCACCAATGCGCAGTAGCGTTGAGGCCGCACACAGCAGCGAACTGCCGTCGGCCAGAAGCAGTTTTGCCGTTGCCCCATCACTCGTCTGCACATGGTCGTAGGCCGCCATAGGAGCGCCGATGCGAATGGGCTGCAAGCGCGCCGGATCGGTGCCAAAGGTGACGGTGCCCGAGGCGGCTGCCAACACTGCCACAGTGCGGGCGCCGCGCTGTTCAAAGTAAGCAATCCGCACCGATGGGGGCTCGCCTAAAGCCGTTAAGGGCGCGACTGCAACCACTCGCGCCGCTGGCAGGCCCGCTGCCACTAAGGCCTGGGCCCATGCCGAGGCCACTTGCAGCCCACGGCCTGCGGCCCGCTGCGCTTCGCTAACCCGCGCCGCCACCGTCACGGACCGCAACGCCGCTATGGCGCTCAACTGTTGGGTAATCGCCTTGGCGCACGCCAGATCGGAGCCATCGAGCGTCGCGGTCACCTGGAGTGGCGCTGTGGGGCCAACCGCACCATGACCGACATACAAGCCGCCACATGGAGCTTGGGCTAGCGCCGAGCAAGTCAGGGCCAAACCGCAAGCGTGCCCTACCCCGAGCAGCTTGAGCATGTTGGCCTTACCACGGTGTTTCCACATCTAAACCTCCGGTCACGGCTGACCGCCGCCAACCAAAATAAACTCGACCCGCCGATTGAGCTGGCGCGCCTGCTCAGTGGCCTCAGGCTGCCGCGGCTGGCTGTTGCCATGGCCGATGGCCGTCAGGCGATCCGCTGAAATTCCATGGTGGATTAGCCAGTTGCACACGGCTTGAGCCCGATTGTGCGACAGCGTCAGGTTGTAGGCAGCCGTTCCCACGTCGTCGCAGTGTCCGGCAATCTGCACTCGAACGTGGGCAAACTGCAGCAGGACTTGCGCCGCCGCCAGCAAGACTTTTTCAGACTTCTTAATGATTTGCACGGACTTGCTGTCAAAATAGATACCCTCAATGACGCCAGTAAATTTGCGCAGCGCCGCGGGCACTTCATCAGGACAGCCATCGCCGTCGAGGTAGCCGTTGGGCGCCTCCGCCTCCAACGGGCACTTGTCGTCGGCGTCGTTGACCCCGTCGCCATCGTTGTCGTCGTCGGGGCAGCCGTCAAAGTCGGCGTAGCCGTCCACATCCTCTTTGGCCAGTGGGCATTGGTCGTCGTCGCCCCAGATACCATCGCCATCGGCGTCGCGGCGCTCGGCCAGTGGCGGCAGGGTCTTGGCCCATGGATCGTCCGCTTCTTGGGCCGATGAAGCGTCGGCAGCCAAGTCAGTCGGCGTGGCGCCGCGAGCGAGTACTTCGGGATGTTCCGGGCAACCGTCGCTATCGCGAATACCGTTGGCGGTCTCGGCGACAAACGGGCAGACATCGCCTTGGTCTGGCACTCCATCGTCGTCGCTATCGTCTGTTTGGGGGTGGACGGCGACAGGCAGCGGGGCACCAAAACGGTAGCCGACAGCGAGCAGGGCCTGCATATCGTCGGCAAACCGCGAATCGCCGCTGGCTGCTGGCGTTGCCAGCCAACGGGCTTCGGCCCGCACCGACCAATCCTGGGCAGGTAGGAAGCGAACTCCCAAGCCTGCGTGGCCGTAGGCGGCCGTCGAATTGGCCCGCTGCGCCGAATGAGCAACGAGCAGGGATGCGCCGACGCCCGCAGCCAGCACGGCCTGAAAGCGAAAGCTCCCTGCCGCCACTACCACTTGGCCAAGGCCAGTCAGCACGGTCGCCGAATCGCGCACAGTGGCATTGCCAGCGCCCGCGGAATCGGCTGCAGACACCAACGCAGTCGGTAACCACAGCGCTTCAGCTTCGACCCCAAGGCCTAGGCGGGACGCTTCGGGCAGGGCCAACCAAAACGAAGCGCGCAGCCCAGCGCCGACCGATGTCTCCACGCTGGCTGCCGTGGCGCCGGTTGCCTGCCCTAGTTTGTGGGCTGGGGCAAAACGGTGAGCAACGCCCGTCGCAGCGATTTCCCAGTCTTTGGCGGCGCTACGACCGGCTAAACCAAGTGACGCAACTGTGGCGGCCGTCCAAGTGGCAACCCCACGCACCCATGTACGCCGGTGGGTCACCTCAAAGCGCCTTGCCGCGCCAGCTGGAGCGCCCGCCCAGAGTGCCACAAGCGCCGGCCTTTGCCAACATGGACATAGTCATTGCCATTCGCGGACGTAATGCCGGCCTTACGACCACCAGCGGTCAATTCAGGCGCAGCTAGGGCTGGTCAGGCGCACCTAGGGCTGGTCAGGCGCACCTAGGGCTGGTCAGGCGCAGCTAGGGCTGGTCAGGCGCAGCTAGGGCTGGTCAGGCGCACCTAGGCACCTTGGGCTGGTCCGCTTTGGCCCAGAGCACCGTGCGTTTTTGGCAGCCACTGCACCGCCATTGGCATATTGACTTGCAGGCGGTTCGGCCGCAGTCTTGCCTTGACCTGTCCGCTTGGTCGGCGAGTGGGCTGTTGCGCAAGGGTCTGGCGCGGGACGCGACTGTGCATCGACCACTTTTTTACTTCACAGCCCTTTGGGCGCTGGTCAACCGCCGCCTGCATGGCCTTTGTATGCGCCTGGGGTCTAGCTTGGGCGCAACTTGCCAGCGCCGATGATGCCCGCGCCTTGCTGAATAACTATTCGATGACCACCAGCCTGTTTTTCGAGGGCGGCGTCACCGACTACAGTGGTTTTCGCAACAATTACAGCATCGCTCCCCGCGGAGTCGGCGTTCGCTACACGGAGCGAAATGGCATGATTTCGGGCACTATTGCCGCCGTCATCGTGATGGCCGCGAGCGTCGTCTCGTCGGTTGGGACCGTCAAAAGCACGCGGGAGTTTGACAGCGGCGGTTACCGCTACTCAGAAACGACGTACTATTCGCAAGCTGAACAAGACGAACGGCGCGAACGAGCCGCGAACGCGGGTGGTGCACAAGCCAGTGCTGCCATCGGTTCGCCCACTCAAAGCTTTGACTTGCAACTGTTTTCACGCAATATGGGCGGCAATGCCACGGGTTTTATGGCCAAGCTGATGGTTTTCAGCTTTTTGCAGTCCGAACGCTCGCGCCTCGATGTCGGCCTGATTTTCGGCAAGGTCTCGACCGCCACCGACCGCGACTTCAAGAGCCTGCTGACTCACGCCTCCACAGCTGGCATCGCCTTGCGCTACAACGTGGCGCTGGGCCCGGTTCTCACCTACGCCGAGTTCGACGCGAATTGGTTCGGCATCCAGAAGCCGGCCACCGACGTAACCTCCGGCAACGCGTTGGCCCACGATGTGCGCAACTTGCCGTGGCATGTGGGCGCGTCGACTGCGGTTTTTCACCGTTTGTTCGTCGACGTGGCTGTCACCACTCCGCGGCTGTTTTCGGGCTAATTCGGCTTTGCTTCCAGTGTTGGAGCGCGATTTTGATGGCAGCGTCTGTTTTGCGCTTGCCTATCGCAGTCGCGCTGCTCACTGTGATGGGCTTAGGCTCGACGCTGGTCACCCGACCGCTGTGGGCCGAAAAAACCAGTTTCGTAGGCACCTTCGGCGCTGGCAAGGGCGACATCGCCCTGTTTGACTTGGTGTTGGGCAACGGCAGCGGCGTCAAGAGAGGCAGCGCGTCGGAACGTGGCAGCCAAGTCTTCGTTCGCTATGAGCTCGGTGGCTACATAAAATCCAGTACAATCGGTAACTTAGCCGGACTTGAGGGCGGTGTTGAAATCGGCTGGGATGGCGTCCCCAAGCGGTACTCGCCCAAGTTTTCCGACTATATGGCCGATATTGGCATGGCTGCCGACATGTGGCTCGGTTTTCCGGTCACGGTGCTCAATCTGGGCGACGGCAACAACGATTGGCTGCGCTGGAGCGTGACCCCCGGCATGGGCAGCAGCTTGTGGTGCGCCTACTTTTACGTCAAAAGCGCGGTAGCCATGCAGGTCGCGGGGGTCGGTGACGTCGAACTCGCGGCGACGTGGTGGCCCGACGCCGCCAACCATGCCTACTTGGACCGCGATGCGCTCAATGCCGGCGCGCTCAACACCTCGCTGTATTCGCTCAAGAAATGGCACCTGTTCGTGCAATACCGTCACAGTCAGCGAGTGGGGATTGTGGCTCTGCCCACCGATGACGTTCAAGTCTACGGCGGCCTGACCAAAGCACCCAATGCCACCGGCGAGCCGTTTGGATTAGAGAAACGCTACGACTCGGAACATGTTTTTACGGTTGGCGTCGGGATGATCCCGTTTCGGCCCGACAAGTGAGCAATCAGCAGGAGGCGTGGATGCAAGACCGCAAGCCCCTGTCGACGCCATGGCTGACGACCGTGGCTGCGCTCATCAGTGTGGTGGCGTTCAATGGCTGTGAATTTCCGCCGCAGATCGATACCCCCCAGCTCAACGCTACCGCCGATGATAACCTGAATACTTTTGTATAATCAGATAGTTGCGCGCCATGAATGTACCCGGGTAATGTCGGCTCGGTCGGCGACAAGAAGTTCAGCTGGCAGTGCATCGTGCAGGGCACTGTGTACATCGACGGCTCGCCGCAAGGGCTGCTGCAACTGAGCCATGTTCAAGAAGTGCTCGGATTCATCTACTTGGGCGGCGGTGTCGATCTGGCCGTCGCGTTGCCTGACTTGAAGAAAAGCAGCTGGATCAACGCATCAGGCTATACAGGTGCCACGTTGACCGCCCCCGCCAAGTTGGTGGCGATGACGGGGCTGATTGTCGAAAAAACGGCCATCTGCAGTTGATTTCGGGCTTTGGCAGCGTGCAGACTCTGCAGGGTTTGCGCCTGACTGCAAACACCAGGCTAACCGACGTCAGTGGTCTGAGCCAAGTCAGCCTATTGGGTGTTTTGCACATCGAAAACAATCCTAAATTGACTCAATTTTCGGCGCTGGCCAATTTAACCAAGACCGCCACGCTGGTGCTCAAAGCGAACCCGGCGATGGCCGAACTGCCCAGCTTTGCGGCGCTGACTCAGGTCGACACCGAGTTGGCGGTGATCGACATGAAAGTGGCTAAACTGACTAGTTTCAGCGCGCTCACCAGCGTGCCGACTCTCAAGCTACAGAACATGCCTAACCTGGTGGAGCTGGCCTTTGCGCAACTGGCGGCCGTCAATGTGCTGTGGTTTCACCAAGTACCGGCGCTACAGACGCTGGCTGGCCTGCCGAAACTGGTCGTTTCCAAGCAAGTCAGCATGTGTGTCGAAGGGGTGCCGTGCGCCGAGGTGGCCAGTTTTGCGATTCAACACACCCCGGCAGTGCCGCAGGCCCAGTGGACCAATTGTGCGACATGGGTGGCGTGTAAGAACTAGGCCGGACCGTTGCTCGACAAAGTCGCCCCCGCCTCCACAGGTGCAATCGCCGCCGCCACCGACCCAAACCGCGCATACAAGGTCGGCACCACCACCATATTGAGCCCAGTCGACGTCACCAGCCCGCACAGAATCACCACAGCCATCGGCGCCTGAATCTCGCTGCCGGCTTGGCCCGCCCCGAGCGCTAGCGGCACCAGCCCCAGCCCCGCGGCCAGCGCCGTCATCAGGATGGGCACCAGGCGCTCCGTGGCACCTTGTTCGACGGCCTGCGCCAGGTCAGTGACGCCTTCGTGCAGCACCAACTGGCGAATGTGCGCAACCAGCATGATGCCGTTGCGGGTCGCGATGCCAAACAAGGTGATAAACCCGACCAGCGACGCCACCGACAAGACCGCGCCCAGCAGGTACACGCCGACCACCCCGCCGATGAGCGCCAGGGGCAAGTTGAGCAGCACCAACAGCGCATCCCGCAGCGAATCAAACGCAAGATACAACAGCACCACCATCGCCAGCAGACAGGCGATCCCCAGCAGCAGCAACTGCTGACTGGCGGCGGCGGCGCTCTCAAACTGACCGGCGTAGGCGATACGATAACCGCTGGGCACCACTACACTGCGCTGCACTGCCGCCTCAATATCACGGACCACGCTGACCACATCGCGCTCGGCGACGTTGCAACTGACCACGAGCTTGCGCTGCACGCTTTCGCGGCCAATTTCGTTGGGCCCACTGTCGCGGCGGATCTCAGCCAGCGCTCGCAAGGGCACTTGGGCCCCCGCAGCGGTCGTGATCAGCAGACTGCGCAGGTCGTCCAGATGAGCCGCCGGGTCCCGCTTCAATCGCACCACCAAGTCGAAACTCGCTTGCCCATCGAGCACTTGCGAGACAGTCTGGCCGCTTACGGCCAGTTGCAGCACCTGCGCCACCTCGGCCACTCGCAGGCCGTAGCGAGCGATGGCGACGCGATCGAAGCGCACGTGAACAAAGGGAATATCCGCTTGTTGCTCGCGGGCGACATCGACCACTCCGGCCACTGTGCGCATTGCCGCCTCGACCTGGGCGCTCAGCCGCCGCAGTTCGCTCAAGTCGTCGCCGAACACTTTGACGGCGATGCTCGCCCGCGAGCCCGACAGCATGTGGTCGATGCGGTGCGAAATCGGCTGGCCGATGGTGATGGTGACGCCAGCGAGCAAAGCAAAGTCGCGCCGCAGCGCCGCCAGAAAAGCCTGCCGTCCGCGCGCCGACGGTTGCAGACTGACGTCAAGTTCGCTGCTGTGGACGCCTTGCGCGTGCTCGTCCAACTCGGCCCGACCGGTCCGGCGGGCCACTGATACCACTTCAGGGTGTTGCAGCAGGATCTTCTCGATACGCCGACCGATGGCGTCCGATTCGGGCAGCGCGGTGCCTGGCAGGGTGACCGCAGCGATCGTTAGCGTACCTTCGCGAAATTCGGGCAAAAAGGCGCGGCCGGTCGCCAAAAGCGCCACCACCGCGGCCACTAGGGCCATGACCGCGAGCCCAGTCAGCAGCCACCAGCGCCGCATCGCCAGCCTAAGCACGGGCCGATACAGGCGTTTGAGCCAGGTCGCCAACCGTGGCTCGTGGTTACTGCGCACGGTCTTGGAACTGGGCAGCAGCAGCGAACACAGCACCGGCGTCACCGTCAGCGCCACCACCAGTGATGCCGCCAGCGACACCACATAAGCGATGCCCAAAGGCTGCAGCAAGCGACCCTCGACCCCCGTCAGCACCAACAACGGCGAAAACACCAGCCCGACCACCAAGGTGGCGAACACAATCGAACTGCGAATCTCGCGACTGGCGACCAGCACCACCACCAGCGCCGGTCGCTGCTCCTGTACCGGCAGCGCGGTATTTTGGCGCAGGCGCCGGACCACGTTTTCGACGTCGATAATGGCATCGTCGACCAGTTCGCCGACTGCAATCGCCATACCGCCCAACGTCATGGTGTTCAGGGTCGTGCCAAACGCCGACAGCGCAAAAATCGCCGTCACCAGCGACAGCGGGATGGCGACCAGCGAGATGGCACTGGCCCGACCGCTGGCCAAAAATAGCAGCACAATCAACAACACCAGCCCGACGCCATCGCGTAGCGCCGCCGTCACATTGGCGACCGCGACTTGGATAAAGTCCGCTTGCCGAAACACGTTGCGGTGGATGGTCACCCCTACCGGCAGCGCTTTTTGCAGGCTGTCCAGTTCACTGTCCAAGCGCGCGGTTAGTTCTAAGGTGTTGGCAGTCGGTTGTTTCTGGATGCCCACGACGACGGCTGGTTGGGCCCGAAACGAGCCATCACCGCGTTTGGGGGCGGCACCCACCCGCACTTGCCCCAACTGGCGGACCAGCACCGGCTCGGTACCGCGCAGGACTACCAGCGTTTCGCCGACATCGTCCGGCGTTTGCACGCGCCCCTGGCCGTGGACCACGTATTCTTGACCGCCCTCGTTGAACAATCCAGCGGAAACATTGGTGTTAGTCTGCTGTAGCGCGCCGACGACCTGAGCCACGCTGATGCCATAACTGGCCAGGCGATCGGGGCGCAGCACCACCTCAAACTGGCGCTGCTCACCGCCGATGACCGACACTTGCGACACCCCCGCCACTGCTAGCAACCGCCGTCGCAGGGTAAAATCGGCCAACGTTCGTACTTGCATCGGGGTGTGGTGGTCGCTGGTCACGGCCAAGAACAGAATCTCGCCCATAATCGACGACACAGGGGCCAAAACCGGCGCTTGGACCTCTGCGGGCAGCGTGGTGCGCACCAGTTGCAGTTTTTCAGCCACCGCTTGGCGGGCGCGCAGCGGATCGCTACTCCAGTCGAACTCGACCCACACTACCGAGATGCCAACCGCGGTACTGGAGCGCACCCGCCGCACCCCCGGCGCGCCGTTGAGCACCGCTTCGATCGGCAAGGTGACCCGTTGTTCCAGTTCTTGCGGGGCCATGCCGTGGCCTTCAGTCAACACGGTCACCGTCGGCGCGGTCAGATCAGGGAAGACGTCTACCGGCATGCGGTGCGCCGTCCAGCCGCCCCAACCCAACAAACCCACGGCCAGCGCCAACACCACAGTGCGGTGCGACAAGGACCAGTGCAAGATGCGGTCGAACATGCAACTGCCCCAGTTGTTAGGGCTCGTAAATGAATAAGTCATTCATTTACCTCGCCCGTTTGCTTGCTGCGTGGGTCGCAAGCTCGCGTCTTTACAGCCGACTCGCTGCTCCGTTCTTTTCGCAGATCGATCGAGTTATTCTTTTACACGCCCTTAGAGGGTGTTTACATTCATTGCCGAAGCGAGCGGAAACAGGCGCCCGCAAGGCGAGGCGGAGGCACTCTGACGACTGAGGCGCACTTGTAGTGCGTCGCAAGGAGGAAGAGGGCTGACAACAAAGCATGGCGGGGTCGATGAGTC
>SHZD01000084.1 GCA_009692465.1 Myxococcales bacterium
GTTCAGGAGGCGCCCGGAAGGCAAGGCGGCGGTTGCCTGACGACCGAAACGCACTCGCAGTGCGTTGCAGGGAGGAAGACAATCGCCAACGCAGCATGCCGGGATGCATCCTGAACCGCAGTAGGCGTTTTTTGAATACGCCCTCTAAGCCCGCGCAGACGAGCGCGCGACTGCGCCTCGCGCTTGCAGCTCGAACAGAGATCGACAAGCCCACCTAGCCGCGTTATCGTGTAGTTCTCACACGGCCCAAGTTGCCGCCACTCAAGTAGGTTCAGATGCCCAAAGGCGAAAAGAAAATCGACAAGAACAATAAGCCCAAAATCAGCACTGCCGACAAGCAGAAGAAAAAGAAAGAGAAGGCGGCAGCCAAGAAGGTCTAGCCTCTGACACGCAGGCCTTGGCCGCCGACGCTCCTAGGAGCCTGTCGGAAATCAAACGCGTATTGAATATCTATCCGGCTATACACAATGAATCTATTACGATCCGACAGTCTCCTAGCCATTCAGATATTCTCAACTGTCCAAGAACTGCACGGAGTAAATCCGTGTAGTTTCGGACAGTTGCCGCCGTCCAGCCAGACGGCGCTAGGAGCGAGTCGGAATACTCCGACACGCTCCTAGGGCTGCCGTGCTCTGCCGCTGCGCCATGGGCCATTTCGACAATCAACACCCCTTTTCGCGAAGATTACGCGCAATGGAGAGTATTGTGCATTTTAGACTTGAGGTTGTTGCCGCAATTGCCGTCAGTTTTCTAATCAGTTTCAGTGCCTTGGCCGAGCCGTTGCAGCTCGGCGCTCAGGGTCGGCTGACGTCGAGCGCGGGCGGCGCGGTTGCCGATGGCAATTACCCGATGGGCATCACTGTGTATGACGCTGCGGTCGGCGGAACACTTTTGTGGAGCGAGTCGTTTCTGGCGGTTCCAGTCCAAGGCGGGGTCTTTGCGCTCACCTTGGGCGCGGCGCTGAGCAAGTTGGACAGCGGCGTGCTGGCCACCGGCAAGGCAGTGTGGGTCGGCATCACCATTGGCGCCGACCCCGAGTTGACCCGCCAGCCCCTGTTGCGCGTACCGTCAGCGGTCCACGCTTTGGTCGCAGCACAAGCCCAAGACTTGCAGTGCAGCGGTTGCGTCGGCAGCGATGATTTGGCCAAAGCGGCGGTCACCGGCGAAAAAATCGCCATCGGCGCAATCGGGGCCAACCATGTCAATTTTAGCTGGGCAGCGGCGGATGCACCCGGCGGCTCCGCGACTTTTGCCCTTAAGGCCAATCAAGCCAACGTCGCCGACAAGGCCACCAACGCCGACTTTGCCAGCAGCGCGGATGAAGCCACCACCGCCAAGACAGCGGCGCTGGCCAAAGGCCTGCAGTGTACGGGTTGTGTAGGCAGCGCAGCCTTGGCCACCACGGTGCCCGCCGACTGGGTCAAGGGCGGCCAGCTGGCGGCCGTGGCCACCTCAGGCAAATACAGCGACTTGCAAGGCGGTCCCGATTTGACCGGCTACGGCGCCCTTGCGGCGGCCAACAACTGGCAAAAGGCCCAAGCCTTGACCGGCGGCGCGACGCTGGGGGCCAATTTGGATTTTGCCAAGTCCCAAGCGCTGCTGTTTCGCTTCCAAAATGCCGACAAGGAACCGGCCGCGTGCGAAAAAGCTACTAGGGGCTTGGCGTACTTCGACACCAAAGACAGCAATCTGTACTACTGCAATGGCACCAAATGGAAGGCGCTCAACGTGCAACAGACGGCGACGGCAACCAATCCCGGCGCCTCATGCAAGGCTATTTTGGCCGCTGGCGATTCGATCGGCTCGGGCAAATACTGGCTCAACAAGGGCGACGGCTCCGCTTTCCAAGGGTGGTGCGACATGACGGCCGAAGGCGGCGGCTGGACGCGCTTTTTGCTGCTTACCGACTCCGCCAGTTTCAAGTCGATTGCTGCGGTGGCGAAAACCACTGAGTTTGTCGACAACGGCACCTACCAGTTCAGCATGGCGATGCTCAAGGCCAGCAACCGCGAAGTGTTGATTGTCGAAACCGTGGCGCCGTTTCGCGCCCACTTGTACGACTTCAAGCAGGGCAGCAACTTGGCCGACGACAACTTTGTCGGCGCCATCACCGGCGACGTCAACGGTGCAGTCGGAGTGTGGAACTGGCAGACCAGCAAGTGGGAAACGATGGCCACCGGCAAATGCAACACCAACAACCACAGTCAGTGGAACTGCGAACCGCCAGGCGGGGTGCGCTTTCACTACGGCACCCGCGATTGGACCGGCGACGGTGGGTCCTCGCCAGGCGACGGGCAGTGGTATTTCACCGGTTACGCCGACAGCAGCGGCGGCTACACCGCAATCAACTTGCCCAAATACGTCAAGAATTGGGACGGCAAGTTCAATGCGACCGCCCATGACTTTTTCTTTCGCTAACTGCTGATGGTGCAAGTGCATTTCTTTGTCGACCACTGCCAATCCAGCGCCAGCACGCTGAGGCCAAGATGAGTGCCGGCTATTCGGGTACGCCGCTGCCGCGCAAGCTCGGCATTCAATGGGGTCACCGCGTGGCTTGCCTGCACGCGCCAGCCCATTTTATTGGGCTTTTACAGCCGCTGCCGCACGATGTGGAGTTGCACGACAGTCTGGGCACTGGCCCCGCTTTGCATGTGATTGTGCTGTTTGCGACGTCTTTAGCGCTGCTGCCCGGCCAGTTTGCTCAGGCTAGCGCGAGGTTGCGGCCCGATGGCGGCTTGTGGGTGGCGTGGCCGAAGAAAGCGGCGGGGGTGCCGACCGACGTTAGTGAAAATGTGGTGCGGGCTGTGGCGCTGGCCGCTGGGTGGGTCGACAACAAGGTGTGCGCGATTGACGGGACGTGGTCGGGGTTGCGGTGTGTGATGCGGGTCAAGGATCGGCCTAGAGGCCCGACCAATTAGGGCGTGTAAAAGAACAACTCGATCGATCTGCGAAAAGAACGGAGCAGCGAGTCGGCTGTAAAGACGCGAGCTTGCGACCCACGCAGCAAGCAAACGGGCACGGTAAATGAATGACTTATTCATTTACGAGCCCTTAACGCCGAACCTCAAAGAATTCCCAAACAAAATGGAGCGGCCTGACGCCAACCCGCAGGCCACTGAATAAGTGCCGCAGGCTCGCGACCCACAAAGCAAGCAAACGCAGCCAGGCACAGAATGACTTATTCTGGGGCAGTTGCGAATACGCTGCGCCCAGTGTCACTGCCCCACCAACTTAGGCGCCGCCGGCACCGCCAAACCAGCATCCCCGGCCCGATTTTGCAAAGAAGCGCCAAACACCGCGTTGTTCAGGCTCTGCACGCTCGACCCATGCTGGGTCACCACCCCGTACAAGCCACCCGACACCACAGTGCGCGCTAATGTGGCCGCCAGCGTCGCATCAATCAGCACCGCTGCCCGCGCGTTATTCGCAAACAGCGAGCGCTGAACACTGAGCGCAGTCGCCGCCGCCGCCACCAGACCATCGGCCAACTGCTGGCCCAGCTTGAGATCCGGCAGCACCAGCGGGGCGTAGGTGGTGTCGCGCACCACGCAGCGATCGGCGATCAGGGCGGCATGGTCGGCGGCCAGCCCAGTAGAACGGTTATGGACGATCAGTGCCGCCTCCAAATAGGCCTTGGCCCCGTCGGCGACATACACCCCGTGGCCGCCGCCGCCATCCGACATGCGCACCTCAGAACCCTCGACCACCAGGCCAAAAGCGCTCAACTGGGTGCCTTCGCCATGGGCAATGACCCCAGCGCCGCGACAGCCAGCTACGCGAACCGCAGCCAACTGCAGCTCGGCCCCGAGTTGGGCGGCGATTCCCACCCCGAAATCATGGGTCACCGGCTGCGGCAACGTGCCGTCAATGGCCACGTCGTACAACCGCACCAAGGTGTTGGGATTAAGGGCAATCACCGCGGTAGTCGTGACCGCCGAAAACCGCGCATGAGCGACGTGGACCACGGCGCCGTCGAATGCATAGACGGCGGCACCTATCGACTTGCCGAACACGTCCGCCGCCACCTGGTCAATGACTGGGCGCGAGGCCACCGCTTGGCTGCCGGCCCCTTCGACCTCCAACCCAGCCTCATGACCGCCAGTGATCCGCACGTCTTCGAGCAGTGCTTTGGCTCCTGCGGTGACCTGCACGCCAATCCCCAAATCCTTTTGCGGTTTGGCCGGTTGGGTAGCGGCGACCTCCACCCGTTTGGCCTGCAGCAGCGAAGTTGCGCCGGTCACGAACAGCGCGCTTTCTTGATTATCCTGCAACTCCATGTCCTGAGCGATCACAGTGGCACCCGTGCGCACTGCCACCCCCCCAGCCGCCATCGCCGTCCAGTCCGTCAAAGCGAGTGCCAATCACGCGCACCGCCTGCAGCGTCACATGGGTGGCTTTGCCCCGGGCCATCACCCCGGCGCGCCGACTCTGAACCAGCCGCGCCCCAGTCAGCACGACGACCGAACCCGACGACACCCGCAGCGCATCACCTTGGCCATCGTCCAACGGATTGGGCAAGGTGGCCTCGACCAGCACTTGCCGGGCTGTCACTGTGCTAGCGGTGCCCGACGATGCCACATCGATCGCCTGGGTGCGATTGTGATGCAGCCTGGCGCGGTGCAAGTGCAACTGAGCGCCGTCGCTGACCTCAATGCCGCGGCGGGTGCCGTTGGGCAAGTCAGGGCCGTCGCTGTTGTCAATCAGCAAGTCTGTGACCACTGCGGAAGCGAGACCCTCGAGGTGCAAGCCTACGGAGCGACTGGCGAAAATGCGCACTTGCTGCAATTGCGCCTGCGCACCGGGTCCGCCAACGACGACGCCCGAGCCGATGGAGCCGGAAGGTTGGCCGCTGCCCGCCCGGCCAACAACGGTGTGCGCCATGTGCAATTGACCGCCGCCGCCGCCGACCACCCCGCCGCCTAGTTGGTCAGTGACGAACAACCGGGTGGCGGCAAAGTTCTTGACGCCGCTGATGCGCAAACAAAAACGGCCCCGGCCAGCGTCAAGTCGGCCACCCGACTGCCAGCGGCCTTTGCGGTTTCCACCCGGATGATGTTGGCCGAGCCTGCGGTGGTCAGCACCACAAGGGCTGGGCAGCGGCCGCGCAAGTCAATCGGCGCCGCCCACTCCAGTTTGCCGGTGTAAGTGCCTGCGGCGACGGCAATGGTGCCGCCTTGGGGCAGATTGGCGATGGCCTGACCAATGGTGACAAACGGTGCCGCGCGGCTGCCAGTGGAACTGCCGCCAAACGCCCCATCGACAAACGCGACGTGCTGGCCTTCGGCCACCCCGCCAAAGGCATCGCTGCCGCACGCGGCCGGATCTGGCGCACAGCCCGGCAGTGCACCCGCTTCGGTGGGTGGCGTTTGCACAAATCCCGAAGGGCAAATCAATGAAGTGCCCATCAAAGGCACACAGGCGCCCGTTTTTGCAGGATCGGGGACCTGACCAACCGGGCAGCCTGAGTCTGCCGGTGTACAAGCGACGAGGTCATCAGTCGTTGGGTCGTAGCAGACCCTAGGTGCCGCTGGCGGCGGTACAGGAGGCAAGGGGCCCGCGCGCTGGTGCCGTCAGACCCGAGGCCGACAGGCGCGCAACCGCCAGTCTGCATGGGGCGAAAGCCAGCGACGCAGCCCGCGCCACTTGCCAGTTCGGCATCGGTACAGGATCGCCCGCCGGCTAGGCAATCGGCAGCGCCGGTTGTGCACAGGCCGCCCTTGCGGTCCAGCGAGGCCAAACACCATCGCGGAGCGCAGTCTTGCGGATTGCTCAGCGCATTGGTTGCACATTCAGGCGGCCCGACCACTGCGCAAGCGCCTTCGACAAACGCCGCGCCAACTGGGCAACACGAATTGTCGGGCTTGACCGCCGCGGCCGCGCAGCCGGCGACCGCAGCGACCTCGGCGCTGACAGCCTCCGCAGTCGCGTCCAAAACCGCTGGCTTGGCCGCGCTCGAGCCGCAAGCGACTCCGATGGCCCCGAGCCAGCAGCAGTAGGCCAAGTAGAGCGGCGGCGGCCGCAACAACGCCAATCTTGGCAACCCAACCCCCAAGGCGCGCATTGTCAGCTCTGAATGTGACTCTGTGGTAGGCCCCGCACTGCGCAGCGTGCATTTTCGCCGCGCGGGCGTCAATCGTTGACAGCCCACTTGGCATTGCGCACCCTCGCGGCTGGGCCTGCGCCGCCATGACCCGCCCTTGCTGCCAGCGCGCGCAGACCGGCCTCGCCCTATGCGTAGGCACTTGGAGCCGAAATGACCCCCTTGCAGCGCCAACTCCGCCAGGAGCCTGTCGGAAATCAATCGGTTATGAAATGTCTATCCGGTTATACACAGTGAATCTATTACGATCCGACAGGCTCCTAGCCAGTCAACTATTCTCAACTGTCCGAGAACTGCTCGGAGTGAATCCGTGCAGTTTCGGACAGTTGGCGCCGCCGCTCCGGCCACCGCGGTTGCCGATGGCCAAACAAGTCAGCAAGCCAGTGTCGCCGAGGCGGTGAGCGCCCAAGACACCCAATGGCTTGTATTTGCTCAACGGTCAGGCGATTCGGTTTGCCTTGGGGCAAGCGCCCGATCCCTTTGCGCTGCTGCGATTTGACGGGGCGTTGTAGCTGCCGAGCGTAGGGCCGAGGCAGTTGGTGAAAGTGCCCCTAAGGAACTGTCCCAGAATAAGTCATTGTGGGACTGGTTCCGTTTGCTTGCTTTGTTGGTCGCTAAGCTCGCGTCCTGAAAGGCCGACTCGCCGCTCCGTTCTACTTGCAGATCGATCGGGTTATACCCTTACGTGCCCTAAACGTGTAGGTTAGCCCGGTGGCGTCCGTCGCCGCCAACGAGATTGCCGATGCACTACCGCCTTAATCTGGTCATTTTCGCCGTTGTCGCCACTTGGGGCGCTGGTTCCTTGTCCATGCCTGCGGTAGCCTTGGCCGGTAAGCTGTCCGACGCCCGCAGCGCCGTCAAAAGTGGTGGCAGCAAGTCCAATTCGTCATCGCGATCGTCAAGCTCCAGCGACAATTCCGGGCGTTCGAGCGGCGGCATGGGCTCGTCCATGGACCCCGGCTGGCATGGCTACGACCCGTTTTACGACAACTGGCTGACATGGCTGATGTTTCCTTGGTGGGGACCGCGCCGGATTTTGGGCGACTCCACGGCCCGGACCTGCGCCTTCCCGGACGCGCCCTACGCCGATGGAGCCGACGGCTATGTGCGCATCGCCGGTCGCACCCTTGCGGCCCGCCTGCCCGAAGCCGCGGCCACAAGTAGCGATGGCGACAAGCTTTTGGGCCGCGGAACCGCGTTGCGGGTATGGGCCGAGGGCGCGGCGCAAAGCGAGCAGCTCTTTGGTGGCTCGGTAGGCTTTTTGTGGTCCGGCTACCATCGCTTGGAATTGCAAGGCGAATTCCGCGGCTACCGCGAATCTGACGCCGGAACCACCGACACCTTGCTGCTGGGCTCCCTTGGGGTCAACTACATCTTTGCCCAAAGCGAAGGCGTGCAAGTGCGCTCGGGCGCTGGGGTGCGCTGGATGCCCGACCCCGAAGGGACCTTGGCCGGCGCGTATTTCTCCTACGGCGCTGATTTTTATCCGGCATCGCCGATTATTGTTTCGGTCTCCGGCGATGTCGGTGGCATCAACGGCGCGGCCACAGCGGCGGTGCGGGCTACCTTGGGTGCCATCTTTAACCGCGTCGAAATCTATGGCGGCTTCGAAGGGTTCTGGATGGACGACATTGATTTGAGTATGGCGGTTTTGGGGGCGCGGCTGTGGCAGTGATCGGTTGAAACGCGCTGGTTAGGAACTGTGACAGAACAAGTTGTTCTGTCACAGGGTTCCATTTGCTTGCTAGGTGGGTCGCAAGCTCGCGACTTTGCAAGTCGACTCGCCGCTCCGGCAAGAATCAAATCGATCGACTTAAATTGTCACAGTTCCTTACGGCAATCGCCAAGGCAAACATCAATGCAACTACCCTTGGTTATCCAAGAACTGTTCGGGCTCTCGGCCCCAGTATCGGCCAAGCGCTACTGGACCACCGGCGCGGTGCTTGGGGTGGGCAAGTACGCCATCGATGCCGGTCTGGTCATGGTGGTCACCGGAAAATTGTGGTTGCCCAGCGCCTACTTGAATCCACTCTTGACCGTGCGTCAACAAGGAATCGAGCCCCTGCCTTACGAACTGGTCGCCGCACTGGTGGTGACTACATTGCCGTTCATGTGGGTCGGGGCGTCGATGAGCGTGCGGCGCGCGGTAGATGCGGGCTACTCGGCCGCGCTTGGCCTGCTGTTCTTCGTGCCGTTCGTGAACTATTTAGCTATGTTGGCTCTTAGTCTGCTGCCGACGGTGCCCGCTGCTGTGCGCGACCCAGCGCCGGTTGCCGATGTCGAAGGGGCCATCAAGACCAGCCTGCTGGGCATCGCCATTGCCACAGGCTTGGGTCTGGCGATGATGGCGCTGTCCGTCTTCGGCACGCGCAGCTACGGCAATTCTCTGTTTTTCCTAACTCCAGTGCTGATGGGCGCGACCAGTTCTTGGCTGCACAACCGCGCTGGTCAACAGTCACTGCGGTCGTCGTTTGGGGTCGCGGCGCTCAGTGTCGGCATCACCGGCGTCGCCATGCTGCTGTTCGCTCTGGAAGGGGTGGTGTGTCTGGTGATGGCGATGCCGATTGCGATGGTCGCCGCGTTGCTGGGCGCCGTAGTCGGCCGGGCGATGGCTGGCCAACAACCGGTCGCGTCTGTGCATTTGGCGATTCCGTTCTTGGTGTTGCCGGCGCTCGTTGGCGCCGAGCATCTGCTGCCGCCTCAGCCCGAACACGAGGTCGTGTCCCACATTGAGATCAGTGCGCCACCGGCCAAAGTGTGGCGCCACGTCACTAGTTTTGGCGATTTGACCGAGCCGCCACAGTGGTTTTTTGCCTTGGGCATCGCCTACCCCAAGCGGGCGACAATTTCTGGCACCGGGGTCGGAGCGGTACGACGGTGCGAGTTTTCGACCGGCCCGTTTATCGAGCCCATTACGGTCTGGGATCCGCCGCGGCGCCTAGCCTTTGCTGTGGCCTACCAACCGCCGCCGATGACGGAACTGTCGCCGTACCGCCACGTCGCGGCGCCGCACTTGGAAGGCTACATGACCAGCCGTCGCGGTGAGTTTGCCCTGACGTCGCTGGCCAATGGCCATACGCTGTTGCACGGCTCGACCTGGTACACGCTAGCGATTGGGCCGACCGCGTATTGGCAGTTGTGGGCGGATGCGCTGGTGCACGCGATCCACATGCGGGTCCTGCGCCATATCGCGGCTGAAGTGGCGACGGATACCGACAGCTGACATCGCGTCGCTCGGTATTGGCCGTCGCTCCCAATTGGTGAAACGTTGGTGAAACGTTGGTGAAACGTTGGTGAAACGTAGGCACCCATTGTTCAACTAGCTGCAGCTGCTGCGGTTTTCAACAGTCATTGCGCGCTTGCCACCGTGGCGGTACTTTGGCGGCACTTTGGAGCATTGCCGCCAACCGACCACCCAACCGATGGATAGAACCGCAACAACGATACCTTGCTGCGCCACTGGTCGATGCTGCGGCAGGTGCCGCGCCACCCCAAGAAGACCAGCGTGGCCGAAATCGCAGCGAGCTTGGGGCGACAGGGCTACACAGTCTCGCGGCGATCGTTAGAGCGCGATCTGCTCAAACTTGCCGAGGTTTTTCCGTTGCGCTTTGACGAAAACAAGCCGCGCGGCTGGTCGTTTGCGGCCGAAACGCAAGTGGCGGACTTGCCAGCGATGGATGTGCATACCGCACTGGCCTTTCGCATGGCCGCCGACCACCTGTTGCCACTGCTGCCTGAGGCTACTCGTGCCTACTTGGAGCCGCACTTTAGCCGGGCGCGGGCGGTGCTGGACACGGCCCACAGCAACGTCTTGCACGGGTGGCCGGACAAGGTGCGGGTGCTGCCAGTCGGGCTGACGCTGGTGCCGCCAGTCATCAACGACGAAGTGCTAGAGCGGGTCCAGTCGGGCTTGCTGAGCGAGCGGGTCCTCAAAATCGAGTACTGCAAGCGCGGCGAGGCGGCGTCGCGGTCGTATGTGGTGCATCCTCAAGGGCTGGTCTGGCGCGGCGCGATGGGCTATTTGCTGGGAACCTTGTTTGACTACACAGACTTAATACAAATGGCGCTGCACCGCATGGAGTCCGTGGAGGTCTTGGTAGAGCCACGGCGAGCGTTGGCTGATTTTTCGCTCGACGCCCAGATTGCGGCAGGCGAGTTCGACTTTTTGTTGGGGCCTGAGCCGCTGCAACTGGTGGTGGCGATGGCGGATTATGCCGCCGTCAAGCTCCGAGAGACCCCGCTGGCAGTTGATCAGGCAATCTTGGATCTGCCGGACGGTCGGGTGCAGTTTGGTGCTAAAGTGACCAATACCGTGCAACTGCGCTCGTGGCTTCATAGTTTTGGCCACAACGTTGAAGTTTTGGCACCCGACAGCCTGCGGCGCGAGTCTGCCCAGAGCGCGGAAGAACTGGCGAAGCGTAATGTGCCCATGCCCTAGCTTATGCAGCGAGCAGACCCGAAAACCGCTGTTGGCGCTGTGAGCTGAACACCGAGCGGGCCGCCAACCCCGCTAGCTAAGGACCTGTCCCAGAATAAGTCATTCTGAGACTGGTTCCGTTTGCTTGCTTTGTGGGTCGCTAAGCTCGCGGCCTCAAAGGCCGACTCGCCGCTCCAGTGTTGCGCGAGTCGATCGAGTTATTTAAGGACACATCCTAATCGGCCATGGAATCGGCGACTTTGGTCACTTGGTCTCGCGGTTGGCCCAAGCGATGGCGCCACCATTTTAAGACTTGCGCCTGATCAGCTGGTTCGAGGCCATAGCACTGCAACGCCGCAGAACCAAAGGCGACCAGCCGGATTAGCCGGCCCTGGTCGGTAGCGGCAGCGTGGGCAAGTTTGAACAGATCGACCGCTTGCGCCCACGCCGGGCCACCCACCGTCGGCAAGGGCAATCCTGCCACTTGGGTGGCACTCAGTTTGAGCGCGCCCACCGCCAACGCCGCCCCCGCGTACTGCGCCGCGGCCCACGCACACACCGCCGGCGACGCCAGTGCAGCACCCACCGCCCAGACGTCAAATCCGGGCCGCGGTTGCACCGTCAGCAACGGCACCGATGGAAGCAAGCGCCCGCCGGCATCGCAGAACACTTCAAGCACCTTGGTTTGCGTCGCTACCAGCACTTTGGGGGTCAAGCGTTGGGTGATCCAGTCGCCAAGTTCTCCGGTCGCCAGCATTGCCGCGCGGTTCACCCGCGGCGCCGCCCAGTGGCGCTTCAAAATCTGCGTCGAGCGCTGACCCCAACGGTTGCGGGCCAAGTCGATGAGCCCGGTGGTCACCACTGGCGGATAGGCGCTGTCGTCGGCGCCAATTTCATCGACCAGAAAAGTGTCCAGACCGTAGTACTGATCGCGAAAATCGGCAGTCGCGGTGGCCCAATCGGCAATCGTGGCCGAGATGTCCAGCTTTACGTAAGGAATGCCCAACGTATCGGCAAAGAGCGGTGACCACGACAGGCGGTTGCGCAGATCGGCTGTGTTGAGTTCCAAGGGCGCCACCGGGTCGGCTTTCGCCCCTACCCAGCGGGCCAACTGGGCAGCGGTCGATTGCGGCAAGCGACGAAAACTGCACGCGCAGGTGAACACAGAGGCCGAGGCAAAAGCGTGTGCGTTCGACACCCACAGGCCGTCCAAGCGCAAACGGGTGGCCAATTGCTGCCGAATCGGCGCAGCGTCCGCCGCCACCAAGAACGACTGCGGCACAATCAGCGCCAACGCCCCGCCCGGCGCCACCAGACCGGACTGCACACTGAGAAACGCGCTGGCGACGTCGGCAAAACCGCCGACAACCCCGTCCGAGCGCAGCCGCAGCAAGCTGGCGGCCCGGCGGTTAAGCGCAGTGGCAGCCTCCAACTGATTGAGGTAAGGCGGATTGCCAATAATGACGTCGAACTGGTGGGGAAACGCCAAGTGCCAATGAAAAAACTGGTACTGCGCCGCCAACCGCGCCACTTCAGCACGGGTGGCAGCGCTCAGGGCATGGCCTTGGTGCAGACCCAGAAATTCGGCGTTGGTCAGCGCCGGGGCTCCGGCCACTTTGAGCCCAACGAACGCCGCGCACCACGCATCGGCCAGCCGCTTGGCCTGCAGATAAGCCGCTGAATTTACGTAGTCTGCCTCGACAACGTCGGTGCACGCCAGCGCAGGCAACTGGGCGTTGTGCGGTTGCGGCCGCCAAGGCCCAGAGGTACTTTGGCTTGCGGGATCCAGCGGTTGGTTGTTCGCCAAAAAAGGCGGTTGCTGGCGCCGCGCAGCTTTGTTGCGCTTTCTGCTGACGGACGCCACCGCCTTGTCGTCGCCGGCCAGCGCCATAAAGGCCGCATCCGGAATGCCGACCAACAAGCCTTGGGTGTCACGTTTGTCCAGCAATTCCGCTGTGACTCCGAGAAGCGCGTTGCCGCACTGCAGATGAGGATCCAGCGCCGCCAGCATCTGGCTGGGCTCGCCGGTCTGCATCCATAGCGCCAATTTGCACAGCTCGACCGCCATCGGGTTGATGTCAACGCCATAGATGCAGTGGCGAATCACGTCCCGCAACGCCCGCTGCACCTGCGACGGGCTCGGCTCAGTGTCGCTGGATCGCACCCGCGCCAATCGCTGCGCCAGTCGCCGCGCCGCCGCCACCACAAAGTGACCGCTGCCACACGCCGGATCGAGGACTTTTAGCCCAAGAATCGCCCGTTCCGGATCGGCGGTCTGGCACGCATCGTCAACCACCGGATCGAGCGCCGAATCGAGCAAGCGCTGCACCAGCGGGTCGGGCGTGTAGTAGCTTCCGGTGGTCTTGCGCTCGTTGCCTGCAGCCGTGGTCAGCTCAAACTTGTCGCCGTGCAGCCGTGGCACTCGCTCCATCAGCGCCTCGTAGACGCTGCCGAGTTCGTCGGCTTGCACGCTCGCCCAATGGACAGAACGGCACAACGCGTCCAGTGCGCTGCCCAAATGCTCGTCAGACAGATGGGCGGTGTCCAGATCCGGCAGCGCCTGGGCAACCCGACGACCGTCCAGGTCGGTCTGCCCCCACAGGAAACCGCCCAGAGCTGGAAGCGCCGCGTCCGGGCAACCGCGGTCCAATTGTTGCATGAACAAGCGCAGTGCCTGCCAGCTGTCGCTTTGGGCCTCCGCTTGGTTACGTTCGGCAAGGGCGCGCAGGCGCTTGGTCGCGCACAGCTGGGCGAATCGCGCCTTGGCTGCGGGCGACGCGGCGGGATCCAACAGCAAGTCCCGGTCCTGTGCCACCAACAGAAAAATCAGCCGGTAGGTCAGCCGCAGCAATTGGCGATAGAAATCCTGCAGCGGCAGGGCGCTCGAGGCCAGCCGCGTGCGCAGCGCATCGTTGTCGCGGTGGTGGACAAAACCAGACCCAAACGCGACTAGCGCGGCCTGCACGCCATCGCGCAACTGAGCGCGCTCGACGGCGGGCAGCGAGCTCAGATTGGGCGTGCTCACTGCAACCTCATGCCTTCAAACGCGACCACCAACGCCACATCGACGAATCCGTAGGGCAGTGCACGGTCAAAACGGCCGCGGCAATCGCGCCCAACTGTTGTCGTAGCTACGCCAACCTAACAAGATCACAACTTGATTGTCGCCAAAATCGCGGTCGGGCACCGCCGCGCCAAAACGCGTCCATCGCAGTACATAGCGGGTCGTCAGCCACCAGCCACTGCTCTTGTTGCGCGCACTGACCGGAAAGTCGACTCCGAGGCCACACGCCAACGAAGGCCGCCAATCACTGGCATCGTTGCCCTTTTCACCGGTTGCGGCAACCGCCGACGCCCCGCTGACGCTCATTGCACTGACGGAAGCGCCGACAAAGCCATGAATGCCACTGAGCACGTCATACAGCCATTCATTGAACACAATCAACGGAAAACCCGGATGCAGCGCGCCATGGAACCCAAGCTCCATGCGCGATGCACTGGCCCCGCTGGCATTGGTGCCGCCGAAGCGCGAATACTCCAACCCAGCCTCCACATCCAGCGCTTGGGTGACGCTAGAAAATCGCCCGGCCAGCCGACCTCCGGTGCCCCAAGCCGCCACCGCCGGCAACGGCCGGTCGAGGTGGGGGACGGTGATCCCAGCCAAAATACTCCAATAATTACCATCGTACAGCTGATCTTTGGGCGGCGGCGCTGGCTCGGGCCCAGCCGATCGCAGCGCTGGCCGGGCGGCGGGATCGGCTGGGTCGACTTGCGCCCACGCCAAGGCTGCCGTCATCTGGGCGGCAATGGCCAAAATGGCAATAACACTCTTCACTTGCCCACCACTTTTCACGTGCCCACTGTTTTTCACTTGCCCACTGTTTTTTCACTTGCCCACTGTTTTTTCACTTGCTCACTGTTTTTTCACTTGCCCACTGTTTTTCACTTGCCCACTGTTTTTCACTTGCCCACTGTTTTTCACTTGCCGACCACTGGCAGGCCGTGACCGGGCACCTTGAGGCGACTGCGGTAGGCGTCGAATTCAAAACGCGGCGCATGTTGCGGAGTGTGACAGCCCAGGCAGGTGGAGGCGGCGATGGGCGTCAGCGAGCTCTTTAGACCTTTGGCCGGTGCAGCCACGTGCAGGGAACCGGGGCCGTGGCAGGCCTCACATTGCACAGCCGTCAGTTCACCCAAGTGGCTCAAAGTGGTGCCGCCGGGTTGGCCAAAACCGGTGACGTGACAGGGCACGCAGTCCAAGTCCTTGGTTTTGCTTCCATCTTGCAGAGTCTTCCACGCTCGACTGTGCAAGTCCTTGGCGATAAATGCCGCCGTCGGCGCGTGACAAGCGAGACACACGGCTTGACCGACGTAACCGGCTTGGCCGACAGCAGGAGCCTGCGGAGCTTTTTGGTCTTTTTCCGCCGACTTGGCCACGGCATCATCATAAGTCTTGACCAACTGCTCCACCGTACTGTCAATCGGCGCCGTCGAGTGGAGGACAGCCGACCGAAATGCCGCGAGTCGGCCAGCGGGCAAGGGCTGACCCGCCACTTGCCGGGCCAGCGCAATCCGGCGATCCAAGTCAGCCAACTGCGCTTGGTAGAAGGGCAAAGCTCGCTGGGTAGCGACGGTCGCCTCGGTGGTGACGCGCTGCAGGTGCTTGGCCAACGCCTCGCGACGGGTCTGCAGATCGTCAGCCGCACCGGCCAAATACTCGCCGGCCTCGCGCCACGGACCTTGGACCAGACCGGCAGGGACCAGTGTCACGGCAGCGGCCAGCGCGCCGTGGCGCGTCGAATGCACAATCAGCGTGTCGCCCTCGCGCTCAGCATCGTTTAATTGTTCAGTTTTTTCCTCCAGACCACCGACCACTACCACGTCGAGCGTCGGCACGGCCCGAGCCAAACGGCGCGCGGACCGCAACCCCAAGTTGGCCAACGCCACCGTAACTTGGGCACCTTGTTGGCGCAATTGAGCCACCGCTGCCACGACTTGAGCCTGCCGCGCCGCGTCGTCCTGACCGGCGACCGCATCGACACCCAGCAGGCCCACCGCAACACCACTCGCAGTCCGAATGAGCAAGTGCGGCTTGACATTGGTGATTTGCGGCGAACCCGCGCCCAGGACTGCAAACTTGGCCGCCGCATACGCCGCCACCACCGCAGCCCCGCCGTGCTGCACGTCCCACTGCGAAAGGGCCACTGCGACTACGCCCAGTTGCTCCAGCACTTGACCAAACGTTGCTTGGCGCAGCGCCAGCTGTTGCGGCTTGCCGGCCAACGTCAGCCCTTGGTCATCGTGCAATAGACTGCCAGCGTGAACGGTCACGACTGAGTCATCGACTTTGCGCAGGTCAGCCAGCCACCGCCCGATGCGTTCTACGCCGCCATTTTGCGAATCGAGCGTGCACCCGCACGGTTTGAGTGTGGCTTGCCAATCGGTGACAGCAACCAGCGTGACGTGCGGCGCAGCGAGCAGGGATGGCCCAGAATGCCTCGCTTGCTGCACAGATGGCGCGCCAGCGCTCAGCCGATCCTGTTTGCCGCAACAAGCGCAGGCCAATGTGGCCAGCAGAGCCACTGTGGTCAGCAAGGCTAGTGGCGCCAACTGGCCAACTTGGTCGCGAACCGGCGATGATCCGAATGCGGCGCGGTGAGGCGGTGCACCCAATCTATTCGATGGCGCAACTGGGCCGATTGCGGGCTGGGGGGGTGGCCAATTGACGGCTCTACACGCCGACTCGTCGCTGCATCGGTGTGCAGAATCGATCGATTTTTGGGGGCGCAGGCCCTGACCTGTCAAGGCTTAATCTGGGCCGTGGTTTGGCCGGCCAGCTTGGCGGCGGGCACTTTGCAACTGGCCTTAGAGCGACTGGGATACACCTCAATAATGGTGAAAGTGCCGCCCTTTACGCCTTTAACGAAGCCACTGTTGCCTTTCTTGACGCCTTTGTTTTCGCCGGCGGACAGCGTGAGCACAGAACCGGCGCCGGCGTCGCGAGCGTCGATCACCGAGCAGTCGATGACGTTGGGCTTGGACTCGCCCGGTTCATCGGGTTTCTTTTCGGGAATGGGCCCGCAGCGTCCGTTGGATCGAAAGCACATCTCGCCCTTGGGGCACGACACGCCCTCGCACTTGTTTTCCGGCTTGACCACGACTTTGACGCATTCGTTCTTGCCGCCGTCACAGCGGGTCCCTTCCGGGCAACCGCCGCCGCACGGCTTGTCTACACACTTGTTTTCTTTGCATTCCTGCTTTTCGGTGCACGCCGAACAGGGATCGAGCGGAGTGCCGCAGGCCGCCAAATACTCGCCCTTGCCGCTATTGAGCTTGAACTGAACGTAATATTTCAACGTCAGCTCGGCATCAAACGCTTCTTTGATGGACGGATTGGCTTGGCTCATCGGCCGATCGACGAGCTTGGTGCCCTTTTGGTCGTAAACCGTCACTTGGGCGCTGAGCGAAGTGGAATCTTCCCACTTGCTGACATCGACGCGGACTTCAGCCTTGCCGGTAAAATCGGCTTCCCAGTAGCGCCAATCTTCTTTGTCGCCAATCGCTTCATTGAGATTGTCTTTAGTCTGCGGATCGCTCGAAAACGGCCGCGCCTTCTCCTTTTTTTCGTCGTGGTCAGGGTCTTTGATCGACTGGCCTGAACACGCAACCCCAGCGGCAACCACCGCAACGAGGACTGCGGTCGAGCTTAAGCGCCAAGCGGTGTCCAACCAGCGCCGGGTAGCCTTGCCCCAAAGTTGACTTGCGTATGCCATTCGATCCCCTTATTTGCGGTTGCCAAACTGCCGCGGCGCAGGCCGACTGGCCGCAACTTTGGCGCTAAAGCGTCTTGGCGTCAAGATGGTGCGATACCCAAATTCACCACCGAAATTCCCCGCGACCCCCGATTTGGGATGCAGATCAAGGAGCAAGGAACTTTTCTGTCAGGGGCGTACTCTCGTACGTCCCTGACAGAAAAGTGACGCAGTGACGCCGAGATGCGCCCAAAGCGGGGGATCGCGGCATAGTTGCGGCCCAGTTCGCCGATATCGGTACTGTGCCAATTGCGCATCGCGGTCACCGACTTCGGCGATGCACATCGCTGCGGCGCCGCTTGAGTATACTTAAAATTATCAACACGTTGTAGCCAAATCAAGCGCCAACAAACGGGCCTTTGCAACGCCGACCTGCGCTGTCTAAAACGGCTGTGCCGTAGATTCGATTGACGCTGCACGGATCGCGCGACGGCACCATCTGTGGGCATGGATTGGGCTTGGCGCGCCGCCCTTCCCCAAACCAAAGTTTTGCATTACACTATTGCCCCTCTCGTCTGCCGGTTTGCCGCGTGTGGGCGAACGCCGCGGTGCCGAAACTCTGCTCCTGTGTGCGCTTTTTTGGTTTCAGCGGCAATTAGATAGCTGTGTGCGATGGCGATGATGGCCAGAGTCAAATCCTCAGGCGGTTCTGGCAGTTCTGTGTCGCCGCCGGTCATCGCGTCGATCTTGCTCGCCAGCGCTAATGACAAGAAACTTCACGAGTTAACCGTCATCGCCACCACCTTGGGCCTGACAGCGGTTGCTGCTCCGGCGTGGGCGCGCGGGCGGTCACCTCTGCCCGAGGTGGTTGAAGACGGCGCGACTTTTGTCGACAACGCCCTCAAAAAGGCAGTGTCGGCGCTGCGCCATGCACGCGAGTGCGGTGACGCTCAAGTCTCTGTGATTGCAGACGATTCTGGACTTTGCGTCGCTCGACTGGCAGGCGCTCCTGGCGTTCAAAGTGCGCGCTATGCTCAGGCCAACGGCGATCGTCTAAGTATCGATGCAGCCAATCGCGGCAAGTTGTTGGCCCAGTTGACCGACGCTGACCTCAAGAATCGTCGTGCTCATTTTGAGTGCTGGCTAGTCCTGGTCGGCCCGTTGGCGGCGGGCCCAGGCTGCGGTCAGACTGGCGATGGCATCGCGTGGCGGGCGTTTGGCGGCCGCTGCGACGGCGCCATCTTGCTGGAGGGTCGCGGTGAAGGCGGTTTTGGCTACGACTCGCTGTTCATGTCGGACGACCTCAACAAGTCTTTCGCCGAGGCCGGCGAGGCCGACAAGCACGGTGTATCGCACCGAGGCCGGGCGATGGTCGCGCTAAGTGCCTATTTGCAACTGAAAAAGCTGACTGCCACCGATGAACGGCCGTTATTTGTGCGCCCGATCGGTCTGCTCACCCTCACTGAGGCGCTCAAGCGCACGTTGGGCAGTGAACTGCGCTACGCCGATCAGGCCTTGGAACAAGCGCTGGCCCATGCGCCGCAGCTTGGCAGCAAAGAACGCCATGCTGTCGCCGACATGCACTGGTATGCGCTGCGACGACTTGATCACTTGTGTCTGGCCTTTTTGGCGATCAAAGGCGCCGTCAAGCCCAAAGAGGCTCCCGATCCGCGGCAATTGGACGCTAAGGCTTCGGGGGTGCTGGCCCTTTTGACGCTGGCCGATCTCGACACCCACGGCCTGCCCCGCGATGCGGGCAAGAAAGGCGACGCCAGTGCGCTCGATGGGCTGGCCAAGCGCAGCCCGGGCCTGTCTGGCGCGTGGCCGGCGACCCCTGGTCAATGCACCACGGCGCTGCGGGCTGCCAGCAACGCTGCGCGTGAACTGCCTGAATTGCATCGCAATGCCATGGCGGTGGGCTTTACGCCAGCGTTTATGACCGCGCTCGACATGGACTTGGGTGCCGAACACGCGCGCTTGGCGCTGGACTATTTGTGCCAACGAGCGCCGCTGACGTTGCGCGCCAATCGCACGCGCATTTCGGCCAAACGACTGGCGGAAGAGCTGCTCGAAGACGGCATCGTCACCCTGCCCGTCCCGCGGGTCGACGATGCGCTGTGGTGCGTGCATTCGGCGCGGGTCACCCAAACGCGGTCGTTCATTGAGGGCCGGGTCGAAATCCAAGATGAAGGCAGTCAGCGCATCGCTTTGGCGGTCGCGGCGCGCTCCGGCGAGACCGTGATCGATTGGTGTGCCGGGGCCGGTGGCAAGACCTTGGCGCTGGCGGCCTTGATGCGCGGCGAGGGCCGCCTGATCGCGCTCGATCCCCATCCGGAGCGCCTAGCCGAGTGCAAGCGCCGCTGTGAGCGGGCGGGCGTGCGGGTGGACGCGCGGGTGATCGAGAAAAGCCCGAAACCGCTGTCTGAATTTGGCGATATTGCCGACGCGGTCTTGGTCGACGCGCCGTGTTCGAGCACCGGCGCGCTGCGGCGCAATCCTGAACTGCGGTGGCATTTGGATGGTGATTGGCTCAACCGCTTTGGCGAACAGCAGTTGCAAATCTTGCTGCGAGCGTCGAGTCACGTTAAGCGCGGTGGTCGCCTTGTGTACGCCACCTGTTCGCTATTGCGCCGCGAAAACGAAGACGTGGTGTCGGCCTTTTTGGCCACCAGAGACGAATTCGACTTGGCAGTGGAAATGCGCATTGGCCCTGCCGACGGCGCTTGGCTCGCTACCCATCCGCTGCCCAGCTTTGGGCCCGATGGCTTCTTTTACGCGGTGTTGCGCCGCCGGCCCAAACAGCCCTCCGTGGGTAAAGATGCCGATCGCAGCCGGCCGTCCGCGGCCAAGGCCTGACATGTCCCGCGATTCTGACCGCCACAGCCACAAGCGCTCCCAGCACAACCGCACCACTGCCCCGCATCCTGCCGCCCGCGCTTCGGGTCGGCTGCCGGTGCAGTCGCCTGATCAATCTCGTGACCAAGCGCGCGGCCAAGCGCGTGACCAGCAGCCGCCAGAGCCGCCGCGAACACCGCGCCCGCTGCCGCCGCAAGAACCGGACTACGGGGTCCAATCGTGGGCCCAGACCGACGGCGACGCTGAACATCTCAAGACTTTGCATGGCTTTCGCTGTGGCGCGGTGGCGCTGGTCGGCCAGCCCAATGCCGGCAAGTCGACCCTGCTCAACCGCTTGCTCGGCGAAAAACTGGCGATCGTGAGCCAGCGACCGCAGACGACCCGCGACAATATTCGCGGTGTTTTGACGACTTCCGACGCGCAAATCGTGCTATTGGACACCCCTGGCATCCACAAAGCGCGCTCGCCGCTGAATCGGGCAATGATCGGTCAAGCTGTCGAAGCGCTGGAAAGTGCTGACGTGGTGGTGCTGATTATCGACGCCCAGAGAGCCGTGCGCTGGCAACAGCGCCATGAGGGAGAAGTCAATGAATCCAACGCGATGGACGACGACGAGCCGGCCGATCCCGCCCAGACCGAAGTGGTGACGCCCGCCTCCAAGTTGGTTTTCGACCCGCAGATTCATCCCGGCGACCGCGCAGTGATGCGGCAGATTTTGCACAACAACCAGAAATGGCTGATTGCGCTGAACAAAGTCGATTTGGTGCGCCCGCGCCACTTGCTGCCGGTGATGGCGGCGTTGGCTACGGCGCCACATGTGGGTGCGATTGTGCCAGTGAGCGCGTGGACCGCCGATGGGCTGCGCAGCCTTTTGGCGGCGATGCGCGGCTACCTGCCAGAAAGTGAACCGGAATTTGACGCCGACGAGCTAACCGATCGCTCACTGCGCTGGTTGTGTGCTGAATTGGTTCGCGAGCAGGTTTTTCAACAAATTCGCGAAGAAGTCCCCTATGGCGTCGCCTGCGAAACCGAAGCCTACGAAGAACTGCCGGACTTGGTCCATGTGCAGGTGCTGGTCCACGTCGAAAAGCCGGCCCAACGTGCGATTCTGATTGGCAAAGAGGGCACGCGCATGAAGCAGCTGGCGACGCTGGCGCGCGGCAAAATGGAAGCGCTGATCGGCCGCAAGGTCTTTCTTGAAGTGCACGTCCGCGTCGAGGCCAACTGGTCAGGGCGCTCGGATAAACTCAAGGAATTCGGATATATTCAGTAGCCGTCGTTGCCTTGGTGGCCGCCCACATCCCCCACCTTAGAAGTTGTTGAGGTCGCCATGGCGGATACGCCTGATTTGCCGCCCATGGCTAACCCTGAACCCAGCGCAGCGCCGCCGTGGCTACCGCCGGTGGTGGCGGTGGTCGGCCGACCCAATGTCGGCAAGTCAACGCTTTTTAATCGATTCGTCGGGTTCCGCAGTGCCATCACCTATGACACGCCGGGGGTGACCCGCGACCGCCACGATGGTTTGGCTGAATTGGGCAATCACCGCGTGCGCTTAGTCGATACCGGCGGCTTTGAGCCTACTGAAACGGAAGGCATGTTGCCGCTGATGCGCCGCCAGGCTCAATTGGCGATCGCCAGTGCGGACGCCGTGATTTTCATGGTGTGTGCCCGCGAAGGGCTGATGGCGGCCGATGAGGAAATTGCCCTGCAGCTGCGGCGCACCAAAAAGCCAGTGTTTCTGGTCGCCAACAAGGCCGATACGCCGAACTTAGAGGCCGAAGCGATGGCGTTTTACGCGTTGGGCATGCCGATGGTGTTTCCCATTGCGGCCGAACACAATCGCGGCGTGCTCGATTTGGTCGAAGCGGTGGTGCAAGCGCTCGAAGAACGTGGCCATTTTGAAGGCGAACCCGAACCGCAAGACTATGATTCGCAAGGCGATGTCGTGCGAGGTGGCGTCGTCGACCGGATTCGGGTTGCTTTTGTTGGCCGGCCCAATGTGGGCAAATCGACGTTGGTCAACAAGTTATTGGGCCACGAGCGCGTGATTACGGCCGACCAGCCGGGCACCACTCGCGATGCCATCGATATCGATTTTGAGTGGCGAAATCAAGCGTTTACGCTGGTGGATACCGCTGGGCTGCGGCGCAAGCGGGCGGTGGCGCAAGCGATCGAGCAGTACTCGGTGAGCCAAGCGGTGCGCGCGATAGAGCGCTGTCATATCGCAGTGTTGGTGCTAGACGCGACCCAGACGTTGGCGGATCAAGACAGCAAAATTGCGGCACTGGTTCAAGACCGCGGTCGGGCCTGCGTCGTCGCCATCAACAAGTGGGACGCGATTGAAAAGGACACCAATAGCACCAAGGCCTACGAGCAGGCTTTGGAGCGGCATCTGCCGTTTCTGGAACACACCCCTAAGGTGTTCATCTCAGCGCTCAGCGGTCAGCGGGTCGAGAAACTGTTCGACACGGTGCACACGGTGTTCGACAACTTCAATCGGCGGGTGCCGACCCACCAGTTCAATCGCTGGCTGATGGCGTTGCAGCAGCGCGTTCAGGCTCCGACCCACCGCGGGCGCACGCTCAAGATGCACTACGGCGCCCAGTTGACGGTGCGGCCGCCCAAGTTTGTGATTATCGTCAACTTACCGCAGGCGACCAAGGCCTCTTACCAGCGGTTCTTGATGGCGCAAATTCGTGAAAATTGGGAGTTTACTGGGGTACCGATTCGACTGGAGATGAAGAAAAAGACCCAGAAACGCAAGCGGACCGCGGCGGCCATGACGCCCGGCCATGACGCGCTGGCAATGACGGGAGACGAGACGCTGGACGCGCTGCTGCTGGAAGGGCGCTACGATCCTGAACTTGCAGCCTTACAGGAGGCGATGATGGCCGACGACGAAGACGATGATTTTTACGATGACGACGACGAAGACGACCCAAGCCCGCCTGCTGGCAAGAATCTAGCCGACGATTGGGCCGACGACGATCTTGTGTGAGCCCGTGAAAGTTGTTTGTGTGAGCCCGTGAAAGTTGTTTGTGTGAGCCCGTGAAAGTTGTTTGTGTGAGCCCGTGATATGCGTTTGTGCGAGCTGGTGACAATCGGATGCTAACCACCCTGCGCATCGCCGACTTCGCCATTTTGCAGGCGGCGGAACTGCCACTGGGCGCTGGCCTGACGGCGGTGACGGGCGAAACCGGGGCTGGCAAGTCGATTCTGCTCGATGCCCTAGCCGCGGTGCTGGGTGGTCGAGCGAGCGAGCGCTTTGTGCGCCACGGCTGCGATACTGCTGAAATTGAAGCATTATTTGAGCCTCCGTTCGGGCCCAAAGTGCTGGCGGTGCTCGACGAGGTCGGCATTGCCGTGGGCGAGGCGCTGGTGCTGCGGCGGGTCATTGGCAAGGGCGCCGGAAAAAATCGCTGTTACATCAACGGTCGGTTGGCGACGGTGCAGGTGTTGCGGCAGGTCGCGGCGCCGCTGGTGGACTTGAGCGCCCAACATGCCCAACACCGGTTGCTGGAGCCGGCCGCTCATCTTGAGTTGTTGGATCGCTACGGTGGCAGCTTGGGTTTGCGGCAGGCCTGTGACCAAGCCCACGCTCAATGGCGCAAAACTACTGTAGAACTCGAAGAGTTGCGCCGACGCCAGACCCAAGCAGCCGAGCGTCTGGATTGGCTGCGTTTTGTTCACAAAGAGCTGAGCGAACTGGCGCCCAAAGCCGGTGAGCTGGCCGAAATTGGCTCTCAGCTACAAAAACTGCGCGCGGCCGAGCAGTTGGCCCGGGTGCTGACGGACGCTGCTGCCGGCTTAGGTGGCGATGGCGGCATTCGCGAAACGGCGAGCAAAGCGGCGCGCGGGCTGGCGAAGTTAGCCCATATTGATAACAGTTTAGCTACTTTTTCGACCCGCATGACGGAGATTGAAGCGCTGGCTGGCGACTTGGACTTTGACCTCAGTAGCTACGCGCGCTCGGTGCGGCGCGACGATCGCCAGATGGGACGGTTGGCCGAACGCCAGGATCAACTGACCCGCGCGG
>SHZD01000085.1 GCA_009692465.1 Myxococcales bacterium
TATTACGATCCGGCAGGCTCCTAGCCAGTCAAATATTCTCAACTGTCCGAGAACTGCCCGGAGTGAATCCGTGCAGTTTCGGACAGTTGCCGCCGTCTAGCCAGACGGCGCTAGGAGCGAGTCGGAATACTCCGACACGCTCCTAGGGCCCAGCTCCTGGGTTACCTCCTATTTTGTGTTGCTCTTGAGTCGCGACAGCCAGTGGCGGTTGGTACCGCCGTTCTGGATGGCCAACAGGCTCAGCGGCGACAGAAAGTTGCGGTCCAAAATGGTCAGCGAGTTGTCGGGGATCTGCGGCGCCATGTCGCGCAACATCCTTTGTTCATTAAATGTTCGCCTATCCACCGCTCATCGCCCCGGCCAGAACGTGCGAGCGCAAGGCCATCAGCACCAAGATCCGCACCATCGGGTAGCCGCTGTCGCCCATGTCGCCGCTGCACTTCTGTCCGCCAAAAGTAGAACGATTCTCAGGCGAATCCGCCACGCGCAAGTCCGTGCCGTCGGTGCCGTAGACCGCCAAGCCGCGCCACCTTTGTTCATGGGCGCGCTCAGCCGCCCACACCTAGCCGGTTTCCTCAAAGAGCCAGTTCACCGGCTCTTCGCCAACTTTTTCATACGCTTGCGCAATGCTGGATGAAGCGATGGTCCTGCCGTTCGGCACCGGCAACGCGAGGTCGAGCTTGCTGACCACATCCTCGATTCGTTTGTCGCCCATCAAGGCCATGGCGATGACCAGCCAAATCACGTGTTCGGCCGCAAGTCGCCGCCGCCGAACGGTCGCCGCGCCTTTGGCCCGCAAGGCGCGCGCGATCCACTCAGGGCTCAGACGATCCCGCAAAGCTGTGAAGTCTTCCGGTGTGACAGAGGAAATTTGTACAGGTTCTTCGCGAAGTGACCTGGGGCCATCCTAGTTGGACCGCCGAAATTGAACCCAGCGCGACATGTTGGCAAGGGCTCGATCAGAAAGCCTTTGTGCAAGATCACTTGGGCGCTAACCGATCGGCACTGACACTAAGAGCCTGTCGGAAATCAAACGCATTTTGAATACATATCCGGTTATATACAATGAATCTATTACGATCCGACAGTCTCTTAGCCATTGAGATACTCTCAACTGTCCAAGAACTGACAGGAGTAAATCCGTGCAGTTTCAGGCAGTTGCCTCCGACTAGCCAGACGGCGTTAGGAGCGAGTTGGAATACTCCGACACGCTCCTAGCTCGAAATTCACCACCGAAATTCCCCGCGGCCCCTGATTTGGAATGCCAGTGCCCTGTCGCTCGCTGTCGCTCGACAAGGAGCAAGGAACTTTTCTGTCAGGGGCGTACTCTCGTACGTCCCTGACAGAAAAGTGACGCAGTGACGCCGAGATGCGCCCAAAGCGGGGGATCGCGGGAGCCAATGGGGGTGGCGCACCGCACCCCAAGCGACTATTGTCCATCCGGTGGCTCGGTCAAAACAGGACCGGAATGCTGGAGAGTGTTGTGCCCCGTGGTTCCCTTGAAGTCGCCGCTTGCCCGCGGCCTGTCGGCCAAAGTTTCTGGCTTTTGGCCTTGACGCTTGCGGTTTGGGCCCCGTCGTCCACTTTGTGGGCCCATGGCACCCCGCCGACCGTGTTGGGTGTCGTCACCGCCGACAGCCAAGGTCCGACCCTGCTGCGCCTGTCAGCGGGGCTCGCGGTGCGCGACCCGATCCAACCCAAGAAATTCAAGTATGTGTGCTCGCCGCGCTGGGTCGCGCCCAAAAGCCCGCTGGTGACGCGCACTGGCCAAAGCAGCGCTTGGCTCACGGCTGAGGAGGGCGTGTTCCGCGTCGACGCCGCTGGCAAGGTCAATCGCGCCGCGGTGCAGGGCCTCGATCCGTTGACCATTCGCGCACTTGGGGCCGCCGGATCTGAAGCGCTCGCGCTGGTCGTCAGCAAAGGTGCAGCCAAAGTCGTTGCGCTGAGTCGGCCACCTGTAGCGGGCAGCGCGCCTTCGGTGTGGACGGGTAGCGGTGAATGGCATGGCGCGCGCAATTCAGCGGATGCCATGTGGATCGTGCAGTCAGCCGGCGCGGTGGTACGACTGGTTGGCGTGCGCGCTGATGGTCAGGCTACCCAGGAAGACGTTGCGGCCGATACCTCAACGGCGACCGCATCGCTGGCTTGGGTGTCGCCGACCGCCGACAAGCTCTACTTGTCGTTGATTGGCAAGGCCTTGCAGCGCATTTATGAAGTGGACCGCAGCGCGCCGTATACCGGGCCGCGGGCCGCCAAGTTGTTGCTGCAGGATTTTCCATTCGTGGCGGGCCCTGTGGCGCTGGGCAATCGGGCGGTGGCCGTGCAAGTCGGCGTACTGGTCGACATCGCCCCAATTGTGACCGTCACTTTGGACGATAGCCGTTGGTATACCTGCGTCGACGGTGTCACCTTGGCCGACGGGACCGCAGCGGCGTTTGCCTGCGCCCGCGGTGAGCTCCACGCGTTAAATGCTTCCGGCAAGCCCGCTGGCCAGGCGTTTGCGTTGCATCAGTTAACACCACCAGATTACACTGGATTCGACGACATCAGCCGTTTTGCCTGTTGGGCAGAATGGGGTGACCTCGCGCGCGATGCTGGTTTGGATCCTGGCGCCGAGCCACCTGGCACAGTTGCGCCTGCTGATGGCGGGTCGTGCACGGTGGCCGGATTGGGGTCACCGGCTTCCGCAGAGTCGCGTTTGGGAGGGTACGCCGCGCTCTTGGCAGCTGCACTGTTGGCTTGGGTTGGTTCGCGGCGCTAAGCAGTTCGCAAGCGATTCTAGAGAGTCTGCCTCCGCGACGGCAAGCCCAATTGAGCTTCCTATACCGTGCTGCGTCGGCCCCGCAAACGGTGAAGCGGCAACCCCATATTCACCACCGAAATTCCCCGCGGCCGCCGATTTGGGATGCCAGTGCCCTGTCGCTCGCTGTCGCTCGACAAGGAGCAAGGAGCTCTTCTGCCAGAGGCGTACTCTCGTACGTCCCTGACAGAAAAGTGACACAGTGACGCCGAGATGCGCCCAAAGCGTGGGATCGCGGCAACCTTTTGACCTTGTCTTCGGCTCGGCGCTCGCCTATGCTCCGCGCGCGCTGGGGTCGGCCATGGACCGACGAAATACAACCACGCGTGTTTATTTCACAAATTTGGGTCACCGTCGATCAGCGTTCCGTTGTGGATGCCACGCTGCCGCGGTCCCTTGGAGCTTCAATGTCCGTCGTTATTCCCGCCCACGGCCAGCCAATTACTATGGATGCCAACGGCTTGAACGTGCCCAATTGCCCGATCATCCCCTTTATCGAAGGGGACGGCACTGGACCGGATATTTGGCGCGCCTCCGTGCGGGTGATCGACGCCGCCGTAGCCAAATGCTATTGCGGACAGCGCAAGATTGCCTGGGTTGAGGTTCTGGCCGGCGAAAAGGCCTTCAATCAAACCGGCAACTGGCTCCCCGATGAAACCGTTGAAACATTTAACAAATACCTTGTCGGCATCAAGGGACCGCTGACGACGCCGGTAGGCAAGGGTATCCGCTCGCTCAACGTCGCGCTGCGGCAAATGCTTGATTTGTATGTATGTTTGCGCCCAGTGCGCTACTTTACCGGTGTGCCCAGTCCGGTCAAGCGTCCCGAAAAAGTCGATATGGTGATTTTTCGTGAAAACACCGAGGACATTTACGCTGGCATCGAGTACGTCGGGGGTTCGCCAGAAGCTGCCCTGATGTTGAACTTCTTGGAACAGTCTTTCCCCAAAGAATTCAAGAAAATCCGTTTCGGTACCGCCAAGGCTGTCGAGCAGTGGCAAGCGCGGCTCGAAAAGCTGGGCGCTCCTCAACGCACCATCGGTGTCGAAGTGGGTCTGGGCATCAAAGCGGTCAGCGCGCTGGGCACCGAGCGACTGGTGCATTCGGCGATCGCCTATGCCCTTAAAAACAAGCGCAAATCTGTTACTTTGGTTCACAAGGGTAACATTATGAAGTACACCGAAGGCGCCTTCCGCGACTGGGGGTACAACGTGGCGCGCTCGCTATTTCGCAATGAAATCGTCACCGAACGCGAGACGTGGATTTTGAGCAATAAGGAAAAGAATCCGGCACTTAGCCCGGAGGAAAATGCCCGGCAAGTCGACCCGGGCTATGACATGATGACCCCGGACCAACGCGAGGAAATCTGCGCCGAAGTGCAGACCGCCGTCGATTTGTGGCCGAGCCACGGTGACGGTAAATGGAAGAAAATGCTGCTGATTCGCGACTCGATCGCCGACATCACTTTGCAGCAAGTGCTGACCCGGCCCGAGGATTTTGCGGTCATCGCGACCTTGAATCTGAACGGCGACTACTTGTCGGACGCGTTGGCGGCGCAAGTCGGCGGCATCGGCATCGCCCCCGGCGGCAACATCAATTACATCAGCGGGCACGCCATCTTTGAAGCGACCCACGGCACGGCGCCCAAATACGCCAACTTGGACAAGGTCAACCCCGGTTCTATGATCTTGTCGGCGGTGATGATGCTCGAGCACCTCGGCTGGTCCGAAGCGGCAACGGCTATCGTCGCCGGTCTTGAAGCCAGCATTGGGCAAAAGCGCGTCACCTACGATTTTCACCGCCAAATGGAAGGCGCCCAGTTGCTCAAGTGCGGTGAGTTTGCCGATGCCATTATCGAAAATTTGCCGTAAGCTTGTAATATACTGACTTTGTTATCTTTTTGACCCTGACCCTGCCAGATATCTTGACCGTGCCAGATATCTTGACCCTGCCAGATATCTTGACCGTGCCAGATATCTTGACCGTGCCAGATATCTTGACCGTGCCAGATATCTTGACAGGGACCGCCAGCCGCGCGTGAAGCTCGAACCAGCAATTCTGAACACCTAGTTGCTGGGCCAAAACTGCTTGACTTGCAATGAGGTAGACACCATGGCCCACGATATGCCTACGTCGCAAACGAGCCTCGCTGGCCACGTTCAACCCGAAGCGGCAACTGCTGAGGTGCCCAAGGCGCAAGCTCTGCCTGACTTTGAGGCCTGCTTTCCGCTGTCAGAAAAGCGCGAGACGGCCGTGTTGCAGGTGCCCTATCGGCGTATCGCGCTGAGCGACGGGGCTCACTGCGATGTGTATGACACGACTGGCCCGCAGGGCTGCGATCCGCATGTCGGACTGCCGAAGCGGCGAGAGCAGTGGGTGGCGGCGCGGCAGGGTCAGTCGACCCCGACGCAGTTATGGTTTGCGCGTCAGGGCATAGTCACTGAAGAAATGCACTTTGTGGCGATTCGCGAAGGCGTAGACGTCGAATTTGTGCGCAGTGAAATCGCCCGCGGTCGCGCCATCATTCCGGCCAATATTCGCCACACTGAGCTGGAACCAGTGATTATTGGCCGCAATTTCTTGGTCAAGATCAACGCCAATATTGGCAATTCGGCGATCCGCAGTGACATCGACGAGGAAGTGGACAAGCTGCGCTGGGCCATCCGTTGGGGCGCCGACACGGTGATGGACCTGAGCACCGGCAAGGACATCCACCTGACGCGCCAATGGATTTTGCGCAACAGTCCGGTGCCGATTGGCACGGTGCCAATTTATCAGTGTTTGGAGCGGGTCAAAGGCAAAGTCGAGAACCTGAGTCTGCCACTTTTTCTCGAAGTGCTACAGGAACAATGCGAGCAAGGGGTTGATTACTTTACCATTCACGCTGGAGTTCGTCTGCCGTATGTGCCGCTGACCAAAAATCGGGTGACGGGTATTGTCAGCCGCGGTGGTTCGATTTTAGCCAAGTGGTGCCTGCATCACCACAAAGACAACTTTCTGTACGAAGGGTTTGACGAGATTTGCCAGCTCATGGCGCGCTACGACGTCAGTTTTTCGCTCGGCGACGGGCTGCGTCCCGGTTGTATCGCCGACGCCAATGATGCCGCGCAGTTTGCCGAGCTCAAGACCTTGGGCGAACTGACCAAAGTGGCGTGGGCCCACCATTGCCAAGTCATGATCGAAGGCCCCGGCCATGTGCCGATGCATAAAATCAAAGAAAACATGGATTTGCAGTTGGAGTGGTGTCACGAAGCGCCGTTTTATACGTTGGGTCCGCTGGTCACTGACATTGCGCCAGGCTACGACCACATTACCAGCGCGATTGGCGCGGCGATGATCGGTTGGTATGGGACCGCGATGCTGTGCTACGTTACGCCCAAAGAGCATCTGGGCCTGCCCGACCGGCAAGACGTCAAAGACGGGGTCATCGCCTATAAGATTGCCGCTCACGCCGCTGATTTGGCCAAGGGCCATGTGGGTGCCCAGACCCGCGACGATTTGTTGTCCAAAGCCCGTTTTGAGTTTCGCTGGCAAGATCAGTTCAACCTGAGTCTGGATCCCACCACCGCGCAAAAGCTGCATGACGCCGATTTGCCGGCCCCGTCGGCCAAGCTCGCGCATTTTTGCTCGATGTGTGGGCCGCATTTTTGTTCGATGAAGCTCACCCAGGATGTCCGCGAGATGACAGAGGTCGAGGCTGGTATGGCTGAGAAAGCTGAGGAATTTAAAGCTTCTGGCGGCGAAATCTATGTCGAAGGGCCGACCGATGGCGGCGCAGCGGCGACAGCGTAGCGGAATTCTGCCTGCAACAGCGTAGCGGAATTCTGCCTGCAACTACCTAAAATATCTATGGAAATCTGGCGAACGTCTCGACCCGCGCAAACTCGCGAGTGACGCCAGGGACGACTTCCAGCCCGAACGTGTACTTGGGCTCCACTGGCACCAGCAGCGACTTTTTCTGCTTGCCCACCGAGGCAATATCGAGTGCCCACTGCGGGGTTGTCAGCAGCGACGGGGCATTGCCGAGCTTGAATTCGCCGCGCTCGATAATCTCTAGAGGCTGCCCAATCTTGCCGCGGTACAGTCGATAAGCCGGCGTAATATTGAGCAAGTCGGCGAACATATTGTCAATAAACCGGAATTCGTAGCGGCGGATATTGTCTTCGTCCTGATTTTCCCAAGCGCCGTACAATTCGGTCACGCTGGTCGGCACCCACCCAGACGATGCAGTCTCTGCTACGGCAATTTCCTCGACCGTGTCCGCTGCCGCGATTTCCGGCACGTCAGCCGAGGCCGTCTCGCTCGAACTGGCGTCCGCAGCCACCGCATCCGCTTTGGCGACAGGGGTCGGTTCAGCGCACGCAACGGCAAATGCAGCCAAACCCGCTAGAGCACCAAACATATTCCTGCCATGGCAAGCCGCGCCATGTGCACTCTCTGGCCAAAACTGAGTAATCCGACACCAAAATGCCATTGGTTTCCATTGCAAAATGGAGCGGCGAGACGCCTCAGGCGATCGCTGCCGACCCACGAAACAAGCAGTGAACACCCAATCAGATGGAATCTGATCGGTGTTCTAGTGCCAGCGCTCGGACTGCGGAGGTCATGTGCCGCGCGCCAGCAACACCAGGTCGCGGCCGACTCGATCGGCCATTTCCATCGCCGTCGACAGCTCAGGGTGACGAATCACCCAAAACCCATCCGAAACCAGTGTTTGTAGCCAATTTCGGCGCATCGCTCCGACCGGCAGCAGATTTTCCCACACCAAATACGGTCCAAACTCGCGCCGCAGCTGCTCGGCACCGCTAATTTTGATGATGCGGCCTTCGCCCATCGCGCGCTTGAAAATCGTCGCCACGTTGTACTTGCGCTGGACCCGCCCTTCGAAGCGGCCCCAACACACGATGCGGGCCCATTCGATGAATGCGTCGAAATCACACGCATAATTCATTTGGTCGACTTGGCGCGCGCCGGGGGGTCGCCCGCCGATTTCGCCAAACACCACTTCGCCGTCGGCTTTGAGGTACCACTCCATGTGGGTAAAGCCGTCGCGAAATCCAAGCGCGTCGATGACTTGCTGGCCCATCTCGACCCCGGCCTTGAGCGCCGGCTGTTCGACATTCTTGAGCGCGATGACCTGCGGACTGATCCACTCATTGGTGCGGGCGATCAGCGGGCGCGGCCGATACCAAGCGATATTGTGATAGCGAATCTTGCCGTGGCAAGTCAGGGTATCGAAAGTGAATTCCTCGCCGTCGATAAACTCCTCAACGCTGACCTCAGCCACGCCGCGCAGTTGGGGCAGCACGATTTCCAGCCGCTTGGCATCTTCGACGCGGTGGGTATTGGAAGAGCCAGCGCCGGCAATCGGTTTGATAATCAACGGGTAGCCGATTTTTTCAGCGGCAGCACGAATCTCCACTTCGCTGCGCGCACGGGTGTGGCGTGGGGTGCGAATACCAGCGGCATCCAAGCGCTGCTTCATCACTTCCTTGTCCCGAAAGGGCAGGGTTTCAGCCATGGTAAGCCCAGGAATCTGCAGTGCTTCGCGTAGTCTGGCGCCCAGCAGCATCCAAAACTCGCCCAATACTTCAACCCGATCGACATGGCGGCGACCGACCCACTGGCGGACGCGCTGAACCACATCGGCTTCGTCAAAAATATTCGGCACTTGCAAGTAGCCCGCTAAGTGCCGCTTGGCCATTTGCGGCAGCGCGCCCGCAGTCTGGTCGCTGACGCCCCATACACGCGCGCCGACCATCGACAGGCCGCGCACGAACTCAGGCATTTCAGTGGGGTATCCTGGGGAAATGAAAATGACGTCCACGTCTCACCTCGAGGCGAATGTACGGTAGGTTGAGGGTTGGCACAACTGCGACACCCAGCGAGGCTGCTCACGGAGCAGCGGGCGGGCGCGCGGCATCCACCGGTTCGACGATCGCAGCCGTAGCCGCCAATGGCAAACCGGCAGCTTCGGCCGCGTTGCGCAACGTCACTGCGTACGGTGTCTGGCTCGGCCGGGGTCGCTTGGACTCCACCACCACGCGCCACGCGCCAGGAGGTAGCAAAAGCAAGGACCGGGCGGGCGCTGAGCTTTTCGCGTCCACATGCACCCGCACCACATCGTGACCGGCGACATCTTGAACCGCGCACATGAAATCCGCGTGGCCGTCGCCCGTACACAGCAGTTCAATGCCGGTCGGACCTTGGCGCTCGCGCAAATCGAAGCCGAACACGTCGCGATCGCCGGCGGGCCACAACACTCCGCGCCGCTGCCAACCGCCACCTGCTAACTGGGCACTAGCGGCCACTTCGGTCAGCGCTGCTGCGGCAAGCCACAGTTTGCCACCTTCGGACTCGTCGCCGCTGTCCGTCTCCCACGCGCTATTGTCAAGCGGTGCCAAGGCCAAGGTGTAGACATCATTGGGTGCCCCACCACCGGCCATGGCCGCCCGCACCATCACGGTAATCGGCGCTGCACCGCCAGTCAGCGCTGGCACCGCCAAACGACCGCCAGCTGCAACTGTGAACTGAAGGGTGCGCGGGCCGCTCCCCACTTCCACCGCCAAACTCAGAGCGGGCGGCGCAGTCACGACCAGACTGGCTACGCCACCCGGGGCAATCTGCAGCCCGTGCCAATCGATATCGCCAGCCCCAGTGAGCAAGCCCGTTAGCGTTTGCGCGGCGCCGGTCCACGTTGTGGTCCACGGATGGTCAACAAAATCATTAGGTTCTCGCTCGGTCGGCAGCAATTGGAGGCAATCTTGTTGGCGGGTACAGCCACTGGGCAGCCACGGCTGCAAGCTAACGGCATACGGCGCATCGGGGGCCTGACCTTTGTGGGCGCGCAGTTGCAAGATGCTGCCCGGCGGCAGTGTCCCCAACGCTAGATTGGGCACCAGCACCCCCTGACCTTTGCCCACCAGTTGCTTGAGTAGCGGTTTTTGGGTGGCACCGTCGATCACCGTCAGCTCGAGTTCGACAGCGGGCGCTCCAGTCGCACTCAAGACATAGGCCGTCGGCGCTTCCACGCCAGTCGTGTGAAGCAAGAACAAATCGACGTCGCCTTCGGGTGATAGCGTGCCTTGGACAATTGCCCCAACGCTTAGCGCGGCAAGATCGGTGCGCGGCACATCATTGGGCTCGACTTCTTCGTTGGCCTGCACCTGCCGCGAAAAAATCGCCAATTCATAAGGCCCCCCAATCGCCGGCGTCAGCGCGGTTTTGGCCCTCGCCGCCATCATGTTGCACACGACCCGGACCATCGACGCTCCGGCGGTCGAACCTAGAGCCGGAAACGCAGGTCGGACTCCACCAACGCTGCGAGCACTGCGCAGCATTTTGACGCCCGCATCGTCATAGATCTGCAATTCTGCACACGGCGGCGCATTGCGCAGTTCAACTTGCATCACGTGCGCGGGCGCTACCGCAGGCAGGCGATACCAGTCGGCGTCGACGAGCGTCGACCTTGCCGCCAGTTTGGCCTTCTTACCTAACTTGGGGCGATCCTTCGCAGCTGTCTCAAGCACTGGATTGGCAGCTAGCAATGTCCCAGCCACCAAGGCCATCGCCGACACCGGTTGGGCGCGATCGGGAGTGTCATTGGGCTCAGCTTCGCTCAGACGCTCGACGCGGGCTACCGAACCCTGAGCGCTGGCAACGGACTGCGGGGTGGCAACCGCAACTTTGGGGTACAAATGCTGTTGCAAAATAGGGGCATCGGCGTTGCGGCGGCAATGGATGCAAGCCAGAGCGACCCAAGTCAGCGCCAACACCTGCGCAGCCCCAGACCGCATTTTGACTCCGCCTACCGTCGATTCGACTCTGCCATCGGTCAATTCCACTCCACTATCGGTCAATTCCACTCCACTATCGGTCAATTCCACTCCACTATCGGTCAGTTCCACATCACTATCGGTCAGTTCCACATCACTATCGGTCAGTTCCACATCACTGTCGGTCAGTTCCACATCACTATCGGTCAGTTCCACATCACTATCGGTCAGTTCCACATCACTATCGGTCAGGGAGTATCGCAGCGCTTGATCACTTCAGTAGTAATATCCAAGGCTTCTGCAACGTAAATCGCGACTTGCCGATTGAGCACAATCGACAGCGACCGTTCCTTGGCAATGGCGTCCACTTTGGCTTTGATGGTGTCTTCAATTGGCTTGAGCAGGTCAGACTCTTTCTTGGCCAATTCGTCAACGATTTCACGCTTCTTTTTTTCGTGTTCGAGCACATCCTGCTCAAACTTGCGACCCTTTTCCTGCAGCGCAATGACCTTGGCCTTGAGCTCGTCAGTTGGCTTGCCGCCAGTGGCTTGCAGTGCAGTTTCAATCTCTTGGCGTCCGCCGATCAGCTCTTTCTCGCGCTTGCCCAGATCTTTCTCGCGCGCTTCCAGTTGCCCTTGCTTGGCCTTGCGCAGGTCGTCGAATTTCTTTTGGGCTGCTTTGCCGGCAACGGTCGTCTTGAGCACTTTTTGCAGATCGACAATGCCGATTTTGACCTCAGCCAGTGCCTGCGATGGTGCGGCCAAAACCGTCGCCCCACACACTGCCAACGCCATGAAGAACTTGCTACTTGTCAAAATCATCGCCATCACCTCGCCGTGCAGTTGACCATTGGGCCGCAAAAGGCCGCGAAGAATAGGCCGAATTGGCCGGATGTCAAGCAATTTGCACGCACAGACTCCACTAAGTCTTGCAAAGCAAGTGCCCGTATCTCCACAGGTATTCGATAAAATTGCCCAGTGCGCTCGCTGGACATTCGTCGTTAACGACCCGTCAAGGCTACGGCACTTGCACCAATTGCCCTTGCACAAACCCCGCACCTTGCACGCTGCCGGATTCAATGCGGACAAAACCCTGACCGCCCGCGCCGCCTTTGCCGCCTACACCACCACCGCCGCCGCTGCCACCGCTCGCTCCGCCGTAGGAACCGCCGCCGCCCGCGCCGCCGCTGCCGAAATTGCTGCCTGCGGCTCCACCAAGGCCGGCCTTGACTAGGACATTTCCCTGCAAAATTATCGAAGTTGCAATCAGGTGGATGGTTCCGCCACCGCCACCGCCGCCACCGCCGCCAGCGCCGGAGCGCCCACCGCCGCCGCCACCGCCAGCGGGTATGGTCAAGGTGACTAGTGGTTTTTTGCCGGCCTCGGACAAGTTGGGCCCCGAACCGACGCCGCCCAGGCCCCCGCTGGCCTCCAGGGAGCCAGTCACCGTGATCGCAGCGCCCGCACACAACATCAACGCGCCGCCGCCGCCGCCGCCGCCGCCAATGCCGCCGATCGAGCCGGGACCACCACCAAAGGCTTTGCCGTTCTTGGTGTCGACGCCGGCGCCGCCAAAGCCAGCGAGGCCACCGAAGCCGCCCGCCGCGCCGCCGGTGCCGCCTGAAAGCAAAGTAGAATCGCCAAACGCAGCACCGGGTTGACCTTCTCCTGCTGGGGAGCCGCATGAGCTGCCCGCCGCGCCGCCGGCTGCTCCGCCGTAAGCTGCGCCAACCGAACCCGAAGTTGCCGCAGTCGGCGCGGTGCCCGGTTGGCCGGTGGCTGCTCGGCCACCACCGCCGCCACCACCACCGCCGCAACCACCGCCGCCACCGCCGCCGCCTGCGCCAACGCCGCCGTCACCGCCTTTGCCGCCGGAACCACCGCAGATACCGGCCGGTCCAGCCTGCGGGCCGTGGCCCATGCCATTGGTTGGCAGGCAACCAAGTCCACTGACAACGCCGCCGCCGTCAAAGCCGCCGCCGCCCGCGAGGCCTTTGCCGCCTGCTGCGTTGGGCGAGCCGCTGCCGCCGTTGCTGCCGCTCAAGTTCAACGTGCCCGCGATGTCGACTCCTTCTGTCGCAATCACAGCGAGCGCTCGTTTGCCCTGTACTTTGACCACCACACCGGGCAACACTTTGAAACTCTTGCAATCAAACACCATGACGTGCGGAATCGGTCCGCCCACGCCGGGATCCGGTTGCTGGACCTCAACTACCCCCGGGCTGCCTGCAGCGACGACCGTAGTGGCGCCGGTCACGATGGTCCCGACATCGGTGTCGATGACGCTGGCCGCCGTCAGAGTGATGTCGCCCAAAGTGCCGACCGCCGCCTTGCCCACCAGCCCGCAACTGACCGCAGGCTTTTGGCATTTGCCGTTGAGGCACCCGCCCTGTTTGCACTGGTTGGGGCCGGTGCAGGCATCGCCCAAGTTGCACGCCGCGCCGCCCGCTTTGCAAACGCTGCCGCCGCAAGTGTCGGGTGCGGTGCACAGGTTGTTGTCGTTGCAGCCCGCGGTGTTGGGAAGGTGGTCACAAGCGCCGGTAGCGCCGCAGGTGTCGTCGGTGCACGGATTGGCGTCGTCGCATGTCTTGGGCGGCCCGCTGGGTGCACAGACGCCGTTGGCGCAACTGCCCAGATGGCAAGGATTGCCGCTCACGTTGCATGGGCCGACCGCGGCGTTGCTCTGCAAACACTGGCCATTGACGCATTTTTCTTGGGTGCAGCTGTTGCCGTCGTCGGGACAAATCCCAGTCGGGCAGATGCCGATGCAGCCTAAGATAGCCACGTTCTTGCACGAACCGTTGGAGATGTCACACGAATCCGTGGTGCACGGGTTGCTGTCTGCGCACGGTTTGGGCTTGCCGTTGCCGCACACTCCTGCGCTGCAGGTCGCGCCGGTATTGCACGGATTGCCGTCGTTGCAAGGGCTGGCGCTGCCGGCCGGTTGGTTGACGCAGGCCCCGGTGACCCCGCAACTGTCGATGGTGCAAGCGTTGCCGTCGTCGCAGCCCAGCGGCTTACCACCCGTGCAATTGCCGCTCACGCACGCTTCGCCGGCTGTGCACACTTGGCCGTCGTCGCACGCCGCCCCTTCCGACTTGGCCGTAAATTTGCACCCGCCGTCCAGCAAGTTGCACTTGGCTTCGACACAGGGGTCCGTGCTGGTGCAGACCTTGGGCTTGCCGCCGCTGCACGAGGAATTGGCGCACACATCACCTAAAGTACACGGATTTTCGTCGTTGCACGGGGCGCCATCATCCGATGTTTGCACGCAACCGCTAGCGGCAACGCATTTGTCGACGCTGCACGGGTTTTGGTCGTTGCACTCTTTGGCCTTGCCGGCCAAACACACGCCGTTTTGGCACAAGTCGCCGACCGTGCAGGCATTGTTGTCGGCATCGCACGGCAAGTCGCCCGGCTGGTGGCTGCAGCCCTTGGCCGGATCGCAGATATCGGTGGTACACTGGTTGTTGTCGTTGCAGGCGGCGTCATCGGTGGTGCCGTTGCAGTCGTTGTCGAGGCCGTCGCACGTTTCTTTGGCCGCACTGGGCGCTTGGCACACTGTCAGCCCGGCTCCGCCGCACGATCGCGTGCCTGGGCACTGGCCGATGACTTTGCCGCTGCTGTCTTTGGCGACCGACGCGCAATTGGTGCTCAGCTTCTTGGCCTTGGCGGCGATCGAACACTCGCACTGAGCCGGTGCTCCGCCGCTCACCTCTGGCTTGCGCAGGCATTGCTTGGCTGGCTTGGCAGCCGCGGACGTCACGTCGGCGCAGCCGTAGCCGGTTGGACATTCTGAGTCAGCCGCGCACGGTGTTCCGCAAAAACGCCCAGCCGCGCCCTGGTCAATGCACACCGATTGCCCGGTGGAAAACCCTTGGACTTGGCAATCATTGTCGGTCGAACAGGGGTCGCACAACCGCGCGTAGCGATCGATGCACACGGTCATGTTATCGCCGGTCGACGTCGTAACTAGCGAGCAACTTTGGGTATTTGGGCAGCTGTCCACGCAATTTTCCGCGCAGAACTTGCCCTTGCTGGTGTCCAGACACAGCGCGTTGTCACAGTTGGCGTTTTCGCCACACGGACAACCGGGGCCACCCGGGCAGGCCAGTTTGGCGTCGCCGCTTTGGACTTCCAATAAGCCGCTAGTGCCACTGTCCTCGACCAGCGTGCTGTCAAACGTGCCGACGCTGCCGCCGTCTGTTGGCAACAGGATCGCCGCCGTCTCCGGTTCTGCACAGCCCGACCCCGCCAGCCCAAAGGCAAGTCCGATCGCGAATACATGGTAAGAAAGGCTATTACGAGGATTCTTCATGACCCGATGGTAGCGCGCCCGCTTCTTGGGGCTCGTGAAAAAATAAATCGGTCGGTCCGCGATTGGAACGGAGCGTACCGGCGGCTTGCAAAGCCGCGAGTTAGCGACCCACCAAGCAAGCAATGGGCCGGGGTGCAAAATCGACTTGATTTTGCACGGGACCTTACTTGCCAACTTCCGCCGGCGCAATCGCCGTCACAGCTTCAGCAAAGCGGTCTACCTCATCCCCTTGCAAGCGAGCACGCAAGATGCCGGTCGCATCGAATATGTCCAAAACGGGAAGCCCAGCGGCGTCAGGCAAATAGTGCGCCCACTGCTCAGCCTGCCAGTCGCTTGCATTCACCCGGACAATGACCACATCGCCGGCCGGCCGACCCTTGGCAAAGGCGTCCAGTTCTGGACCCAATTTCACGCATGGATCGCACCACGTCGCCCAGTAGTCGACGATTGTGATCTTGCCTGCCACCACTAGCGCAGCCACTTCGGCGACTTTGGCGCTTTCACCAATCACTGCCAACGTTTTGGCAACTTTCGGTGCAGCTTCAACGGGTTTGGAGGCAAAAGTGAAACTGCCGTTGACCCCAAAAAACACCGACGGGCCTTGGACAACTTGTTGGCCGTTGACATCGTTGTGAATTGGCAGGCGGTAGGACGCCGAAAACCCAAGCCAATCAAAAGGATTTGAGTACAACCCCGGCGACAGGTAGGCATTGACACCGCCGCCGTTGGCGAACTCAAGGCGCGCCGTGTCCTTGCCTTCCGGAGTGTATGTCGAACGCCCGCGGCGCTGGGCATCCCCGACCACGCCGACTGACAAGTAGCGATCGACAACAATCACCCGCAGGCCCAAGTTGGCTCGAATTTCGTTACCCCAGGCAAAGCCATCGCCCGCAATGGTCTGCGGCGCTCGCCATTGCGCGCCAGCGTGAACCAAAAACCGCGACAAGAAAGGGTAAGCAACGTCGGCGTCGGCCAGCAACCACCACACGCCGCGGCCGATATTGAGCTCGCGGGTGGTGGCATTCACCGTCGCCTGTCCCGCCAGAAAGTTCTTCTCGGTCTGGGTCGCCAGGTAGACACCGGTCGGCGCCACCACTCCCAGCGACACTCCCCACCGCGGGCCCGACTTAAGCTGCAAAAGCTGCGTCATATCTTGGCGCAGGCGCAGCTCCAGATCGCCTTGGCCAGTGTAAGTGGCGGGCTCAATTAGCGCTTCATCCTTCCAGATTTTCACCCACGGCAAGATCGCCGTCAGCCCCATGCCCCACGGCGAATCGACGCCAATCGCCAGCGTGGCCAACTGCATCTTGATGTCCATCTGCAGGTAGTTTTCAATTTCCTCTTTACCTTCATAGAGTTGGTTGGCGATGGACTGCAAATACACCACGCCGACCCGCGCTCGCCATGCTTGGACGGCGGCGCCCGGATTGCCACTGGTGCTGATTGCGTCTCCCACCGGGAGCGACGGGTTGGCTCAGGTCGCGCATTGGGCCGCTGCCGACCCACCAAATCCTGCAACCAGCGCCGCCGCGCACAGTAATAGTGCAACGATCTTAAAAGGTTTCAAGCGATTCCTACAGCGAATGAGGCCGGTACACCGAATCAGCACGATACAACGAAAAAGGTCGATGTAGTTGGGACTGTTCGGTTATTTCATGAACGGCGCGACAACGCCGGCGATACCAGTTTGCGGCAGTCCATTGATTTTCTTAAGCACTTTTCGGGTCTTAGCGTCAATGATCAAGTTCAGCGGGGTCGACCCGGCCACATTGATCGGCGAGACATTGCGGTCTGGATCGACACCGACGGCGCCGACGCCCTTAAAGTCCTTGATCCAGCTCTTGGCCAACGGCAACTGCGGCAGCGATCCTGGGGTCACACCGTCGTAGATGACTTGATAAATGCCCAAGTCTGGGTACTTAGCAATCAAAGCTTTGAAGGCCAACGTCTCTTGTTTGCACGGACCGCACCAGCCAGCCGCGACATTGAAAAGCACAATCTTAAAGCCTAAATCAGCAAATTCACTCAACTTAATCACGCGTGGCTGTTCGTCGCCATTGACCGTCGACAACAAGCTGCCGTTGTCATCGGTGTCGATGAAGCCAGTCATGACGAAATCGTCCAAGATATCACCTTCTTCAATGTGCTTGTTGAGCTTGGGCACGCACTTGGGCGCGGTTTTGTCCGCCGGCACACACTGCTTGGACTTGGCGCCATTCATGTTGATATCGACGCAGTTATAGCCTGTTGCGCAGCTGCCACCGGCATTGCACGGGGCGCTGCAAAACTGCTCCTTGGTGTGGTTGTAGGTCAGACAAGCGCCGTTGTTGGTCGTGCAATTGTCGCTCGCCGCGCATGCTGCGCACAAACTGCCATCGCCTTGGCATGAGCCTGAATTGTGCACGCAGGCGGCGCCGCCCTCGCTGACCTCTTGACAGGTCGCCCACCGCGGACATTCCGTCTTGCCGACGTTGCACGTCCGTGAACAAAATTTGGCCCCGCCCATGGAGACGCACCGGGCGCCGTCGCCGCATTGACCGTCTGAGCTGCATGTGGAACAGAATTTGCGCTTTTGGCACAGACTGCGCTCTACCCCTTTGGCGTCCTTACCTTGTTTGGCACACTCAAACGACGCCGGGCATTGCGCGTCGGCTTCGCAGTCGGCCGAGCAGTAGACCAGCGGCGAGTCTTTGGTGACCCCGCCGATGCAGGGCATGTTGACCGGACAAGCGCCAGTAATTGAACAAGAAAGGCCGATATCGGGATTGACAACTGGGCCGGTGACCGCGCCGCCATCGGGGTTCACTGTCGCCACATCGTGGCTCGACGCGATAATGACGTCCGATTCAATGATGGTGGATCCGGTACCCGCGCCGGTTTGATTGGCGTCTTCGGCCAATACGCCGCTAGCTGCCGGGGCGGGCGCCGCAGCTTCACAGGCCCAGGTGGTGATCGCGACGATGAGCGCTAGGCTCGAGAACTGGCTCCGTTTTTGCATGATTTGTCTTGTCCCTTTGACGCGAATATTTAGAAAGAATCGACGCGAATATTTAGAAAGAATCGACGCGAATATTTAGAAAGAATCGACGCGAATATCTACAAAGAACCGACGCGAATATTTAGAAAGAATCGACGCGAATATCTAGAAAGAACCGACGCCAAATCTAGATAAAAATCAGATGATTCTGCCATTTGTGCAGCGGAGCGCATCGTCAACAACTGCGCCCAAGGCCGTCAACTGAAGGCCGACGCGGACCCAACAGGATAAAGCGCCATCACCGAGGTGGCAAGCGCATAATTTTGGCTGCGTCCTTCTTGCACCCATGGCCACGGCCGTGGGTGCCGCGGTTGTCGTCCGCGATCCCCCGCTTTGGGCGCATCTCTGCGTCGCCTTTCTCCTTGCGGCGTAGGCGAGTACGCCTCAGTCGAAATGCTCCTTGCTCCTTGTCGAGCGACAGCGAGCGACAGCGAGCGACAGGGCACTGGCATCCCAAATCGGGGGCCGCGGAGAATTTCGACGGGGAATCCTGATCGTGCTTGCACATTGCGACCGCGCCCCAATGGGTCTACCGTTGTCGGCCATGAAGCCGCCCCACCGTCCGCCCTCTTCGTCTTCGCGCCCGCCGGCTCCTCGTCTGGTCGCCGCCATCGACCCCGCCGAACCGGTGCGCCTCAACAAGCGCATGGCCGAACTGGGTTTATGCTCGCGACGCGAAGCCGACGTGTTCATTGCTCAGGGTCTGGTTTTGGTGGACGGCGCCACAGTTGCCACTGCGGGTAGTCGGGTGTTGCGCAGTCAAATCATTGCGTTGGAGCCGAGCGCCCAGCAAACTCAGGCGGAGCAGGCCACCGTGTTGTTGCACAAGCCCGTCGGTTACGTCTCTGGCCAAGCCGAGCATGGTTACCCGCACGCCATTGAGTTGGTGATCGACGCCAATCGCGATCGCAATTATGCCGGCGGCGAGATCGCCCCCGAACAACGCCGTGGTTTGGTGGCTGCAGGCAGGTTAGACATTGATTCTACAGGGTTATTGGTGCTTACCCAAGATGGTCGCGTGGCTCGCCAGCTGATCGGCGAAGACCGCCAGGTGGACAAAGAGTACCTCGTGCGCGTGCAAGGCTATGTCAATGAAGAGGTTTTGCAGCGTCTTCGTCATGGGCTTGAATTGGACGGCGAGCCTCTGTTGGCCGCGCAAGTCGACCGGATGAATCCCGATCAGCTTCGATTTGTGCTGCGGGAAGGCAAAAAGCGCCAGATTCGGCGTATGTGCACCTTGGTGGGCCTGACGGTCACCGGTCTGAAGCGCATCCGCATCGGCAACGTGCGCCTGGGCAAGCTTGAAATGGGCAAGTGGCGGTTTTTGCGAGCAGGCGAGCAGTTTTAGCCTTCGCCGCTTGAGAAGACTGGTACCCCCACATTCACCACCGAAATTCCCCGCGACCCCCGATTTGGGATGCCAGTGCCCTGTCGCTCGCTGTGGCTCGACAAGGAGCAAGGAGCTTTTCTGTCAGGGGCGTACGCTCGTACGTCCCTGACGGAAAAGTGACGCAGTGACGCCGAGATGCGCCCAAAGCGGGGGATCGCGGTACCGATCCTGCCTTGCCAAAGCGCCCGATCCTGCTTACCTGCGCGCGCGCAGTCGGCAATGGAGTTGGCGGCGCATTTCTGCACGTGGTCGCGGTAACTAACGGGCCATCAGGGAAAACCCAATGACGAGCAACACCTTTGATGCCAAAGCCACTTTGGCCGTCGGCGACAAGACCTATACCTACTTCAACTTGCCTGCTTTGGAAAAATCCGGGTTCGCCATGGCGCGACTGCCTGTTTCAACGCGGATTTTACTAGAAAATTTGCTTCGTCACGAAGATGGCACCTCGGTCAAGCGCGCCGACATTGAAACGGTCGCCGGCTGGCAGCCCACGGCCCATCCGGAAGTGGAGATCGCCTTTCGGGTCGCTCGCGTCATTCTGCAGGACTTCACCGGCGTGCCCGCAGTGGTCGACTTGGCGGCGATGCGCGACGCCATGACGCGCTGGGGGGGTGATCCCAACAAGATCAACCCATTGCAGCCCGTAGATCTGGTCATCGATCACTCGGTGCAGGTCGATCATTTCGGCACCGCACAGGCCCTGCAGCAGAACGCCGATCTCGAATTCGACCGCAATAAGGAACGCTACCAGCTGCTGCGCTGGGCTCAAACCGCATTTTCTGGCTTTTCAGCGGTGCCTCCCGACACTGGCATCGTCCATCAGGTCAATTTGGAGTTTTTGGCGCGCGCCGTGTTTAGTAAGGAAGTTGACGGCGAAACGCTTGCCTATCCAGATACTTGCGTCGGTACGGACTCGCACACGCCGATGGTCAACGGCCTTGGCGTCGTCGGCTGGGGCGTCGGCGGCATTGAAGCCGAAGCCGCGATGCTTGGTCAGCCGATTACCATGTTATTGCCAGAGGTTGTGGGCTTTCGCTTTAGCGGTAAGCTCAAAGAAGGGGTGACCGCCACTGACTTGGTGCTCACGGTCGTCCAGATGCTGCGCAAGCACGGGGTCGTTGGCAAGTTCGTGGAATTCTTTGGTTCCGGCTTGGGCAACTTGGCGGTGACCGACCGCGCCACCATTTCCAACATGGCGCCCGAGTATGGGGCGACCATTGGCTATTTCCCGATTGACGATAAAACGGTGGAGTTCTTGAGGTTTACCGGCCGCAGTGCTGAAACTGTGGCACTCGTCGAGGCCTATTGCAAAGCGCAGGGGCTGTTTCGCACCGATGCGACGCCAGACCCGCGGTTTTCGTCAGTGTTGGAGCTGGACCTGGCCAGCGTCGAGCCGTCGATGGCGGGTCCCAAACGGCCTCAAGACCGCGTGGCGCTGACCCAAGTCAAGTCTGCGTTTGCCAAGGAATTGCCGGCTTTGCTCAAGCCGGGCGCGGAGTTGACAGCCACTGCTACCACAGCCGATGGTCATACCTTGCGGCATGGCTCGGTAGTGATCGCGGCGATTACCTCGTGCACCAACACTTCCAATCCTTCGGTACTTATGGCCGCTGGATTATTGGCTAAAAATGCCGTCGCCCGCGGCTTGCGCGCCAAACCGTGGATCAAGACCTCGCTGGCCCCGGGTTCCAAAGTAGTCACCGAATACCTCAAGGCAGCCGGTCTGCTGTCGCATTTAGAAACTCTTGGATTTCATGTGGTTGGATACGGATGCACCACCTGCATCGGCAATTCTGGCCCCCTGCCGGAAGCGACCGATGCGGCCGTCACTGAAGGCAAGCTCGTTGCCGCCTCGGTGTTATCGGGCAACCGCAATTTTGAAGGCCGTGTCCACGCTGCCGTGCGCGCTAATTACCTCGCCTCGCCGCCGCTGGTCGTCGCGTACGCATTGGTTGGTGATGTGACTACCGACATTACGACAGAGCCAATCGGCGCCGATCTAGCCGGCAAGCCCGTGTATCTCCATGAGATTTGGCCCAGTCAGGCTGAGGTCGAAGCGGCGATCGCCCAACATCTGTCCAGCGCAATGTTTCGCAAAGTGTACGCCGATGTGTTTTCCGGTGACGCCAACTGGCAGAATCTGGACGTGCCGACCGGCAGCACGTTTGAGTGGCAGCAGGATTCGACGTATATTCAAAATCCTCCGTTTTTCCAAGACTTGCCTAGAGTGCCCGAGGCGGTAAAACCAATCATTGGCGCTCGCTGTTTGGCGGTGCTTGGTGATTCGGTAACGACCGACCACATTTCGCCAGCGGGCAACATTGCCAAGGATTCTCCCGCAGGCCAGTACTTGATCGGTCTTGGGGTTTCGCCAAAAGATTTCAACGGTTATGGTGCGCGACGCGGCAACCATCAAGTCATGATGCGCGGCACTTTTGCCAATGTGCGGCTCAAGAATGCGCTGGTCCCGGATCGCGAAGGCTGGTGGACCAAACACTTGCCAAGTGGTGAAACGCAAACGATTTTTGATGCGTCGATGCGCTATCAGTCGGACGGCACGCCGCTGTGCATCTTAGCCGGCGCTGAGTACGGATCAGGTTCGTCGCGCGACTGGGCTGCCAAGGGGCCGATGCTTTTGGGGATTAAGTTCGTAATTGCCCAAAGTTATGAACGCATCCACCGCTCAAACTTGGTCGGCATGGGGATCTTGCCTCTGCAGTTTTTGGCCGGCGAATCGGCGCAATCACTGGGCCTGACTGGCAGCGAAACGTTTGACGTGGTGGCCGAAGATGTCCGCCAAGGCGATCGCGTGAACGTGCGTGCGACCGCGAGCGACGGCACCGTGATTGCCTTCGCCACGCTGGCCCGCATCGACACCCCAGTGGAAGTCGAATACTACCGCAATGGGGGGATTTTACCCTATGTTTTGCGGGGGTTGGCGGCGTAGATGTCCAAGTCGTCGTGATCAGCCCCAGCTGACTGAGCCTTCGCAGGTGCTGCTTATGCCTACAGGGTCAGGGCGCCCCCAAATTTACCACCGAAAGCTCCGCGAGCCCCGATTTCGGATGCCAGTGCCCTGTTGCTCGCTGTCGCTCGACAAGGAGAAGCGAAGCCCGGACCCGAAACGGCCTAGAGACCCGATCAATTAACGCCGAACCTCAAAGAATTCCCAAACAAAACGGAGCGGCCTGACGCCAACCCGCAGGCCACTGAATAAGTGCCGCAGGCTCGCGGCCCACAAAGCAAGCACTGAGACGCCGAGCACGTCTTATTTGATCGGCTCTCCAGAGGCCGTTGAGGACCGGACTGGAGCGCCGACGCCGAGTTGCGCCGAAAACGGGGAATCTCGGCACCTTGCTATCCTTGACGAAAGATGCAAACCAGCGAAAACTCGCGGTGAGGCTGAATCGAAACCGCAGACGCGCGCGTCCGATTCGACCTTGCGCAGACGCCAATTTTGGCGCCGCGTATTTTCTAAGAGGAGCACCATCATGTTCAGTTCGCGTTTTTGTTTGGCGCTGGTCGCCGTGCTGGCGACGGCACTGGTGACCGCTATCGGCTGTAAGAAAGACGAAGTCAAGACGCCAGAACCCCCCAAGACCACTGAAGAACCCGCAGACGCTGAGCAACCCAAGCCCGCCGACCCGGCCGCCGCCGCCTCGCCTGCCGACCAACCTGCGGCTGCTTCGCCTGTCGCCGCGCCTGCCGCTGCCTCGCCAACTGGCGCCGACGCGGCCACTGTGCTGCAACCGGGAGTCAAGTTCATGTTTTCGCTCGCTGATTCGCCGGATGCGCTTGCGTTCAGCGTGAAGCGCTGCGACGAAGACGCCAAAGGTGACGCCGCTAAGGCCACAGCGTGCATGGACGAAATCAAAGCCCAGGCCCCCAAAGAGGGTATCCGCTTAGACAAAGAAGGCGACCAGTGGATTTTCGTGTCCTTTGGCAACAAGACTGACGGCACAGAAGAACTGTTTCTGCGCGGACCCGTGGCCAAGCTGGACAGCGCCGCTAACCAGTTCAAGTTCAAGGGCACGGGCGCATGCACGGGCGCGCAGGCGGCCGCCATGGGCGTCGACAAGTTTGATCAGGCCAAAGCCGACGCCATGGTGATGGCGCTCGATGTCGTCGATGCCACCACAGTGGCCATGCAAAGTCCCGGACCCAAGGGTCGCCTTGTTTACAAAAAGCTGCAGATCGCTCCGTAATCGCGGTCTTGCACAAACTCGATCGATCCGGGAAAGGTAAGGGGAGTGCAAAAATCAGTCGATCGATCTGCGAAAGGACCGGAGAGGCGAGTCGGTTGTAAAGACGCGAGTTTGCGGCCCACCCAGCAAGCAAATGGGTGCGGTACATGAATGATCTATTCAGTTACGAGCCCTAGAGAGTTGCAGCACGCCGCGTGCGGCACCCGCGATAGATGAAACTTTTCAGCGTGCTGCATGGCGACCGGGCCTCCGGGCGCCCGCGCGGCTACGCAGCACTCGGGGGGCGGCGCGCCCCGAGTTTCTAGTTAGCCGATCAAATGAGATTTGCTCGGCGTCTCAGTGCTTGCTTTGTGGGTCACGAGCCTGCGGCACTTATTCAGTGGCCTGCGGGTTGGGGTCAGGCCGCTCCGTTTTGTGTGTGAATTCTTTGAGGTTCGGCGTCAATTGGTCGGGTCTCTAGGAGCCTGTCGGAAATCAATCGGTTATAAAATGTCTATCAGGTTATACACAATGAATCTATTACGATCCGGCAGGCTCCTAGCCAGTCAAATATTCTCAACTGTCCGAGAACTGCCCGGAGTGAATCCGTGCAGTTTCGGAC
>SHZD01000086.1 GCA_009692465.1 Myxococcales bacterium
GTCGCTCGCTGTCGCTCGCTGTCGCTCGACAAGGAGCAAGGGGCTTGACGACTGAGGCGTACTTGGGTCCGCCAATGAGACAGTCCTGCGAACTGTCTAGGAGGAAAGCGCCGCAGCGACGCACAGATGCGCCCAAAGCGGGGGATCGCAGACTAGGCGGTGGCTTGCCGGCGGCGGGCGCCGGCCCAAGTAGGCAAGTTGCGTCGAAACCTGCGAACCGCTCAATCTTGACCCAGCCGCGCCAGCCATGCTACGAAGCGCGCCGCCGAGTGCGGAATTCTACCGCATTCTTGGCAGCCTTGATCCGCATAAACGGAATCAATCCAGATCGTTGACCAAAATCGCCCGCCGTCGGCCTGAGTTCTCTGGCTGTCGCCGACCGCATCGCCGACAGCTGCCGTTGACGCCGGCGATCGTCCATAGCCCCCCAAAAGGACTGCAAAATCGGGCGAAAGCGCCCCCTTTGACTACCCCGAATGAACCTGCCCGACGCGATCAATTATGAGGCTAAACCGCTGCTCAGCAGAGCAGTTCGCGTCCATATGGCGATTACGGCTGGGTTATTGGCGGTGTGCGCGACGTGGCCGGCGGCTCACGGGCTGCTCTTCGGGATCGCCATTGGTGCCGCGATCGGCGGGGTCAATTTGGCCGCGATTTGGTGGGCGGCTAACCGACTGGTGTCCGCCAATCGGCCGGTGCAGTCTGTAGCTCAGGTTTTGCTCGCGCTCAAGCTGGTGCTGACCTGTTTAATGGTCGCGCTGGCATTGCTGATCTTGCAGCCGAGTCCGATTGGCCTAACTTTGGGTTGGACGTCTTCACTGGTAGCGCTGATCGCAGCCAGTCTGAGGCGACGGTCACCCAGTGCACCGCCCTGGTCAGGATTAGTAGCCCATTAGGGGGCAGGATTGGTGGCCCATTCGGGGTCAGGATGAGCAGCCCATTCGGGGTCGGGGTGACTTGCCCACTAGGGAGCGAACGTGCAAATGCCGATTGTCAACGCAGATCAGTGCTGTAACGCGACCCTGACAATCAAGTCCGGGTATTCGTCGACCCGCTGGGCTCAGCGCAGTGGTTTGTGGGCGGCCGTGCTGTGCATCTGGGCAGTTGCAAGCTTCGGCGTAGCCCCAGCTGTTGCACTGGCCAGCCCGCCTCCTCTAGCGGCCGCGGCAGCAGCGCCGGCGGACAGCGATCACGCGCCTTCGAAAGACCCGCACAGTGGCGGTCATGCCCATCCTGAGCCGTTTACGTGGTTGTCGGTCCTTTTGGGCAAAGACGCCAATCATGATGGCCATGTGACAGTGCGAACCCAGGTCGAGCATTCGTTGGCTGGCACCGTGCTGGAGAAGACTTTTCTTGAACATCGGCCATTTTCGACCGACGGTCACATCACCCACGTCTTTTTCGCAGCGATTGCCCTCATTTTGCTGTTGGGCGGTGCGGTCGCGGTCCGACGGCGGTTGGCGGCGTCTGCCGATGCCGGAGTGCTGCCCGAGCGTAAGATCACGCCGTTGCTGTTTTTCGAAGTGATCGTCGGCGCAGTTTGGGGTTTGATGTGCGGAATGATGACGCAAGCTGAAGCGCGCCGCCATTTTCCATTGATTTGCACTCTGGCGCTGTACATCTTCACCATGAATGCGATGGCCCTGTTGCCGCTGGGAGCACCGGCGACCGACAACCTGAATACAAATATTGTGATGGGCTTAGCGGTGTTCTTTGTGACCCACGCTTCTGGAATTCGCGTTCAGGGCATCGGCAATTACCTCAAGCACTTTGTGGGCCCGGTGCTGGGTCTGGCGCCACTGATGATCTTATTGGAAATTGTCGCCCACGTCGTGCGGCCGCTGTCGCTGTCCTTGCGCTTGCTGGGCAACATGTATGGCGACCATCAAGTGATGGAAAACTTTCTCAATTTTCACATCCCGCTGGTTCCTCTGCCGATCATGGCGCTGGGACTGATTGTTGTTGTGGTGCAAACTATTGTTTTTACACTGCTTTCAACGGTGTTTATCTCGTTGGCGGTCACTCATCATCCCGATCAGGGCGAGGCCAAGGGCCATGCCGCGCACTAGGAACCTGTCGGAAATCAAACGCATTTTGAATGTCTATCCGGTTATACACAATGAATCTATTATGATCTGACAGTGCCCTAGCCATTCAGATATTCTCAGCTGTCCAAGAACTGCCCGGAGAACTGGCCGAATCAAATTCGTGCAGTTTCAGACAGTTGCCGCCGTCTAGCCAGACGGCGCTAGGAGCGAGTCGGAAGACTCCGACACGCTCCTAGGCATTGTGATTGGCAACTGGATTTGGAGGCGAACAAGATTCGCCGTGTGTTGGTCCCTTAGGCGAATCAAAATTCGCCGTGTCTTAGTCCCCTTGGCGAATCAAGATTCGCCGCGGAACCTCTGCCGGCAGCTGAGCCAGATGGGCACAGCGGCAGCAGAGCAGCAAATGGCGGTGCGAACCGTCGGTTATCTTGGAGGAGTTCAATGAACAAGCGCAATCTTACCGTAGCCATGAGCTGTGCGATTACCCTAATGCTGGTCGCCGCCAGTGCCTTTGCCGCCGATGGCGCGACCGACAACGGCAACACGGTTGCCGGTTATTTGGCACTGGCTGCAGGCCTTGGCTTGGGCTTGGCCGCCGCCGGTGGAGGCATTGGCCAGGGCCTGGCCGCTTCGGCCGCGCTCGAAGGCATTGGCCGCAACCCGGCTGCTTCGAAGGAATTGTTCACCCCGATGCTGCTTTCGCTGGCGCTTATCGAGTCGCTGGTGATCTATTCGCTGGTGATTGCCTTCATCCTGTCGGGCAAGATCGACGCTCTGGTCACTAAGTAAATTGGTCGGTGACTAAGTAAATTGGTCGGTGACTAAGTAAATTGGTCGGTGACTAAGTAAATTGGTCGGTGACTAAGTAAATTGGTACGGACGGCAACTACGGTCGGGTCTGCCGTCGGCCCTTAGAGCCACTTCGGCCGTCCTTGGCCGATTGTTCTAGTGGCGCAGACGGCGCAAAATGGCCGCATTCCGCTTGAAGGTTGGCGACAATTTGTTCGCCGACTTGACGCCGAGCAGGTTTTGCGGCTTCTTGAAGCGTAGCGGCGCGCCAATGCGCTGATCGCAGGCGTGTGCCAGTCGATGCCCATCACCGCAAACAGCGCCCAAGTTGTCGTCGTTGCAGATGATCCGATCGAGGCGGGTATGCTTGCCCTCGATTTAGTTCAAGCTGGCGTCGCCGCACAGGCAGTTCGGGACGCGGAATCGGCGGTTCAGCAGCTGGCCGAACTGCGCGCAACCCGGCCTGCTGCTGCGGTGTTTGTGTCCGCTTTTCGCGAATTGGGTCAAACGGTGGCCCTGTGGGAAGCTGTAGCCGGCCAAGTGCCGCCGCCGGCGTTTGTGGCAGTGGTCCTGCGGCCCCAACGTGAAATTGCTCAGCGCTATGTCGGGGCGAACGGCTGGGCCGGTGTCGCGGTACGTCCTGTCAGTGCTGAGGAATTGGTCGGCATTGTCACTGCCGCCGTTGACCGCAGCGTGGGCGGACCCGCCGTACACGAGACACGGACGGGCTCGCTAGAAGAAGAAACTCTGGTAGACCTTTTGGGCAGCCTGATCGACCGCATTCCGCGGGCAGGCGCTGGCAAGACCGCAATTATCACAATGGAATCACGGGGTCGCAACGGCATGGTCGCGTTGCTGGACGGTGATCTAGTCCATGCCGAAGTCGACAATGAGTCGGGGCGCCATCCCTTAGAACGGATGGCGGCATGGCGACGCGGCACTTTTCGCCTCGATGCGTTGCCGTGGCGCGGTCAGCCGACCCTAAACGGCTCAGCGCTGGCGATGCTGGCGGTAGCTCAAGAGTACGCGCGACGCGTTGAAGAGGCGCGACAGAGCCTGCCGTACAGCGATTGTGTGTGTACGGTGCGCTGGGAACGTGTTCGCCCGTTGCCCGTGGTCGCTGAAGCTATGTTTCGACGCATTGCCAGCGGTCAAGTGCTGGGTGACGCGATTCGCGGCGACGGTGACGACGAACTGGAGGCGTTTGCTGCGCTCGAAGCCCGCATCAAACGCGGGGCAGTGGTGCCCCAAGTCGAGACGTCGCCGCGGATAGCTACTGCACCGCTCGTGATCGGTGACGGGCGCACCGGCCTGTCGCCGAAGGCCCCAGCGCCTACTCGCGCCGCCGGCAACGTGTCGGCCGGTTGGTCAGCGGTGCCGATGTCCTTGGTGACTGCGCCAACCATGCCCGACCGGCGGCGCAGCCATCCGACCACCCACTTGTACCGAATTGGCCCCGACGGCAAGGCCATCAATTCGGCCGATCCGGCAGAGATCTCGGCAAATCTGTTGGGCACGCCGGCGTCCATTCGCGAGATCAGCTCGCAGCATACTGGCCGACAGGCCATCCCAGAGTCGGCGCTTGGACTCGACGCGCCACCCATCCCCGGTCATTTGGTGAGCCCGGGCCCGGAAATCATCGGACCGGCGAGCATCCGCCGAACGCCGACGCCGCTGCAAACAGTTAGCCGCCCTTCGGGAACGGCACCACGTCAGCCGCCGTCCTCGTTGCTCAGCGCCGGCAAGGTCGGCGGCCCCGGGGCCCGGCAAACCGACTTAGGGGTGGGCAGCGCGGGCGGCAATCGCCGCAAATTTGGCAGCACTGGCTGGTTTGGGGTGGGACCGGCTCCCGATTCTGGGGTCGTCGCCGCCGAACAGGGTTTGGACACTCGGCGACCGCGCAGCAGCGTTCGGCTGGGCGATACTGGCGCTGACCGGCTAGTGGCGAGCGGCGGTGATCGAATCGCCACGACCGGCGGCGCGGCAGCACCGGCCGATCGCCTAGCAGCCCGGCCCTATGCCTGGATTCCGGCTGCTCAAATCGAGGAAGAAGCTGAACCCGAGCCGGTCAAGCCGATGCTACTGCTCGCGCCGCGCGTTTGGCCGTGGGTAATCGCAGCGGTTGGCTTGTCGGCGGCTGTCTTGTGGCTGGCGGCGCCGCGCATTCCCCTTGGCCGGGCTACCGATCCCATCGGCCACGATTACAAAGCGGCCGTGGCCTTGATGGACGGTGGTCACCTGGAGCAGGCCCGCCAAAAACTGGTGCGTCTAGCCACGCTGCCGAACGCGCGACCTGAGGCCCTGCTGCACTTGGCGATTTTGGACATCGAGGCCAAGCGCTTTGAAGCCGGGCGCAAATCGTTGGAACGCTACATCGCCCATCCTTTGGCCTTGCACGTTGAAAAGGCCAAGAAATTACAGGCGCATGTGTTTGGCGCTACACCGCGCCCTGCCCAAGCGGCTGCGAATCAATAGGCCGACCCCGTTCCAATGGCAAGAATCCCACAAGCCAGGCCCGTATCTGAGTCCGTAGCCCGGCTCGCATTGGGGTCTGTGTCCGGCCCAGTGCTTGGGATTGAAACCTCTTGCGATGAAACTGCAGCAGCGGTGGTCGCCGATGGCCGTGTCCTTGGCCAATCCATTGCGACCCAAATTCCGTTGCACCGTCGATTTGGCGGGGTTGTCCCAGAAGTGGCGGCGCGCAATCACTTGCTGACGATCTTGCCGACGATCGAGGCGGCTCTGGAGCAAGCCAACGTCACATTGACCCAACTCAGTGGCATAGCGGTGACAAATCGGCCGGGGCTCATTGGAGCGCTGCTGGTCGGCGTCCAGACCGCCAGAGCCTTGGCATGGACGGCCCACCTGCCGCTCGTCGGCGTCGATCACATCGCGGCCCACGTCTGGGCGATCACAATCCAGCCACAGCACGGCCACGCATCGCGATCGCAACCGCAATTGCCTTATGCAGCGCTAGCGGTATCGGGCGGTCACACCAGTTTGTACCGCGTCGACGGTCCGGACCAGCTGCTCGAATTGGGTCGCACCTTGGATGACGCTGCCGGCGAAGCCTTTGACAAATTTGGTAAACTGCTTGGCATGCCCTACCCCGCCGGCCCGCAAGTCGATCAATTGGCGGCAGTGGGTTTGCCGGACTCGACACTGCTGCCGCGCGGTATGCTCGGCCGCGACGACGGCGCGTATTCGTTTTCTGGGCTCAAGACTGCGGTGCGGTTGCAGGTCGAAGCACTGCACAGCCAAGGCATTGATTTAACAGGCCAACAGTTGGCCGACTTGTGCGCCAGCTTTCAGGCGGCGGTCGTCGAGCAGTTGGTTCGGGTGACCATGGCGTCGCTGCGGCGACACCGCCTGCACGATCTGGTGGTGGCGGGCGGAGTGGCGGCCAATCGCGGCCTGCGTTTGGCATTGGCAGCGGCATGTCACCGTGAAAAAGTGCGGTTTTGGCCGGTGCCGGTCGAGTATTGCGGCGATAATGCGGCAATGGTGGCCGCTTTGGGCGCCGCACTGCTGGCCAAAGGGCACGCCGATAGCCCGCATGAACTCGACGCGATCGCGACCGGCCAAGTGCGACGCACGCGCCAAACAGTTGCGGTGGCGGCAACCAGAGCAAACCAACTCCGATGACCAGGCCAATAGTCACTCCGAAAAAGGCGCTGGGCCAACACTTCTTGCACGACCAACTGGTACTGGGTCGGATCGCTGAGTTGGCAACCCCGCACGCTGGTTCTGGAATCGTCGAGATCGGCGCTGGTACCGGCAATCTTACTGCGCATCTCCTGGCGCATTTTCCGCATGTCGTCGGGCAACTGCCCCCACTGACTCTGCTCGAAATCGATCCGCGCACGCCGGCAGTTTTGGCCGCGCGCTTCGCCCATCGGGCTGTCGACGCCAACGGAGCGTTTTGCCGGTTGGCCATGGGCGACGCCGCACACGCCGATTGGAACGCCATCTTGTGGCAGCAGGACTTGGGTCCGGCACCCATCGTCGTCGGCAACCTGCCCTACTATGCGGCGATGCCGATTCTGTTCGCGCTTTTAGACTTGGCGCGGCCGCCGTGCCGCATCGTGATCATGGTCCAAAAAGAAGTGGCAGAGCGCCTAGTTGCTGCACCGAGCACGCCACAGATTGGTCAAATTTCTGTGAAAGTTCAGTTGCGTGCGGCGGTGCGGATTGCGTTCAAGGTGGGTCGCGGGGCCTTTCAGCCGCCGCCCAACGTCGATTCAGCCGTGATCGTGATTGAACCACGAGCGACACCTGCCTACGAGTTTCCACCCTGGCCAGCGATGTCGCGTTTAATTACAGCCGGTTTTGCCGTGCGCCGCAAGACTTTGGTCAACGCCTTGGGGCAAGCAGGTTATGCCGCACCGGCGGTGATCGCGGCGTTGGCGGCGGTCAGCGCCGATTCGCGGATTCGGGCTGAAGCCTTGACGCTGACTCAATGGGCGCGGATTGGGCTGGCTTTGAGCCCGTCAAAAGGACCCACCGCCAAGACTGCCCCCGGTGAGGCACTCTAGCCGTCGGCACCGATCGCGCCGACGCAGGAGGCTTGCGCCGAGCAAGCCGACTCAACCAAGCACGTTGCGGCGAAAGCGGTGAATCGCGACCGACCACCGTGATTGCCCTGTGACGCCTCATGCTGCACACTGACTGAGCGGCGCAATGCTGGCCAAGTGTGAGTTGGACATGACGACGGCTAAAGGCATCGCGGTTCTGGTTGCCGAAGACGATTTGGAAATCGCTGAGTTGCTGCGAAAGACGCTGAGCCACGCGGGCTACACCGTCACGGTCGCCAACGATGGTGAGGAGGCGCTGGCTGCGGCACTGGCCACTAAGCCCGATTTGGTCGTCCTTGACGTCATGATGCCGGAGATCAACGGGTGGGAAGTGTGCAAAACCCTTCGTGGTCGCAAGGATTTTTCGGACGTGGGCATCTTGATGCTCACCGCGATCGGGCCCAACCTCAATGAAATGACCGCCCCGCTGTATGGCGCCGACGACCACCTCGACAAGCCGTTCATGGTCGAAGAATTGTTGGTAAAACTCAGCGATCTCAGCGCAAAATACCGCAAAGGCGCCGCGGCCGCAGTCGCATAGGGCCCGGGCAAAATGCATAGGGCCCGGGCAAAATGCATAGGGCCCAGGCAAAATGCATAGGGCCCAGGCAAAATGCATAGGGCCCGGGCAAAATCTAGTCGATTTTGCTCCCCGGCTCATCGCTTGCTAAGTGGGTCGCTAACTGCCGGCGTTGCGAGCCGACTCGACGCGCCGTGCCTATCCCAGATCGATCGAGTATTTCTTGCTCGGGCCCATACCCAACCCATTGCCGCAGTGGCCGTCGCTGGAAAGCCTGTGAATCGCGAACCAGTGCCTCGGTCGCTTGCAGCAAAGGTCTGATCTATGCCACGGGCCCAGCGCTATTTGAGGTACCCACCGCGATCCCCCGCTTTGGGGGCATCTCTGCGTCACTGCGTCGCTTTTCTCCCTGCGACGTACCCGAGTGCGGCCCGGGGAGAAAAGCTCCTTGCTTCTTGTCGAGCGCCAGCGAGCGACAAAGCACTGGCATCCCAAATCGGCGGCCGCGGAGAATTTTGGTGGTGAATTTGGGCCCACTTGCGCGGATTGATGTGCCCACCACTGCCTGGGCAGTGTCGACGCTGTCAGCGCTAGCGTTGGTTTTTGCGTCTGCGGCGGCCGGTTGCAACCAAACCGAAGGCGCGACACACACCGTTTTCGCTGGCAGCGATGGCGCGGTTTCGACTACTGAGGACGCCAGTGCAGCCGCGGCCAGCGACGCCGTCACTGCAGGTGCCGAAACGCAAGGGGCCAATCCGACGACACGCTTGCCCGCAGGGGATCCGGTCGAGGCCGTATTCAACTCAACCTACTTTGGGCGCGCGCGCGACGTCATCCAAACGGCGCAAAAAAAACTGCGCATCGTCCAGTTTGAAGTGACTGCTGGCGACGGACCGCAATTACTGCTCGCGGCCGTCATCAAGGCCAAGCAACGCGGTGTCGATGTGCGCGTTCTGTTGGATCAAGAGGTGTCCTACAACGCCGATGCTTTGGCCCAGCTCAAGGCTGCAGGCGTCGATGCCAAATACGACAGCGCCAAGTTGCGCACCCATGCTAAAATCGTGGCTAGCGAGCAGGGATTCGTCATCGGCTCGACCAATTGGTCGTCGTCGTCCATCACCAAGAATAACGAGAGCAATGTGTTGGTCCGCGATGCGAACGCGCTAACGCAATTGCATAGTTGGCTTGACAAGGTCTGGACCGACTCCAGCAAGAACATAGCGATGCCGACCGGCAAGTCCAGTGTGGCCACGCTGTATGCCGATGGTGGCTACTTCAACGTCGCCGGTCCGCTGGTCGACTCAGCAACAACACGCATTATTTTATGCACTTACGGCATGAACATTGATCAAGTCAACGCCCAGGCGCTGGTCACCCAGCTGGCAGAAAAACTGGGAAAAGCGAAAGCCCGCGGCGTACAAGTGCGCGTGTTGTTAGATCAATCCGGCGATTGGGGTGAGGCAGGCAACGGCATCAATGCCCAATCGCGGGCGTTTTTGGCCAAAATGGGCTTGCTCGTGCGTTCTGATCCGGTGACCATTATTACCCATGCCAAATTTCTGGTCGTCGACGGTGCTGTCATCGTCGGGAGCAACAATTGGGGCTACGGTGGATTTCAGAGCTACCACGAGGTGGGCTTGATGACCAAGCAACCGGCGGTAGTGCAGAATTTTGCTGATTATTTTGACAAAATATGGGCGGTGTCTACCGTTGAGGTGCCGTGACTTGCCTAAGCATCGGGCGAGTAACCCCTGAACTCGACAACCGTCGCGTGGCAGACCAGAATACGCCGACGTTGGACGTGAGCCGCCGGTTTCTTCAGTGACCCAAAACGCTTATTCAGTGACCCAAAACGCTTATTCAGTGACCCAAAACGCTTATTCAGTGACCCAAAACGCTTATTCTGGGGCCCCAGCACGTTTCTTCAGTGGCAACAGAATCAGGAACGCGATGAGCAAGGCTAGGCACGGCAAATTGTGGATGCGCGCGACAGCATGGCTCGGCCTGGTCTGTTGCCTGTCGATGACGACCGGTGTCGCCCATGCCCAAGAGGTCATGATCATCACTGTGGTCGACCTGTCGGACGAGGAAGCCGCAACCCGCGAGATTGCTGCGGATTTCGTGCGGGTACTCAAGAAAACCAAGAATGTGCGGTTTGTCGATCTGGATGCAGCACTCAATTTGGGCGGCGAAGAAATTCAGACTTCAAGTGCCAAAGCCGGCGACCAAGCCTTCAAAGCGGCCATGCAAAAGCTTGACGCTGGCAGTCACGAAGCAGCTGCCGACGAATTTCAAAACGCCGCTGACAACTATTCGGTGGCTTACGGGGTGTTGGCCGACTTGACCCTGTACCCGCGAACGTTGCTGTTGCTTGGTGTCACCCAGTTGTTGTCCGGCGATCCAAAAGGGGCCGACAAGACCTTTGAGCGCGCGGTGCAGGCCGATCAAAAAATCGCCAGCGAAGCGGACCTGAGCAAGTACTCGCCCAAAGCTCAGACCGCGCTGATCAAAGCGCGAAATGCCGTTGCCGCTCGCGAATCGGTCGAATTCGAGATCAAGACTGACCAACCCAATGCGCGGGTGTACGTCAACGGCAGAGCGATGGGCCTCACCCCTACCTACGCCACCAGCACCAGGGGCGATCAGCTAATTACTCTGTCAAAACAAGGGTTTGCGCGCAAGGTTCGCAAAGTGACCGTCGACAAAAGCGGCTCGGTGGTCGATGAAAAACTTGACCCGGCGCGGCGAGCGGCCGCTCTCGATTCGCTGCGCAAAGGGCTGCTGGCGGTGGCCAATGGCGCCAGCAATCCAGAGGTGCTCAACGAAGCCGAAGGTCTGTTCGCGACCCCGTTGGCTTTGCTGCTGCATGCCAGTGGAACTCGCGAAAAGATGAGGGTTTCTGTAGGCTTGGCCAATCTAAACAGTCGTCAGGTGATCAATCAAGTGACCCGCGACCTCAAGTGGGAAAGCCGGGACAAGGCGACCCGTGAACAAGTCGACAAATTGGTGGATGACGTGCTCAAGCCGCGGGTGATCGTGGGACCGTCAGGTTCTACAGTGGTTGAAGAGCGGCCCATCTACAAGAAATGGTGGCTGTGGACGATCGTGGCCGCTGTCGCTGGCGGTAGTATCGCAGCGTGGCGCTACGCCTCAGAGACCGATCCAAAGCCGCCGGCTTTTGCCAAGGGCACCGGCGGAGTGGTGATTCAGTTCTGACAGCGTCGGCAGCCGCGACAGGCCATTTTGCGGGCCACAGCGCAGCGCCCCTGCTTACAACCCCATTATTTTGTTGCCATTCATTGCCCGCACTGCGGCCGCCCGATCAGCGAAGAGTTGCCAACGCAGCTGCCAGCGCGGAAAGTCTGCGGCAATCGCCAAAACACGCCGGACATCGGCAACGCGGTTCTGGCCGAGCTCGACTTGTTTTTGCAACTCCAAATACTTCAAGTCTTTGATGAGCAACGGATCCTGGGGGTTCAGGCCGGCGGCAGCCAGCCGTTCGGGCAGCGACGGCCACACTAAGCGAACTTCGGGCGGCGGCAGCGGTCGTTCGTAGTAGGCCTCCAGCAGCACGCGGGTATCACCGCCCAAACTTTGCTTGCCAACCACCACCAGCAGCCGGTCAACGTTGTCCGGCAATATATCGATATACTTGGCAATATCTCGCGCAGCGCCCTGCAAGTCGAGCTGGATGCGCAGCACCGCCCGCAGTTCGTCGACGGTCGGCGCAAAGCGCTCCCCGGCCTGCAGTACGGTCTGGGCAGTTGGGGTTTGCGCTTCACCCACATCGACGTGCATTCCCTTAACGATCAGTAGCCGATGCACGGCGAGTTGCCGCAGTTGGGCGTCGAGCGCCTCTACTGAGGGCTGGGCCGGAATGCGCCGAAAATAGCCAATGGACTGCAGTTTTCCGTTCAGTACCCCGAGTTCGCGGGCCGCCACTTGTGCCGAAGCGTGAATGGTCTCAAACGCAGTCTGTTCTTTGGCGACGGCTGTCACTAGCTGGCTCAGAGTCAGGGGCGGCGGCGGTGGCGGTGGCGGCTTAACCGGAGCAAGCGGGGCGCAAGCCTTCAGGCTCAACACCAGAGTCAGACTCAATAATCTTAGCGTTTTCAAGATTTTCCTTGGGTGGTGATGGCAGATAGGGCCCGGTCCGGTCCGCTGCTGAGCGCAACTGATGAGCGCCAATTGGACCGCCCTCGCCAAGCGTACCCAAATTCACAACCGAAATCTCCGCGAGCCCCGAATTCGGATGCAGATCAAGAAGCAAGGGGCTTGACGACGCAGGCGTACTTGTGTGCGCCGCAAGGAGGAACGCGCTGCGGCGACGCGGCAGGCTTGCGTTCAAGCAAGCCGACTTCACCAAGCATGTTGCGCCGAAAGCGGGGAATCGCGGGGAATCAAATTCACCACCGAAATTCCCCGCGACCCCCGATTTGGGATGCAGATCAAGGAGCAAGGGGCTTGACGACTGAGGCGTACCTGCGTACGCCGCAAGGAGGAACGCGCCGCAGCGCCGCAGAGATGCGCCCAAAGCGGGGGATCGCAGGGGCCTACTCGCAGTTGCGCGCCATCCCCAACCCGCCTACACTGGGCACCAATGCGCCGCTGCGACCCTATTTTCGCCAACGGCACCCAGTTTAGTCCTTTGATTTTTGCGGTGTTGCACTTGAGTTCAACGCCTTAGTCATCGGCCCTGAGCGGCACGGCCGCACCCGCGAGTTTTGCATGGCACGGTCCAACGACGACATTGAGCGCTACATTATTTCCAGCAACTTCAGCGCCGAGCAAGCCGGCAACGGCACTTGGGTATTGCGCGATCCGCAGTGGGGCGGTGCCCAAATCGTCGTGCACCACGCTTCGCCGCTGGTGATCTATCGAGTTAAACTCTTTGATATTCCTAACTCATTGACGGGCGATCGCCGCGCCCAGTTGCTGGCTCGCCTGTTGCAACTGAACGCCAGTGAAATGCTTCAGGGCGCCTACGCCTTGGAAGGCAACGCGGTAGTCGCCGTCGAAGTGATGCAAGCCGAAAATCTGGATCAGAACGAGTTTGACGCCGCAATGGATTCGCTAACGCTGGCGATCATCGAGCACCGCGACGAGTTCTTGGCCATGCTGGCCGTCTAAATTGGCCCGGCTGCAGGCGCCTGAACTCAGAAGGTGGCAACCAGACACCAAAGTACCAGCACTTTGCCGTTCGCACTCACATTGAGCTATTGCTAACCGCACTCAGCCAGTCTAAACCAAGCAGTCTAAACCAAGCAGTCTAAGCCAATCCGCGTAAACCAGTCATTGTAAATCAGTCATTGTAAACCAGTCATTGTAAATCAATCATTGTAAATCAATCATTGTAAACTAATCAGTGCAAAGAGGTTGTTTCCATGAGCATATTCGACCGCATCGGCCTACTTCTCCGCGCCAACATCAACTCGATGGTGTCGAACGCCGAAGACCCCGAGAAAATTCTCAATCAGCTGCTGATCGACATGCGCGATCAGTTTATCGAAGCCAAGAAAATGGTCGCCGTGGCGATCGCGGACGAAAAGCGCCTGTACGCCAAGATGGCCGCTGCGCAGCAGGCTGCCGGTGAGTGGGAGCGCAAGGCCATGTTGGCCATTCAAGCCGGCGACGATGGCTTGGCCCAAGAAGCTCTGGCCCGCCAGCAGTCGGAGGCCAGTCTGGCTGAACAGTGGAAGGGGCAATGGCAGCAGCAAAAACAGGCGTCTGAGCAGCTGCGATCGTCGCTTTTGCAACTAAATCAGAAGGTTGAGGAGGCCAAGCGCAAGAAAGACCTGATGATCGCCCGCGCCAAGCGCGCCGAAGCGACCAAGACCATCCAAAATACCATGGCAGGTCTGAACGACAATTCAGCGTTCGATGCTTTTGGGCGGATGTCGGAAAAGGTCGACCAGTTGGAGGCGGAAGCCGCGGCCTCGGGCGAATTGGCGGGCGACATTTCAGGTTCCAGTTTGGAGGATCGCTTTAAGAAGCTGGAGCAGAACAAAGGCCCATCGGACGCGCTTTTGGCGCTCAAGGCCAAAATGGGCTTGGTTCCAGCTAGTTCGGCCGCCCCGGGCGCGGCGTCGTTGCGGGCTGCACCGGCGTTGACTGACGACGATTTTTCGATTCCAGACATCGGCATCGAAGTGGGCGACAAGGCCAAGGCCTAAGCCAGGCTTAGCTGGGCAGCGATGGCGATCTACCGACTGCGAGCGTCACTGGCCTTGACCCGCGAAGGCAGTGGCGCGGCGGTTGTGGTCGATCAACCGCTGAGCCGCGTAGTGCGCTTAGGTGAAACGGACGCCAAACTGGTCTCAGCACTGCAGCAAGGCGCCAAACCGGCCGAACTCAAATCGCGCTGCCAGTTGGACGACCGCGAATTAACCTTGCGTCTCAGCGGCTTGGCGCGCTTGTATCTGCTGCAGGGCAAACGCGCCCAGCGCCGCATCGTCTTGCAGGCGGAACGCCAAGCTTTTGCCAATCAATGTGAGCACCCGGCCGCTGGTGAGCCGATCGAGTGGCCATTGGGCCGCGATCCGCCGCGCCACGCCTGTCAGGGCACTGGCACCTGCTGCGGCGCGACGTTTCTGGGCCCGCTAAACCCGGCCGATGTCGTTCGCGTGCAGTCCCTTACTTTTGGCTCGCGACTGCGCGATGGTCAGGTGCAACGGCTGGGTCATGCGCTTCAAGCGCCAGATCTCTTTGAAACTATCGACATGTCCGGCAAAACTTACACCGGGATGGCCCGGGGCGACGACGGCCGTTGCCGCAGTCAAGGCGACGATCAGCTCTGTGATATCCATCGCGAACATGGCAGCCAAGCCAAACCGGTCGCCTGTCGTCTGTTTCCATTGCGTTTTCACCGATCACCGCGCGGCGTGCATGTGTCGCTGTTGCTGGCATGTGACGGTTACGATCGCGCGCGGTCTGCCGCCGGTCCGTGGGAGGCGCGCGAAGCGGAAGTGCGCGCGCTTTTGCAGCAAGAGGCCCCGACCGTTCGCTTGCAACTGCCGCTGCAGTGGGCCCCTGGCATCCCGGTGACCACAGAGCAGTGGTTCACTTTGCGCCAGCAATTGTACGCCTTAGAGCCTGACGCTGCCGATGCGCATGGCTGGTTGGCTGCGATTTTGCCGTGGGCGGCGCAGCGCATCGCAGGTCAAGCGACCGAGCTTTGCGAAGGCGACCATGTGCAGGTGGCGGCCGATTTTAGCGCAAGCATCGCGGCGCTTGGCCAGCCACAACAGTTGTATGACGCCGACGCCTGCGATCAGGCGGTGGCCGCGCTGGATGAACGCGCAGTGCAATTGCAAGCGGGCCGACAAAGCGCCGATGCCGACCGTTTGCGGGACCTGGCAGCGGCGCTGAGCGCCCAACAGCAGGGCCAATCGTGGCGCACAGGCTTTGCAGTCGAGCCGCAGGCGCGTCGCCACTTGAGCGATATTGTTAGCAACGATATTGCCGCCTTTGTCGCCATCGGCCATTTGGACGCCGGGTTGGCAGCCGTAGTCAGACGCGTGCTGTTGGCCGAAGCGCTCACTTGCGTCTTGGCCCAGCGGTCGGGTCGCTCGACCGTCACTGGCGCTGACACCACGCGAGCGCTGCATGTGGTGTACCGCAGCGAACCGGATTTGGCGGCGCTCGCGCACTGCACGGCTATTGCCACCAGCGTGCAGTGACTCAGCACAAGTGTTGGTGGACTCGAAAGTGGTCTAAATGGGAGCGCGCAGCCCCTTAGGGCTCGTAAATGAATAAATCACTCATTTACCGTGCCCGTTTGCTTGCTGGGCGGGTCGCAAGCTCGCGCCTTTACAGCCGACTCGCCGCTTCGGTCTTCGCGCAGGTTGATCGAGTTGCTCTTTGACACGCCCCTATCGGTCCTCCAGCGGCGCCAGTGCCTGATCTAGACTTACTGGATTATTTCGCCGATGATGCGCCCGCCAAATGGGTCGGCGGTCGGCGTCCCACAGGCTCATTGCACCCAAGGATGCCGTTGATGACTTGGCAATTCGCAAGTTTAGTTAGTCGTGGTAGGGCAAGTGCAAAATCCAGTCGATTTTGCGCCACGGCCCGTTGCTTGCTGGCTGGGTCGCAGGCTCGCAGCTTTGCAAGCCGACTCGCCGCTCCGTTCCTTGCGCGGATCGACCAAGTTGTTCATGCACGTGCCCTTAGGCGTTGGGCAAATTCCACGCGAACTTGCTCCGTCACAGTTGCCGTTGCTTGTACTGTTCTCGCCAGCGGCGCACTGACCGGCTGCGATTATTCAGAAGTCACCGCGCTGGGCATGAACAAGGGCTACAAGCCCATCCAGCCGATTTCCTACTCGCACAAGATCCACGCTGGCGCACTGAAAATTGACTGTAAATACTGTCACTTTGGCTCCGAAAAGAGCAAGAAGGCGGGCATTCCGCCGCTCAACGTGTGCATGAACTGCCACAAGACCGTCAAAACGGACTCGCCGCAGATTCAAAAGCTGGCGGAATACTACAAGAAAGGCGAGCCGGTGCCTTGGGTCCGAGTGCACAACTTGCCTGACTATGTGTCATTTGATCACAGCCGCCACGTCAACAAGGGCGTTGCTTGCCAGACTTGCCATGGTCAGATTCAGGACATGACTGAAGTTAAACAGGAAAACACGTTGGCCATGGGCTGGTGTGTCAACTGTCACCGCGACTACACCAAGAACCCGCCGCCGGACCTCAAAGACCGCCATATTTTCGCGACGACCGATTGTACCGGCTGCCACCAGTAGTCCGCCCTTTCATGAGGGCGCGTAAATGAATAAGTCATTCATTTACTGCGCCCATGTGCTTGCTCGGTGGGTCGCAAGCTCGCGTCTTGCAGCCGACTCGCCGCACCGCTCCTAGCGCAGATCGATCGAGTTCATCGTTCACGCGCCCCAACTGTCCTCTTCGCTGGTTCACCGCACGTCGAAGCTTGATTTCGCACGCACCCGCCCAGCCCAGTCCTTCAGGAGCCGCGCCGATGGATCGCCATCCCGAGCACCACGACCACGATCATGCGCCCACCTCCGCCTCCAGCGGTGGTGACCATGCCGTGGTGACGACTCGCCGCTTTCAAAGCGCCGACGAACTCATTGACCCCAGCCTCGTTCACGAAGCGCGGGTGTATGAAAACGGCAAGCCACCGGTGGTCGGCGACGGCAGTGCCGTTGAACGCCGTGACTTCATGAAGGTTCTTGGCGCCACTTTCGCCGCCGCGACCACCACTGCGGCGTGCGGGCGTTTGCCAGTCACCCACGCGCTGCCTTACGTCGACAAACCCGAGGACGTCATCGTCGGTCGCGGCGTGATGTACGCGACGGCGTGCCGGGGCTGTGCCTCTGGGTGTGGCATTTTGGTCAAGAGCCGCGAGGGTCGGCCGATCAAAATTGAAGGCAATCCCGGTCACGCTTGGTCGCAAGGCGCCGTATGCGCGATCGGTCAGGCCCAAGTTGTCGATTTGTATGACGGCGACCGTCTGCGTCAACCGCTTATCGATGGCAAAGCTGCGACTTGGAAGGACTTCGACGCCCAAGTGGCCACCGCTCTGCACGCCTATGAAGGCGAGGGCAAGGGCCTCGCGTTGGTCACTGGAACCGTCACTGGTCCGGCGACGCAGGAACTGATTCGCTTGTTTTTGCGCCGGTTTCCCAGTAGCCGCCATCTGGTCTACGACGGCAGCTTTGGCGCTGGGGCGATCGCCGCTGCCCATGGTCTGAGCCACGCCAAAACCGCGGTTCCGCGTTACGATTTTGGCCAAGCAGAGCTGGTTTTGAGCTTTGGCGCCGATTTCTTGGGTACTTGGATCGCACCGGTGCCGTTTGCCAAGCAATGGGCTCCGGGTCGCAAGATTTCGGCTGACAAGACCACCATGTCTAAGCTCATCGCGGTGGAGAGTCGGATGTCGCTGACCGGCTCCAATGCCGATGACCGCGTGCGCATCCTGCCAAGCGAACAACGCGGCTTGGTTCTCGCGTTGGCCAGCAAGGTCGCCGCTGCCAAGGGATTGGCCGTGCAAGTCCCGGCGGCCACCGCGAGCGGGCAAGGCGCCGCCCTGCTCGACAGCTGGACCAAAGACCTGGTAGCCGCGGCGGGAAAGTGCCTAGTGGTGGCCGACTCCAATGATGTTGCGGTGCAAGCGGCGGTCAACGTCATCAACGAAGCCTTGGGCAACTACGGCACCACGCTGGACCTCAATGCGCCGTTTTTGGGCTTGCAGGCGTCGGCCGCTGCTGAAATCGAGTTCGTCGAGGCCTTGAGCCAGGGCGACATCACCGGCGTTGTGGTCTGCGGCGTCAATCCGGCCTACGACAGCAAATTGGCGGCCAAGTGGGAGCAAGGGCTCAAGAAGGCCAAAGTTTCCGTGGCCATTGCCGGGCGGCATCACGAAACAGCTGCGGCTTGCAAGCTAGTGGCGGCAGCCAATCACGCCTTGGAAAGTTGGGGCGACCACGAGGTCGTCGCTGGCTTAGCCTCTCTGCAACAGCCGCTGATCAACCCGCTTTTCGATACCCGACAGACCGAAGATCTGCTGTTGGCGTGGAGCAATGTCCGCGACCGCGATGGCAAGCCCCAGACCATGTTGGCGTTCTTGCGCGACCAATGGCATGGCAAAGCCGCGCCGCGAGCGCAAGACTCTGCGGATTTCGACCATTTTTGGGATCAGACGCTCAACGACGGCGTAGTGACGCTGCAAGTGGTCGGGGACGCAGCACCAGCCGAGGCTGCACCAGTCGCGCCGGCAGCACCCGCCCCAGTTGCCGCACCGGCGCCGCCGCCGGGTGGTCCGATGATCGCGCAGGCACCGCAGCCAGCCGACGAAGCGGCCGCAGTCGACAGGGCCGAAAACAGGGTTGAAAAGGCGGTCGAAGCCGCCGCTGAGGCCAGTCCAGTTGCCGCCGCAGCCGATGTGAGCCCGGCCGCGCTGCCAGCCGAAGCCTCCGCGGTGGCTTTGCCTGCCCCGGCCACACCGGCCACCGCAGTCGTGGCATTGCCACCGGTGATTCCCGCCAAGTTTGATGCCATCGGCACCGCGAAAGCGTTGTCTTCGCCTGCACTTTCGATTGGGCAGGCCGGCAAATTTGAAGTCGTGCTGTTTCCCAAGGTCGGCTTGGGCAGCGGCGACACCGCCAACAACCCGATGCTGCAAGAGCTGCCCGACCCGATGTCCAAAGCGACATGGGGCAATTACGCCTGCATCTCGCCCAAAGCGGCGCAAGAACTAGGCGTGATGTCGAGCGACGTGGTTGTGGTGCAAAGCGGTGCCGTGCAAGTGGAATTGCCGGTTGTTCTCAGTCCGGGTATGCATGACGGCGTCATTGGTCTGCCGGTGGGCTATGGGCGTGCCAAGTCGGTGGGCCGCCTGAGCGACGGCGTCGGCCAAAATGTCATGCCGTTTGGGGCCCTTGCCGAGATTGCCAAAGCCGATGTCAAGGCGACGGGCAAGCAAGACCCGGTGGCGTTTTCGCAGACCCATCACAGCTACGAACACCGCGATTCCGTGCGTGAAACCTCGCTGGAGCACTGGCAAAAAGAGCCTAAGTCGGGCAACGAACCGCTGGATTCTGCGCTGCACGACACCAACGCCCAGGACGCGCGCACGACGCGGTCACTGTGGAGCCGTCACCAGTATCCTGGCTACAAGTGGGGCATGGCGATCGATTTGAACGCCTGCACCGGTTGCGGCGCCTGCATTGTCGCCTGCAACATTGAAAACAACGTCCCGGTGGTCGGCAAGCACGAAGTGTTGGTCCGCCGCGAGATGCATTGGCTGCGCATCGACCGCTACTTCTCGGAGCGCAAGAGCTACGCCCACGGCGAATACGACTGGGATGCCACCAAGCCCGACTTGCTCGATTTGGCGGACAACCCCGAAGTCGTGCACATGCCGATGCTGTGCCAGCACTGCGACAATGCGCCATGCGAGACGGTGTGCCCGGTGTTGGCGACCCTGCACACGTCCGAAGGGCTCAACGCCCAGGCCTACAACCGCTGCATTGGCACCCGCTATTGCGCCAATAATTGTCCGTACAAGGTCCGGCGGTTCAATTGGTTCAACTACCCGACGCGCGAGATGGTCGACAAGTTCGATATGGATCTGGTGACGTTGGCGCTCAATCCGGACATCGTCAAGCGCTCGCGCGGGGTGATGGAAAAGTGTTCGTTTTGTGTACAGCGGATTCAAGAGGCCAAGTCCAACGCGCTGCGCGATTCGGACCGCCAGTCGGGTGAAAAGCGTCAGCCGAGCAATGTCGACGAGCTCACTAAAGCGCAGGCCGAAGGCAAGCACCTGCAGCCCAAGTACGTCAAAGATGGCGAAGTCAAGCCGGCCTGCCAGCAGACCTGCCCGTCCGACGCGATCTCGTTTGGCGACCTCAATTTGATGGACAGCAAAGTGCGCAAGCAGTACGAAGACCCGCGCAACTATTCCGCTTTGGTCGAGGTTGGCACCCAGCCGGCCGTCAGTTACATGACCAAAGTTCGCAATGCCGATCGCGGTGGTGCCCACCCCAAAGAAGCCGCAGTGGCTGCCCACCCCAAAGAAGCCGCAGTGGCTGCCCACCCCAAAGAAGCTGCAGGGGCCGCCCACGGCCAACCTCTTGCGGAGCCAAAAGCCGAAGCGGCACCGCCAGCCGGCCACTAGGAGCCTGTCGGAAATCAATCGGTTGTGAAATGTCTATCAGGTTATACATAATGAATCTATTACGATCCGACAGACTCCTAGCCAGTCAACTATTCTCAACTGTCCAAGAACTGCCCGGAGTGAATCCGTGCAGTTTCAGACAGTTGCCGCCGTCTAGCCAGACGGCGCTAGGAGCGAGCCGGAATACTCCGACACGCTCCTAGGTTGGACCTAGACCGACCTCAAGAGAGGCCCGCGCGGTGGCGAATGGGCAACTGCGCTGGGCACTGACAATGATTGGCCCCTGACTGAGACTGGCCCTAACCGGAATTGGTCCCAAACTGAACTAGCTCCCAAGCGCATGTAGCGCAAGGAGATTTCGATGTCCGCACCCGTGTCTCACCTGCGCCAGCCTCTGGTCATCGGCAATCCGTCGTACGCGCAAATTACCAACGACGTGCTTAAGCCGATGGAATCCATGCCATCCAAGCTGTGGTGGGGCACCTTCGCCATGACCGCGTCGTGGCTGGCGCTGGGGCTATGCGCCATCGGCTGGCAGCAATACGAAGGCGTTGGCACTTGGGGCTTGAACAAGACCATCGGCTGGGGATTTGACATCACCAACTTCGTGTTTTGGGTGGGCATTGGCCACGCCGGCACTTTGATCTCTGCGATCTTGTTCCTGTTTCGCCAAAAATGGCGGACGTCGATCAACCGCTCTGCCGAGGCGATGACCCTGTTCGCGGTTATCTGCGCCGCGCTTTTCCCGCTGATTCACATGGGCCGACCGTGGTTTGGCGCCCTATGGTTCGCGCCGGTGCCCAACCTGCGCGGCCCGCTGTGGACCAACTTCCGCAGCCCTTTGATTTGGGACTTCTTCGCAATTTCAACGTATTTTACGATTTCTGCCGTATTTTGGTTCGTTGGCCTGATTCCGGACTTGGCGACCGTGCGCGACCGCGCCAAGCACCCGATTCGCAAAATTGTGTACGGCGCGCTCAGTCTGGGCTGGTCGGGCTCGAACAAGCACTGGGTTCACTACGAAACTGTGTACATGCTGCTGGCCGGTCTGAGCACGCCGCTGGTGCTGTCGGTTCATACCATCGTGTCGATGGACTTTGCGACGTCGGTCATTCCCGGCTGGCACGCGACTATTTTCCCGCCGTACTTTGTGGCCGGGGCGATTTTTTCTGGCTTTGCGATGGTGCTGACGCTGCTGCTGATTGCCCGCAAAGTGCTCAACATCGAGCACCTTATTACGATTAAGCACTTGGAAAACATGTGTTTGATTATCACGGCCACCGGCATGATGGTCGGCCTCGCCTATGCCACCGAGTTTTTGATGGCTTGGTATTCCGGCAGCAATTACGAAGGGTTTTGCTTCTTCAATCGCGCCACCGGGCCGATGTCGTGGTCGTATTGGATCATGGTCAGTTGCAACGTGATCAGTCCACAGGTGTTCTGGTTCAAGAAGATGCGCACCAATGTCACCGTGATTTTCATCATGTCGCTGGTGGTCAACGTCGGCATGTGGTTTGAGCGCTTCGTGATCATTGTGACCTCGCTGCACCGCGATTACCTGCCCAGTTCGTGGGCGATGTACACGCCGACTTGGGTGGAATACACCACGCTTTTGGGCACCTTTGGCTTGTTCTTTACAGCGTTCTTGGTGTTCACGCGCTTACTGCCAGCGATTGCCATTGCCGAAGTCAAGTCGATCAAGAAGTTTGGCCAACCACACTCTGCAGCCGCTGGGCATGGTTTGAGTGACGCCGCAGGTGGCGTACCGGGCTTGGCTCACGCGCCCGCCGCAGCCGAAAAGGGGGTCTAAAATGAGCACTGCCGCGCATTCACCAATGGGTACCCCTGAGCAGTATTTGGTCGGCTACTTTCTCGAAGACGACAACATTGTGGCCGCGACCAAGGCCAGCCGCGAAGCTGGGTTGCCGATTTTCGACTGCTTTACGCCGTTCGCTGTCCATGGTTTGGAGGCCGCTCAAGGTCTGCCGCGGTCGTGGATGACCTACGCCTGTTTTCTACTGGCCTTGACCGGCTTTTCGACGTCGCTGTTCTTGCAGAGTTACACCCAGGCCATTGAGACACCCCTGTGGTCCGGTTGGCCGCTCAACGTCGGCGGCAAGCCGTTTTTGCCGTTGACTGCGTTTGTGCCGGTGCTTTTCGAGTTGGCGGTTCTGTTTGCAGGTGTCGGCACGGCGGTCACCCTGTTGGCGTACTTGCGGCTGTATCCCGGCCAAAAGCCCAAATTTACCTTGCCGGGTACGACGGATGACCGTTTTGCGCTGGTTCTGGACCCCGCGGTCAGCGGTTTCGATGAACACAAAGCCCGCGAGCTCATGCAACTGCATGGCGCCAGTGAAATCACCTGGGTTCAACCCAATTAGACACAACGCCGATTGGCCTGCCCGCCCTGCGCGAGTGCAACTTACTTAACCGATGGAAACTGCGATGAAAACTCGCTCGATTCTGGCAGCGCGGCGCGTCACAAGGACAGCTCTGGCGATGGCGACGGTGGCTTTGGCCTGCTCAGGCTGCCAAGTGGACCGCGAGCCAAACTACGAGTTCTTGCCGTGGATTAACTACATGTTTTTCCCGACCGGCGCAGAATCGCAGGGCAAAGCGCCGGTCAACGCCAAGACAGGCAAGCCGGTGTTCGCCAATGGCATGGTCATGCAAAAGCCGCCAGTTGGCACAGTGCCCCACGTCAAGGATCGCGAATTCTATCCGCTGCACTTTGGCGCCGATGATGCCGGGCGCAAAGCTGCAGAAGGACTGAAGAATCCCTTTGACGCCACTGCCGCCCACTTGACCCGAGGGCAGTGGGGTTTTGAAACGTTTTGCGCGCCCTGCCACAACACCAACGGCGACGGAGCGGGCACCGTGTCCAAAAAGGCCGGCTGGTCGTTTCCGCTGGCGACAAAAGAAAGTAAAGTCAACGGCTTTAGCGACGGCACCATTTTCCACATTGTCAGCTACGGGCGCGGCGCTATGCCAGCCTACGCCAGCCAAATCAGCCAAGAAGACCGCTGGAAGATCATTTTGCACCTGCGTGAACTGCAAAAGCAGAACAAGTAAGCACAGTCTTGCCCGCCAGCACCACTAGGGGCCCTAAGGCAAATTCAGCGGCCCGTAGGCAACACCCGTAGGCAACACCCGTAGGCAACACCCGTAGGCAACACCCGTAGGCAACACCCGTAGGCAACACCCGTAGGCAACACCCGTAGGCAACACCCGTAG